>DATKMC010000083.1:0-39040 GCA_035542115.1 Methanomicrobiales archaeon | reverse complement strand
CCTCGTCATCGCCGACCTCCACATCGGGATCGAGTCAGACCTCGACGTCCACGGGATCCACATACCGAGCCAGGCACGGACGAGGTGCGACCGGGTCCTCGCCTGCATCGAAAAGGGGAGGCCGGACCTGGTCCTCCTCCTCGGGGACGTGAAGCACTCGGTCCCCCTCACGACCCGGCAGGAGTACCGGGAGCTCCCCGTCCTCCTTGACGAGATCCGGTCCCGCGCCCCCCTCAGGGTGGTGCCGGGGAACCATGACGGGGGGATAGAGCGGTTCCTCCGGGACGGGGAGCTCCTCCCCATGCGGGGGGCCCTCGTCGACGGCATCGGGTATCTCCACGGGCACACGTACCCCGATCCCGCGCTCCTCGGCCACCTCCTCGTCATCGGCCACCACCACCCCATGGTCGCCCTCCGGGACGGGGTGGGCTGCTCCCTCCGGGACCGCGCCTACCTCCTCACCTCCGTGGACGAGGGGTGCCTCGGCCTCACCGGGAACGGGAACGGGAGGAAGGAGGGTGAGCCGGGCGGGATCCGGGAGAAGAAGGGGGCCGGGGCGGGGGAACGAAATGACGGGGGAAAAGGCCCGGGAGGAGAGGAGGCAGAGGATGCCTGCCCGACCCGGATCCTCGTGATGCCGGCCTTCAACGAGCTCACGGGGTACGACATTACGAGGATGAAGGAGAGCACCCTCGGGCCGCTCTCGAAGTGCATGAACTTCCCTGACGCGGAGGTGTTTCTCACCGATGGAACCTACCTCGGGCTCCTCGGCTGCCTCGGGGAGGAGTGAGCCCCTCGCCCTCCTCGACGGGAGGGTCCGGGCGGTCATCACGAAGCGGGGCTGGAGGGACCTCTCCCTCCCGCAGGCCGCGGCCATCCCCCCCCTCCTCGCGGGGAAGCATCTCGTCCTCATCGCCCCGACGGGCTCGGGGAAGACCGAGTCGGCGATGCTCCCGGTCTTTGACCGGCTCATCCGGGAGGAGGGGCCGGGGTTCCGCGCCCTCTACATCACCCCCCTCCGGTCCCTGAACAGGGACATCCTCCAGCGCATGGAATGGTGGTGCAAGGAGCTGGGGCTCACCGTCGGGGTGCGGCACGGGGACACCCCGGCCCACGAGCGCCGGAAGCAGGCCCTCAACCCGCCCCACCTCCTCATCACGACCCCCGAGACCCTCCAGGCCATCTTTATGGGGAAGGTGCTCCGGAATCATCTCGCCCATGTCAGGCACGTCATCGTGGACGAGATCCACGAGCTCGCCGGCTCCAAGCGCGGCACCCAGCTCTCCGTCGCCCTCGAACGGCTCGCCGTCTATGCCGGGGACTTCCAGCGTATCGGCCTCTCGGCGACGGTGGGGAACCCGGGCGACGTCGCCGCCTTCCTCTGCGGGGACCGCCCCTTCGAGGTGGTGGAGATCCCGGTCACCCCGCACCTCGAGATCGGGGTACGGTACGCCGGCGAGGACTTCACCGACCAGGCCCGGTACGTCGGGAGGTGCATCGGCGGGAAGGGCTCGAGCCTCGTCTTCGTGAACACCCGGGTCACCGCCGAGGCACTCGGGCACCAGCTCTACGAGACCGGCGACGTGGAGGTCCACCACGGCTCCCTCTCGAAGGAGGTGCGCGTGGATGCCGAGGAGCGGTTCAAGAAGGGCGAGATCCACACCCTCATCTGCACCTCCTCCATGGAGCTCGGCATCGACATCGGGAGGGTGGAGCATGTCATCCAGTTCGGATCCCCGAGGGAGGTCTCCCGGCTCGTTCAGCGGGTCGGGAGGGCGGGCCACCAGCTCCACACCATCTCCCGTGGCACCATCCTCACCACCGGCTTCGATGACACTCTCGAGTCCATGGTTATCGCGAGGATGGCGAAGGAGAACCGGGTAGAACCTGTGATCCCGCACGTCGGGGCCGCCGATGTCCTGGCAAACCAGGTAGCGGCCATGGCGGTCGAGTACGGGGACATCCCCCGGGCGAAGGTCCTCGCGATCCTCTCCCGCTCGGGGTGTTTCCGGGATACGGGGGCCCTCCTCGACCGGGTCTGCGAGCAGATGGCCTCCCACCGGCTCATCCGGATCGACGGGGACCACATCATGAAGACCGGCCGGACGAGGAAGTACCTGTCCCTGAACCTCTCCATGATCCATGACGAGAAGAAGATCCGGGTCTTCGACATGGTCACCCGGCGGACCGTCGCCACCCTGGACGAGTCCTTCGTCGTCGGCTGGGCCTACACGGGGGCGGTCTTCATCGCGAAGGGGCAGCTCTGGCGCATCCTCGACATGGACGGAGAACGGATAACCGTCGAGCCCGCGAAGAAGGCGAAGGGGGAGCTCCCCTCCTGGGAGGGAGAGCAGATCCCCGTCCCCTGCGAGGTTGCCCGGGAGGTGGGGAGGCTCCGCCGGGAGCGGGACTTCGCCCGGCACCCGGCCCATGAGGGCGCGGTCCTGTTCGCCCAGGGATTCCTCGGCCGGATGGACCGGGTGAAGGACCGGATCCCCGATGAACGGCTCATCACCCTCGAATCATCCGAGGACGGGGTTGTATGCAATGTCTGCGGGGGCCACAAGGCGAACGAGGCCCTCGCCAGGGTGCTCTCCATCCTCCTCTCGGCGCGGCACGGGACCACTGTTGGGATCGAGGTGGGTGCCTACCGGTTCCTCCTCCGGCTCCCCTCCACCATCACCCCCGTTGACGTGAAGGAGATCCTCCTCTGCATCGACCCCCCCCACCTCGGCGGGATCCTCGCCCTCGCCCTGAAGCGCACCTCACTCTTCAGGTGGAAGCTCGTCCAGGTGGCGAAGAAGTTCGGGGCCATCGACGCCGAGGCCGACTACGAGCGGTTCAGCATCCACCGGCTCCTCGACCTCTTCGAGGGCACCGTCATCCAGGAGGAGGTCTACCGGGAGCTCTTCACCCGGTACATGGACGTCCCTGGCGCGGCGAGCATCCTCGGGGACATCAAAAAGGGCGAGGTCGCCGTCGCCACCGGGCCCCTCACCCTCCTCGGGCGGGAGGGGATCTTTTCCTCACGGGACATGATCCCCCCGCCCCTCGCCGACCAAGCTGTCCTCTCCACCCTCAGGCAGCGCCTGGACCGGGAGGAGGTGGTCCTCTGCTGCGTCCACTGCCGGAAGTGGCATGTGAAGACCCCCGTCGCCCGGGTGCCGGAGAAGCCCCAGTGCCCGAGCTGCGGCGCCCGGCTCATCGCTGCGGTGAAACCCTACGAGGAGGACCTCTGTACCGTCGTCCTCCGGAAGAAGCCCGCGACCGAGGAGGAGAAGGCCATCCAGGCGCGGCTCCTGAGAAACGCGAACATCGTCCTCTCCTCGGGGAAGAAGGCGGTCATCGCCCTCGCCGGCCGGGGGATCGGCCCGGAGATCGCCTCCCGGATCCTGGCCACCATGACCGAGGGGGACGCCTTCTACCGGGAGATCCTGAAGGCAGAGCGGAACTTCATCCGGACGCACCGGTTTTGGTAGAGCGAGGTTTCGCAAGAAACCGAGCTGGAGCGACGAAGTCGCGAGTTTGCGAGGTTTCGTAAGGAACCGAGCTTGAGCGACCCGCCGTCAGGCGGGGTGCGACCCGGAGCTCCCCCCAGGAGCACGACGACAAAGACTGCGAATGCCAAAAACCGTGAGGGAGAACATATATCACTGGATTGAGAACCTTTGTCGTCGTGGCGCGGTATCATTACCTTTATTTTATCTCTCACTTAACATTGCAGCTGCGCGAGGGTTGCCAAGCCAGGTCAAAGGCGATGGATTCAGGGTCCATTCTCGTAGGGGTTCGTGAGTTCAAATCTCACCCCTCGCATTAACCAAAATGTCTAATTTTTAAAATTTGATAAATATTGTTCAATTGGACAAAACCGTATAGAATTATCCCACCTATTAGGATAATCTCAACGAAAAAACCCAAAAAAGGATTTATAATCAGCGATGGGAAGAGAAAGGGTATCAGATAAGGAATACTCATTAGAAAACCTACTAGAAGAATCATGCCTAATCTAACTGCTATATGAATAAGAAGCCCCCTTTCCAAAACCCATCTCATGGCAGGATTCCTTTCTGCAGAAATGCCGCAATTCTTTGTGATATAGTGAGTTGTTAAGAAATCTAAGATTATTAAACCGCTCAAAATTAGGAGAAGAAGAGAATCCATATCCATGGATTTTTTTTCTCCATTTCCTCATAAATAAAGTCGGTGCTTAGGTTTATCGATCACTCAGTGCCGTTCCACATCGTCCAGGAACTGCATCAGCACCGAGTACACAAACACAAACGACGGGGCCCCGCCGAAGTTCACGCCGACCGATGCCGCCTCGATGACCTGCTGCCTGGAAGCCCCCGCCGCGATGGCGTCGCGGACATGGTGCGCGAGGCAGGGCTCGCACCGGGTGATCACCGATCCCGCGATGCCGATGAGCTCCTTCTGCCTCCGGTCGAGAGCGCCGGGTTTCAGGCTGGAGGCGATCATGCCGGAGAAGGCGGTCGCGAGATCCGGTGCCTCGCGCAGGATTCGTTCGCGGTTCCTGTCGCGTTCGGCGAGGGTATCCGAGAGTCTTGTCATGGTAGACCTCTGAAGTACTTTCTTGCGCACGGTCCATTTGAAATGTCGTGCAGGTGACGGACCTCCCATAGTGCTCCATTCCAGGGGATCCCTGCCCTGGTGGGGATGAATCATCGCACGCACGAAGGCGAGAAGGAGATAAACTCCTGATCTCCCTTGAAGACGGGCCCCGAATGCCGCTCCGGGACTTGCCAGGCCCTCAACCTTCGCCCTGAAAATGAGGTGGGTTTACCATTTCACCCTGAGGGCATCCTCGAGCTGTATCGCCGGGGCGATGTGGGCGACACCGAAGTTGCTGAAGGGTGCCGTGATCTTGATCAGCGACTCCTCGCTCGGGGCGTCGAAGATCGCAACCGACATGTGCCTCCCGATGAGAAGGTACCTGTTGATGACCTTCACCTCCGGAGGATAGGTGAAATGCTTCCACAGTTCAAGCACACTATGGGTGTGACTGGGATCAAACTCGTACCAGAGGACGAACAGCATGGAGACCTCCTCCTCACTCCCCAGGCCTGAGAACCGGCCCCCCCCTCCATGGTAGTGGGGTAACACCTCGCGGGCCCGAGACCGAGGGGCAATACCATCCCTTCAGGTAAAAGGATTTCGGTGATGCATGAAACCGGAGAGAACCAGACCATCCCTGGAGGGGGGGAACTCCGCACCGGAAATAATTCCCCAGCCCTGCAGGCTGGACGCAGGTACCCCCAGTCACCCGGAGGGTGTATAACTCCCCCCATGTTCGCTCCGGGAACAAGGATGATATACCGGTTCGGTGACCCTTTGTACCGGCTCCTTCTCCAGCGGCTTTCGAGGGGGAGAGGATCCTGATCAGGCACAGGCATGAGGACCCAGCTCGAACAGGCGAAGGCCGGGAGGCTGACTCCCGCGATGCGATCGGTAGCCCGGGCGGAGGGGATCGAAGCTCGGGCCCTTTTCTCCTCAGTTGGCAGGGGCGAGGTCGTCATCATGCGGAGGGGAAGGCGGGCCCTCGGCATCGGGAAGGGCCTCCGGACCAAGGTGAACGTGAACATCGGAACCTCGCCCCTGAAGATCGACCCGGAGGAAGAGGTGGAAAAGGCGATCCTCGCCGAAAACCATGGCGCGGATACCCTCTCTGATCTCTCCATGGGCGGGAACATCCGGGAGATCCGGCGGATGATATTCCATGCCACGCGCCTCCCGATCACGACAGTGCCCATGTACCAGGCGGTCGCTGAGATCGGCCTCCCGGACCTCGACGAGGACCGGATCCTCGGGATCATGAAGGAGCAGGCCAGGGAAGGGGTCAGTTCCTTTGTCGTGCACCTCGCCGGTAAGCGCATCCTTGCGAAGTACCGCAGGGGAAGGCGGATCATGGGGGTGGTATCAAAGGGGGGGTCCCTGGCCCTTGCCTGGATGAAGCTCTCCGGGCGAGAGAACCCCTTCATGACCTGTCTCGACGAGGTTCTCGGGATAGCGCGGAGGCATGATATTGTCCTCTCCCTCGGGAACACCATGCGGAGCGGCTGCATCCATGACCCGATGGACCGGGCCCAGAGAGAGGAGATGGAACTGAACGCGGAACTCGCGAATCGCGCCCGTGAACAGGGGGTGCAGGTGGTCATCGAGGGTATGGGCGGCCATGTCCGCGCCGACAGGATCGCCGCGACCGTGAGGCGTTACAAGAGGGCGTCCACAGCGCCCCTGTTCGTCGCCGGACCCCTTCCCACGGATATCGCCGTCGGGCACGACCATATCGCCGGCTGCGTGGGCGCGAGCCTTGCCGCGGGGGCCGGTGCCGACTACCTCTGCTACATCACCCCGGCGGAGCACCTCGGGCTCCCCGATGCGGGGCAGGTGAAGGAGGGCCTCATGGCCTTCCGGATCGCCGCCCACATCGGGGACTCCATCAAGTACGGGCCCGGCCCCCGCGACCGGTGCCTCGCCGAGAGGAGGGCCGGGCTTGACTGGGCGGGGCAGTTCTCCTATGCCCTCGACGGGGAGACGGCAAGGGCCCTCGCGCCCGCGGAGGGGCCGTGCACCATGTGCGGCGAGTACTGCGCCATAAAAATGATGCGGGGCCTGTGAGGAGATGTCGCACCCCGGTTCCGGCGGTTCGCTCGCGCATCGATTCCTTCGATGCGCCGTTCGTCGCCAGGCTGCTTCGCACCCTGGTGACTCAACCCCGGTGTCACTCTGCCCTGAGCGCCTCGATGGGGTCGAGGTCCGAGGCCCGCCACGCGGGGTAGACCCCCGACAGGACACAGGTCGCGACGCCGATGAGCATCCCTTGAGGGATGTAGATCAGGCTCGCCGGCGTGAAAAAATAGGTCGTGTTCCCCACGATGGCAAGGACCGTCAGGTACCCGAAGACTACCGAGAGGATCGCTCCAACCCCCGCCCCGATGAACCCGATGATGATGGCCTCGTAGAGGAACATCTTCCGGATCTCGCTCTTCCTTGTCCCGATGGAACGCAGGATCCCGATCTCCCGGATCCGCTCCGTGACGGACATGATCATCACGTTGAAGATGCTCACCGCCGCCACGATGAGGGAGATGGCACCGAGCATGGTCATGAAGGAGGTAATGGACCCGAGGGTGGAGGTGACCGTCGACAGGAACTGGGAGGGGCTGCTGATCCGGACAACCGGCAGCTTCTCGTTCCTGTTCAGCCTCTTATCGGTATTGTTGATGATGGTCCCTATCTGGCTGAGGTCATTCGCGATGATCTGGACTTGGGAATAGTCCCCCGATCCCCCATATGCGGAGGTGTACCACTTGTCCGTCACGATGAGGGCCCGGTCCGCATTGATGGAGAAGGATGCACCCTGCGACTGGAGGATCCCGATGACCCGGACGATGTTCGGGGTGCTGTTCCCCGATGTGTCACCCAACTTAATCCTGCTCCCGACGGTCAGGTCGAAGTCGCTCACCAGGGTTGCGCCGACGAGGGCCCCGTCCCCTCCCCTGAGGGCTGTCCCTTCCTGCACCGTCAGGAGGTCCTGCACCTTGTCGGGGGGCAGGCCATAAATGCTCGCCCTCCCGACCTTGGACCCCACCGTTATCCGGTCTGAATTCGAGTAGATGGGGATGACCTGGTTTGCCCCGGCTACCTGGATGATGTCCTGGAGCTGGGACTGGGTGATGTTCAGGTTGACATTGGATTCGCCACCCCCGCCACCGGCGCCAAAGCCCCTGCCTCCCCCGGTATACGGGGAGACGGTGATCACGTTCGCGGTACGGGAGAGCTGTGCCGAAACGGACATGGTCAGGTTGGCCCCCATGATCCCGAGAGAGGTGATGGCGATCACCCCGATAACGATCCCGAGGGCGGCGAGGAGGGACCTGAGCAGGTGCAGCCGGACGCTCCTGTACGCGAGAGAGACGAAAATATCCCCGCCGATCATGCAATCCTCCCGTCCTCGATGGTAATGATCTTGCGCGCGTACCCGGCGATCCGGGTGTCGTGGGTGACCATGATGATGGTCTTCCCCTGGCGGTTGAAGGAGGCGAGCATCTCCATGATCTGGGTGCCGGTCTTTGAGTCCAGATTCCCCGTCGGTTCGTCGCAGAGGAGGATGTCGGGTTCGTTCACGAGGGCCCTCGCGATGGCCACCCGCTGCTGCTGCCCGCCCGAGAGTTCACTCGGGGTATGGTTGGCGAGGGCCTCGTCGAGCCCTACCTGGCTGAGAAGGCCAAGTATCTTCTCCCTCCCGGCGTGGGCCTTGTATCTGAGGATGAGGGGGTACTCCACGTTCTCGTAGGCCGTGAGGAGGGGGATCAGGTTGAAGGTCTGGAAGATATACCCGAGGGTATCGCGCCTGAGATCGGTGAGCTCGTTGTCGCTCATCTGCCGGATGGGCCTCCCGTTGATGAGGACCTCCCCCTCCGTCGGCCGGTCGAGACAGCCGATCTGGTTGAGGAGAGTGGACTTCCCCGAGCCCGAGGGGCCCATGATGGCGAGGAACTCTCCCCGCTCTATGTCGAGGGAGACCTGGTCGAGGGCCACCACGTCCTCGGCGGGCATGTGGTAGACCTTCGTCACGTTGACGAGGCTGATGACGGAATCACCGCTCATGATCCGGCCTCCTCTCCCGTCTCGCGGCCCGGCTCATTTCCGGGCCTGGTCATTCCCCTGCTTTCCCTTCCCCTTCTTCGAGAACCGTGCAAAGACTCCCTTCCGCCATGCGATGACGAGAGCGACCGCTATGACGATGATGGCAATAATGGGGATGACAGGGATCGAGAGTCCGCTCCTCCCACCCCCGAAGAAGCCGCCGGGCCCGCCGCCGCCCCCGCCGGAAACCACCCTTGTCGACGAGCTGCCGGAGCTCCCGCCGACCGAGGCCGTCCGGAGGTTCACGTCGATGGTATTCTGGTACGAGTTCCCGTCCGAATCCTTCCACTGGACGAGGACCGGCAGCGTGGCGAGGGCGGGGGCCGTAAAGGTAACCGAGAAGCTGGAGAAGTCATCCACGGCGAGGCCCCCCACCACGTACGAGGGGTAGGGATCGGTCGGTATCGCCGGGTCCCTGACGGTGACCACGACGGATTTCGCGTCATCGAGCCCCCCGTTCGTGATGTCCCCGTCGAGCTGGTAGCCCCCTCCCGAGCTGGTGAGCTTCACGTTGTTGATGACGAGGTCGGCGCTCCTCCTGGTGTCGTCGATCTGGATGGGGAACCGGGTATCTGTTTCATGGACATTGATACCGTTCCGGTAGCTTGTGTGGAAGGTAATGGCCCCCGCTTGCGACGGGATGACATCAAAGACCATCTGGGTCGACTTCCCGGCCCCCAGGTCCCCGACAAAGTAGTTGCTCTGGATGATCTTTACTCCCTCGCCCTGCGGGGTGACGGTGATCCCTGTCAGGTTGTTGTCCCGGGGGTTCCCGATGCGGAGGGTGATCTCGTCCTTCCGCCCCGTTGAGAAATAATCGGGGGCATCGAGCACCGAGACCTGAAGACTGGTAGTATCGATCCTGAGCGGGATGAGATACTTCAAAAAACCCCCTCCTACGAAATCGAGGTAGAACGCGGGCTGGTAGAGCCCTCCCTGGCCGGTCGCGATCACGTAGAAGCTGAAATCCCTGGAATTGCCCGGCCCCAGGGTGACCTGGGAATCGTATGCCCCCTTGTTCAGGAGATCTATCCCATCCAGATAGAAGGTTGCCCGGGCGATGTTCACCGGCTCGGTGGCGGTATTCTCCACTGTGACGGTGATGGTCCCCTTATCGCCCGGCATCATCACCTGCGGATCGATGGCAACCTTTGAGATGACCACCTGCGAGAAGGCCGTGTCAGACGTGGTCTGGGCCGAGGCGGCACCCCCGAGGGCCGCGGCCAGGATGAGAAGGATCAGGTACCCGTGAATTTTCATCTCTTTTCACCGATGAATTGCTTTTTCCGTCGTTCCCCTTGTCGGTCGTTTCTTATTAAGGTTCTTCCTGCGAAATTGTAATATAAATTTTACATTTAGTTATATAAACTTACCTGTCCGGGGGGAAACCGGGTTCCTGGACCCCCGGTGGACTGGAGAAGCCCCGGGCTTCCTATTCCACCCGTTCGCCATGGCATCTAAACGGTCATATACCGGAAATGTAAAATATAGTTAACAAGGAACATCATGAAGAAGAACACCTTCTATCTCCTCGTTGGCTGCATCGCCCTCACCCTCCTCGGCATCTTCTGGTACTCGGTGGAGACCCACCGCCCCCTCCTCATCGAGATCTCCTTTGTCTTTGCCATCCTCATCACCTACCTGGTGCGGCGGACGGTCACGGACCTCATCGATGACGAGCGGACCATCAAGATCACCGAGGAGGCCATGGTACGGACCTTCCAGGTCTTCTGGGTGGTCTTTGCCGCCATCTCCATCGGTGCAGTCATGGAGATCCTCTATATTCCGGAGTTCCCGCGGGAGCCGCGCTCCGGGCGCCCTCCCGTGATCCTCCCGCCCAAGCTCATGGGCTATATCCAGCTCGGCCTCCTCTGCCTGATGATCTTCCTCTACGTTGGGTTCCGGATCTACTATGCCCGGAAGTACGGGGAGTGGGAGACCGATGAGGAATAAGATCAAGGTCTACCGGGCGATGCATGACCTCACCCAGGAGGACCTGGCCCAGGCCATCGGGGTGACCCGCCAGACCATCCTCGCCATCGAGAAGGGGAAGTACGTCCCCTCCCTCGACCTCGCATTCCGGATCTCCCGGCACTTCAGG
Source organism: Methanomicrobiales archaeon (assembly GCA_035542115.1). Taxonomy (GTDB): domain Archaea; phylum Halobacteriota; class Methanomicrobia; order Methanomicrobiales; family JACTUA01; genus JACTUA01. The sequence continues at coordinate 28,272 of DATKMC010000083.1, read as the reverse complement.
GTGAACGTCGAGGAGATCTTCCTCTACGATGAGGCAACGAGGGATCCCCCGTCTGGCTGACCTCCCCGGTTTCCTGCTCTTCTCCCTTACGGAACCTGAACATCAGGGCACCGCTGGAAGATTGCCTCCGGGCCCCGGAGAAACATGGCCCCGATTTCGGGGGAAATGAAGAAAAAAAGTGAGAGTTTTTCTCCAGGACCTAGAACCGGAGACAGCTGATTGTTTTTGGGATTCTCAGGGACAGACACCTCGAGGTCGGCCGAGGCGGCCTCTTCCTTCACCTGCCGGGCGGTGCCAAAGGCCGGGATAAAGAGCTCCGGTACGTCGTCGTTGTACGACGGGAGCTCGACGCTGAAGAGATGGGACGTCGTGCAGGCGGCGGGTTCGAAGACCTCCGAAAACCGGGGTCGATGGGGTCACTGGACAGGGAGGCATGGTGAGGGGAAAACTGAACGGTTCCCCTGGGCTGGAAAGGCTTCGGGCAAAATCGGGGAGATCCCCGATGCACGGGGATCGGCCTCTGTACCGTACCGGTTCTATCCCCTGATGTGGGGGAGTGGGGGAACTGGAGCCCTGAAAAGATTCCTGCCTACGGGTTCCATCACCGAAGAATGCAGCCGTGCAAATCCCGGGGGTTGGGGACTTTCCACTGAGAGCTTTCTATATTGGAAGAGGCCACCATGCATCGCGACCACGGTATCTTCCCCGAAAGGTCAGGGCCGGATCCAATTCCGCCGAGGGACCACTGCTGATCCGGACCCTGTAGAGTATCTCCTACGGTTAACTATTTTAATTTATTGAAAGGAAAGAATTTTTATGAATTAGCCAAAAAAAGTTAACATAAGGATAAAGAAATCTTGATATAGAAGATAAAAATATGCCGCTGCCTCCATGGGAATTCCCCGGGAATGAAGAATATCCTGTTTCCCGGAAAAGAAAGGTTTATCTTAAGAATCCTGAGCAGATGAGGAGCCATTGACACTAGGTGTCCGCCGGATACCGCCGGGCGGCCCCCATATCCGGGAGGACCCTCCGGGGCGGGTGCCAGGCTGCGCCTTTTTAGGGAGCTGCCTCCGGCCCAACGGGGTTGTGCCAGCCCGGGAACCCTATGCCCTGGTGACCTCCTCAGAGCTGCACGACGGGCAACGGGGCCTCTTCGCCATGGAGAGGAACCTCCTCCCGCAGGATTCGCACCGGTACTTCTCCCAGGTCACTTCATCCAGGTCGAGGTTCATGGGTCCTCCGCCTCCGCACACGGCCATCACCATGCAATGGTATCCGGGGGCGAAGGGAAGAGCTTTGTGCCTGTCCGATGGCCCGGGGATGCAGTTCGGGGGGGGGGAGGTTTTATCCCGGGGTCGCATACCCAACCATGATGAGCAGGAGGGATCTCTTCGGGGCGGTGCGCTCCATGGCACACGAGAGGGATACGTTCCTCCTCTCCGAGCTGCAGGAGGGCCCCGGGAAAAGGGTGAAGCTCCGGGAGCTCCGGCGGATCCTGGAACCGCGCCTCGGGTTCCTCGACCTCCTGGGAGATGAGCGGGGGGAGGATCTCCTTATATCCCGTTCCCCGCCGGCGAACCCCGTCCTGCCCTCCCGGAGCGCCCTGGAGGCTGACGGGGCGTTCCTCGGGCGCCCCTTCATCCCCCCGCGGATCCAGGGACTCATCGAGTCGTACATCGGGAGAAAGACCGGGAAGGACCATGATGACCCCGTGGTTCTCGACCGGATCCGGGCCGCCATCCGGGCCCAGAAAGGGGAATACTGGGACCAGGCACGGGAGAGGCCCATATCCTACCGGGCCGGTTACCGGGTCCTCGCGTACCTCACCTACCAGTTCCCGGTCGTCTTCGTGCAGTCCCTGCACCTCCTCCATGACATGGCAGGGGACGGTCTCCTGAAGGATCGTATGCGGGTCCTCGATGCCGGGTCGGGTCCCGGCACCGTCCCTCTCGCCATCACCGAGGCCTGGGGCCGGCTCTCCCCCGGTGACGTGCAGATCTTCGCCCTCGAGCAGGAAACTGAGAACCTCGAAGCGTACCGCTCCCTGGTCCCTGCTTTCGCCGAGGGGAACACGGCGGTACAGGTGGAGGAACCCATCCAGGCGGACCTCCGGTCCGTGGAACCCGATGACCTCCCCGTGGAGCTTGACCTTATCGTCTTTGGAAACGTCCTGAACGAGCTCAGGGAGCTTTCCCCCGGGGAGAGGGCCGCCCTCGTCGGGAAGATCGCCGGGTCCCTCGCAGAGGACGGGACCATCCTCATCCTCGAGCCCGCGGACCTGGAGAACTCCGTCGCCCTCCGGAACCTCACCCACGCCCTCGGTAAGGAGGGGCTCTCCGTCACTGCTCCCTGTACGGCCCTCTGGAACACGGCCTGCCGGCCCGACCGGTGCTGGTCCTTCCGGGAGGCCCCGCCCGTCACCCCTCCCCGGTTCATGAGCCTCCTGGCATCGTCGGAGGACGGGTACCGTTACCTGAACACCGACATCAAGTTCTCCTATGCACTGCTCTCGAAGGAAGGGCGGACACGGGAGAATTACCGCATCCCCCGGGGGGCAAAGGCCCTCAGGCTCTCCACGCTCCAGCGGCACCTTAAGCACCGGGTGAACGTCATCGTGGCGAAGATGTCCGGGGATCTCGGCGGGGGGCGGGGCCACTACGTGTACAAGGTCTGCGACGGGACGCCCCAGAAGCCGGTCTTCGCCGTGGTCCCGTCACACCGGGCAGCCCATGCCCGGGCCCTCATCGAGGGCCGGTACGGTGGAATCGTCGGCCTGGAGAACACCCTCGTCCGGTTCAACGCGGCCAGGGATGCCTTCAACCTCTTCGTGGACCGGTTCACGAGGGTGAAGAGCCTTACGGGCCAGTTACCCGGCCGGGGACCAGTCCGGGGAAGAAACCCGGCGGGCGGCAGGCAGTCCCGGGGGGGCCGTTAGAAGTCCGGATCAGGGTACTTCCAGCGACCTCAGGTGCCATCCCCCGGGTCTGTGCACCCGCACCTGCCGATGACCGCGGCCATGGAGAGGGCGAGGAGGGCGATGGCAGCAAAGGCCGGGAGGAACCCGGCCCGCTCGGCGATGACCCCGGCGAAGGAGGGGAGGAGGGTCATCCCGGCATAGGTGGCGGCATTGTACGAGCCCATCACCGCCCCCTGGGGGAGGCCCGTGCCTGCGAGGTATGCCATTTGGGCGATCATGACGAAGCCGGCGATGGCGCCGATGAAGGCAAAGCCGACGGGCGACAGGGGGACGAGGAGGATCGACACGGCCATGAGGATGGCCGAGATCCGGATCGTCGGGACCGGTGGGAGGTGGAGTCTGGAGGCCGCCATAACCCCTGCGACCGTGGCGATGTACATCACCGCGATGGCGGCCCCGGTGGGAGCCGGCGACTCGCCGGTGAATCCGGGGTAGAGGGCCGTGACGGCTCCCGTGACCCCGATGAGGACCACCGCCGAGAGATAGAGGGGGAGGTGGCCCGCCGCGATCCATCCCCGGCCCCGTCCCGTGGGGAGCAGGCCCGGAGACTCGGTGGCAGAGAGGACGAGGAGCGCAGGGACGACCGAGAGGAGGGTGAAGGCGAGGATCCCGGCCCGCGCGCTTCCCGAGGCCTCCGCCATCCAGCCGGAGGCGAGGAGGCCGGTGACGAGCCCGAGGTTCAGGGAGGCCATGAAATCCCCCGAGGTCTTCTCATGGTCCGGCCGGGTGTTCACCCAGGACATGGCCGCAGCGATGAAGAGGCCGGCCCCCACTCCCTCGATGCCCCGGCCTGCGAGGACGAGGAGCGGGTCCCGGAGGGCCACGATGAGGAGGCCTGAGGCGACGGTGATGGCCAGGCCTGCCCGAATGACCGTGATCCTGCCCGCCCTGTCCGATAGGACCCCGGCGGGTATGACGGTGAGGAAGGCCCCGAGGAAGTAGGCCGAGTAGACGAGGGACTGGAGGGCAGGCCCCTCCCCGAAGGCAGGGAGCACGGGGACGATGGCGTTCGAGAGGGCCATCACCGAGAAGACCCCGAGATAGAGGGGGAGGCGCTCCCTCATCGGGCCACCACCGGCCGGACCCCCGGGGAGAGGGGATTGCTCTCCCTCATTCAGATCATGCGGTAGGTCTCGAGGTTCAGCGGGGAATGGGTCTCGATGTGGAACCGCTTGTGGAGGGAGACGGCGAGGTCGATGGTCTTGTTCTCGTCGCCATGGATGGTGAAGATCTTCTCGGGCCTGGGCTGGAGGTGGCCGATGTAGTTCATGAGCTCCCGCCGGTCCGAGTGCCCCGAGAACCCGTCCACGGTGTCGATATCCATGTTGATGGCGATGGTCTCCCTGCCGCCGAGGGGCACCTCCCGCCACCCCTTCTGGATCCGCCGGCCGATGGTCCCCTCGGCCTGGTACCCGACGAAGACGAGGGCGTTCTTCGCGTCGGGGGCGAGGGCCTTTAAGTACTCCATGACGGGCCCGCCGTTCAGCATCCCCGAGGTGGTGATGATGATGCAGGGGTCGCCGCCGACGACCTGCTCCCGGCGCTCGGGGGAGTCCACCTGGATGAAGCAGGGGGCGAGGAAGGGGTTCATCCCGTCGTGGAAGATCTGGTTCCTGAGGTCGGCATTCAGGTACTCCGGGTAGGTGGTGTGGATGGCCGTGGCCTCCCGGATCATCCCGTCGAGGAAGACGTTCACCCTCGGGATCCGCCCGAGGCGCATCCCCTCCTCGAGGGCCAGCATGACCTCCTGGGACCGGCCCACGGCAAAGGCCGGGATGAGGACCTTCCCCCCCCGGGAGAGGATGGCGTTCACCACCTCGTAGAGCTTCACCTCGGCATCCTTCCGGGAGGGCTGGATGTCATTTGAGCCCCCGTAGGTGGACTCCATGAAGACCGTTTCGAGCCGGGGGAACTGGTTCTGGGCCGGGGAGAAGAGCCGGCTCTTGCTGTAGTTGAAGTCGCCGGTAAACGCGATGTTATAGAGGCCGTCCCCGATGTGGAAATGGGCGATGGCCGAGCCGAGGATATGGCCCGCGTTGTGGAAGGTGAGCTTGATGTCCGGCGCGATGTCCGTCACCGCCCCGTAGTTCAGGGTGATCGAGTGCCGGATGTAGTTCTTCACGTCCGTGGAGGTGTACGGGGTCTTCCCCGCCTCCTTCTGGATGACCTCCAGGTAGTCGAGCTGGAGCATGGCCGAGAGGTCCCTCGTCGGCGGAGTGCTGTACACCGGCCCGTCGAAGCCGTACTTGAAGAGGAGGGGGACGAGGGCGCAGTGGTCCAGGTGGGCATGGGTGAGGACCACGGCGTCGAGCCCCGACAGGGGGGCGATCTCGGGAACGTAGAGGTAGGGGGTGCCGTTCGCGTTGCTCGGCTTTTCGCCGCAGTCGAGGAGGATCTTGCTGTCCGGCGTGGAGATGAGGAAGGCGGCCCGGCCGACCTCCCGGCAGCAGCCGAGGGTCGTGACCCGCACCCACTCGTCCTTCGAGGTAGCCTCCCGGTGGATCCGCCGGCCGATGGCCCGGAGGAAGGTCTTCCGGTCCTCCTTCACCGACCGGAGGTACTGCCGGATCTGCTTTATCGTGATCGACTCGATGGGCGGGGTCCGCACCACCTTCGGGGTCCACCCTATCTCCTTCGTGATCTCCCGGAGGGTCGCCCCGTTCTTCCCGATGACGACCCCCGGTTTCTCGGCCTCGATGAGGACCTCGCCCGTGTCCGCGTCGAAGAAGAGGTCGGTGATCCCCGCAGTCCCGGGGACGACCTCCCGGATCTTCCCGCCGGCCTTCTCAGGCTCCTCGAGGATGGTGGGCCGGACCACGATCCTCTTCCGGAGGTCACGCGCAAGGATCTTGATGAGATCGGCCTGGTCGGCAAACTTCTTCGGGTCCTCGGTGTAGATGACGAGCTCGGGACCCTCGAACTCCACCTGGGTGACCGAGATGCCCGAGGGCACGATCCCGTCGATCTTCTCCTTCAGTTCCTTTAAACGTAGCTCGATGGTCATGAAAAACCGTCCGTTTGGAAAAAAGAGGAATCAGGCTGAGGCAGAAATGGGGTGTTTCTGGCCGTTCTCCACGATGTACTCCTCGTACTTCTCTCTCGTGATGACCACGACGTTGATCTCCTCCCCCGAGGCGATGTCCCGGCGCATGGCGGCCCGGAGGGCCCGGACCGCGAGATCCACGGCCTCCTGCTCGCCCATCTCGGGCCGGAACCGGTCCTCGAGCACCCCGTAGGCCATGGGGGAGCCGGAGCCGGTGGCGACGATCTCCTCCTCCCTGGTCGCCCCGCCCATGGCGTCCACCGAGTAGACGCTCGGGCCCGTCTCGTCGACCCCGCCGACGAGGAGCTGGACGTAGTACGGGTAGTACCGGTTCTGGTTCAGGTAGTTGGAGAGGAGGGTCGAGGAGGCCCCGACCGAGATGGGCCGGCCCCGGCGGATCTGGTAGAGGCTGCACTCGACGGTCATGATCCGGGCGAGCTGCTGGGCATCGCCCACGCCGCCGGCCGTGGTCATCCCGATCCGGTCCGCGATCTGGTAGACCTTCTTCGCCCGCTTGCTCGCAACGAGGTTGCCCATGGTGGCCCTCCGCTCGGAAGCGAGGATCACCCCGTCCTTGAAGACGAGCCCGATGGTGGTCGTCCCCTTCAATGCCTCTTGGGATAATTCCTGCATAGAGATCCCTCAGGTTTTAAGAAAAACGCCTAAGAATGAAGCGTGTCCATCCATACAACGCGCTTCATTCTCTTAAATTTTATGATTGCCCCCCATCGCAGAGGACCCGGATAACCTCCCGGTCATAGAGCATCCCCACGAGCTGCTTCTCGCTGTTCACCACGGGGAGCTGGTCCACCCGGGCACGCCGCATCTTGAGGGCGCACTCGCCGATCTCCGAGTTCAGGGGGACGGAGACGACGTTCGTCACCATGGCGGTCTTCACCGGCCGGCTGGGAAGCTTCACCTTCGAGACCCCGAAGGAGAGGGTGTGGAGGTCCCGGATGCTCTCCCAGGTCCACTCGTCGTCATCGGTCCCGTTTGAGAAGTCCGAGGTCTCCACCGAGTCCTCGATGGAGGTGTGCTTGATGAGGTCCCGCTCGGAGATGATCCCCGAGAGGACCCCCTCGTTGTCCAGGATGGGGATGGCGTCCACGCCGGAGATCTCCATCACCCGGCCCACGAGGTTGAGGGGGGTTTCTTCCCAGAGTGCGAAGGTGGAGCTCGTGAACCGGTCCTTGATCTCCTGCCGGGACTTCAGCTGGGCGATGGCCGTGATGAGGTCGGCCACGGAGAGGATCCCGACGAGGTCTTTCTTCTCTACCACGAGGAGCCTCCGGACCTTCTTCGTGATGATCTGGTTTGCCGCTTCCTCGAGGGTCGCGTCCGGCCCGATGGTCACCGGGTTCCGGGTCATGAGGAGGCCGAGCTGGGTCTCCTCGGACTTCCGGAGCATATCCTTCCTCGTGATGATCCCCACGAGCTTCCCCTCCTTGAGGACGGGGACGCCGCTGATGCCCGTCCGCTTCAGGATCTTGAGGACATCATCCCGGTTCCCCGGGATCTCCACGGAGACCACGTCGGGGGTCATGAAGGCCCGGACCTTCAGGTTGGTCATGACCGCACCACCAGGGTGGAAACCGGGGAGTGGCTGACGACAAAGGAGGAGACGCTCCCGAGGATGATCCGGTCGAGGTCGCTCTTGCCATGGGAGCCGAGGACGATGAGATCGGCGCCGATCTCCCGGGCGAGCCTGATGATCTCCTCGCCGGCATGGCCCTCTTTCAGGTGGGTGGTGATCCCGATGCCCTGGGCCTGGGCCCGCTTCAGTGCCGCGAGCTGGGCCTCCTTCCCCTGTTTCTCCAGGAGCCCATAGATCACCTCCCAGGTGTTGTCCATTGGAATGGACGAGAAGAGGCCGGTCTCAATGACGTAGACGACATGGAGCGCGGCCCCATGGACCTTCGCCTCCCCAATGGCGACATCCAGGGCAGCCCCGCTCTTCTGCGACCCGTCTATGGCTACGAGTATGGATTGGAACATACGCACTCTCAAAATGGCTGCGTTTACGTATTCTCTCGGTTAAAATAAATATCTTTCCGTGACGTCGGAGGGTCCCGCCCGCTTCACGAGGGATGCCACCGGGTCCCGGCTCGCGGCGAGGTTCGACCGCGCTGCGTCGATGACGAGGAACCGGGCCGGCGACCCCTCCTCGAGGAATGAGGGCACAGAGAGGCAGGCAGAGCCCCGGACGGCCATGCCGAGAACCTCCCGGGGATCGACCCGGTACACGGTGTGGATGAAGGCCATCTCGGCCCAGAGGTCGGGCTGGACGAACATGGCATTGTCGGTCCCGAGGAGGAGGGTGATGCCGAGGTCGAGCATACGCCTCACCGGGGGGTGCGCGGGGGAGGAGGAGACCCCGAGGACCCAGTTGGAACGGGGGCAGACCGCCACGGGGATCCCCCGGTCGGCGATCTCCCGGAGCTGCCGGTCGCTGGCATGGGTGCAGTGGACGAGGAGGTCCGGGTCGTAGCGAAGGGCCCCGTCGATGTCGAGGGCATCCCGCTCGCCGGCATGGAAGGCAACGGGCTTCCCTGCCCTCCTCGCCCGGGCAACGGCCTCTCCGGCGTCGGGGGAGTCCCGGGCCGAGGGGATCCCGAGCCCCTCGGCGATCTCCTCGCCCCCGTCCCGCCCGAAGACGACGGGCCGGCACGGGAGCCCCTCCGCCGCCTCCCGGAGGTCCCGGACCCCATCCCTCCCGCCTTCCCGGAAGTCCGCGAAGCCCCCGGTTCCCGACCGGACCATCACCCCGATGCTCGCGCGCATCCCCCCTATGAGGGCGGGCCTGGGGGTTTCCCGGAGGATCCGGTGTTTCAGGCCGTCCGGGGGAGTGACGAGCTCCTCGAGGGAGCCCCGCCAGGGGGCGTCCATCGCAACGGTATCCCCGACATGGGTGTGGGCATTGAAGAGGGCCGGGCAGATCCAGAGAGGGGGGGCCGAGGGGAGCTCGGCGATCTCCCGGATCTCCCCGTCCCTGACGGTGATCCGGGCGGGCCGGGGCTCGAGGTCCCTCCCGACGAGGGCATGGCCGGTCACCTCGAAGTCGGTCGGCATGGTCCCTGAGAGCTTTTTTACCTCGTACGGGAAATAGCTGTACATGGCAAAAAAGGCAGGTGGCAGGCTCATCTCCTCGGCGGGGCTCGTCAATTACTACGAGAGCACGGACCGGCGTGCCGTCCAGATCAGCCCCTACGCCGTGGCGGTCGTGGCCGTCGCCATCGGTATCGTCATCTTCATCTTGAACGCCCTTTACTAGGCGTACGCCCCTCTCCTTTTCCGGGCCGCCCGGAAAATTTCGGGCCGTTCTCCAAATCCGGGGCGATCCCCGCCTGCAGGAGAAACTATATCACCAGAAACTGGGTATCTCCCACTGTGTACCTCGTGATCCGCTGCCCGGGCTGCCGCACCTTCTGCTACGTGGACCGGTACCAGCGGCACAAGCTCTGCCATGTCTGCGGGGAGGTCATCGAGGTGAAGAGCGCCCCCGCGTACCTCGAGGTCAGGGACTTCACCGATGCCGAGGAGGTGGTGGCCCAGCTCCAGCACTTCCTCGAGAAGGAGGGCCGGGCGGACCTCTCCCCCACCGAGATCCGCATGCTCAGGGCGAAGTACGCCCAGTGGCTCCTGAACGAGACCTGATCACCATGGCCTGCCGCAGCCGGGGCAGATGGTGGTGATCCGCCTCCCGCACTTCTTGCAGTAGAGGCCGATCCGTTCGTCCTGGGCGAGGGGAAGACGGCAGTTCTTGCAATGGAAATTGGCCTCGTAGCCGCAGCTGTGCCGAAGCATTGATCAAGGGTACCCGGCCTGTGCTCATAAAGGAATGCCTGCCGCAGACCCGCTGGATACATGAGAAGGGGGAGCTGTACTCCTCCTGAGAGCTATGGAACCGGGCGGCCGGGGGCGAACCCTCCTCATCGCAGCACTCCTCGCCGGGGTGGCCGTCCTCGCCCTTCTCTGGCCCTGGGCGGACACGGTCCCCCTCGGGATAGCCGTCGCCGTTGTCCTCGCGCCCCTCCAGCACCGGCTCGGCCGGAGAATCCCCGGCTGGCTCTCCGCCCTCGCCATCACCCTCATCCTCCTCCTCGTGGCCATCGCGGGGATCTCCTTCACCGTCACCGTCATGCAGGAGAACCTCGCCACGAACGGGGAGATCCTCATGGGGGCGGCGAACGGGGTGGAGCTCTTCGCCTCCCGGTTCACGGCGCTCGGTATTCCTCAGGATACCATCGGGGATGCCATGGGAGTAATCCGGGCCGTCATCGGGGGCGTCGGGAGCTTCTGGTCGGGCATCACCCTCCTTTCGGTCATCGGCAACGAGCGGCTTATCCTCTTCCTCGCCGCCCTCTTCCTCTCCCTCTGGCTGGGGGACCGGGTTCTCCGGCGGCTCCTCGTGCGGATCCCGGCAGACTGGATGGAGTATTACCACCGGCTCGCCACCGTCTCGGTGGATACCCTGTACTCGGTCCTCGTGGTCCACCTCATCATGGTCACCTTCACCTTTGCCCTCTCCATCCCCTTCTTCTGGGTCCTCGGGTACGGCCATGTCCTCTACCTCTCCACGGCGACGGCCCTCTGCGAGCTCGTGCCGGTCCTCGGGGCCTCCGTGCCCATGGCCATCCTCCTCTTCTACACCTTTGCCCTTGGCGATCTCCGGGGGTTCCTCCTCGTCTTCTTCGTCGGAGTCGTCATGGTCGCCCTCCTCCCCGAGCTCACCCTCCGGCCCATCCTCATGGGGCGGAGGGCCTGCCTTTCCCCCGTGATCATGTTCTTCGGGTTCATGGGCGGGATCCTCATCCTTGGCATCACGGGCTTCCTCCTCGGGCCCCTCGCCCTCGCCGTCGCGGTGTCCTGGTTGGGGCTCAGAAAGGAAAAGATAACAGCGAAGGCTCCCTGATCCCAGACGATGTCCCGCCCAAGGAAGGGCTTTATCACGCCCTGCCCAAGAGAATTATGTACTGCGAGGGTTGCCAAGCCTGGCCAAAGGCGATGGATTTAGGGTCCATTCCCGAAGGGGTTCACCGGTTCGAATCCGGTCCCTCGCATGTATCCTCATGCCTCCTTCACCCGGGTCCGGCCTTCGCCGCTTCCCCCGCCCCCGCATCGTCATCTCCCGGTGCATCACCTTCGATCCCGTCCGGTACGACGGCTCTGTGATCCCGAGCGAGCTTGTGGAGCGGATGAAGCCTTTCGTCGATTTCATCCCTGTATGCCCCGAGGTGGCGATCGGCCTCAGCGTCCCCCGCGACCCCATCCGGATCGTCCGTACCCCGACGGGGAAACGGCTCGTGCAGCCTGCGACCGGCCGGGACCTGACAGTGGAAATGGAACGGTTTGGACGGGAGTTCCTCGACAGGCTCCCGCCCGTGGACGGCTTCATCCTCAAGCACAGGTCGCCGAGCTCGGCGAAGGCAGGGGCGAAGCTGTACCCGGATGCCGGGAAATCGGCCCCCGTCGGCCAGGGCCCCGGCTTCTTCGGGAAGGCCGTCCTCGAACGCTTTGGCCGGTTCCCCATCGAAGATGAGGGAAAGCTCCGCAATGCCAGGATCAGGGACCATTTCCTTACGGCCATCTTTACCCTTGCCCGGTTCCGGGAGGTAAAGGAGGCCGGGAAGCTCCGGGACCTCGCCAGGTTCCATACGGAGAACAGGCTCCTCCTCATGGTCCAGGGCGAGCGGGCCATGCGGGCGATGGGGAGGGTGGTGGCGAACCGCGGGAAAAAGGCCCCTCAGGAGGTCTTTACCCTTTACGGGGAGCTCCTCCTTTCCGCCTTCCGCCGCCCGCCGCGATACATGGCAAATATCAACGTCCTCGCCCATGCGGAGGGTTATTTCGGGGACCGGCTCACGAAGCGGGAGAAGGAGGTCTTCGAGGCCGCTCTCCGGCGTTGCCGGGATGGGCGTACCCCAGTGAGCGAGCCGAAGTACCTGGTCCTCTCCTGGATCGCCCGGTTTGGTGAGCCGAACCTTGAGAAGCAAGGTTTCAGGAAACCGGACCTCGGGGAGAGGTTTGGTGAGCCGAACCTTTCAGAGGAAGGTTCCGGAGAACCGGACTACGGGGAGAGATTTGGTAACCAGCACCTAGAGGCGACGTTCGGGAATTCGAACCTCGGAGACCAGACCTTCTTTTTCCCTTACCCGGAGGAGCTGAAGGTCCTGGAAACCGGGGTTCAGGAAAGGAGGACGGATGACTGGTAGAGACCGTCCCGGGTTCAGCTGCGGTGCGCGACCAGGCAGATCGCCCGATGAGCAGGCCCAAATTTCCCTGGGACGGGGATCGTCCTTAATTTCTGGATATCGAAGTACGGGGCGAACAGATCCCGGATCTCTGCCTCCGAAGAGAAATAGAGCACCGTCCCCAGGGGGGTCTTTCGGATCTTCCCCGTGCCCCCGAACTGGGGGTCCTCCTCGCTGAAACAAACCGAGAAATAGGTTGCCCCGGGATTCAGGAGGGATGCGACGTTCCGGGCATAGGTTTCCCGGTCTTCGGGCATAATGTGATGGAGGAGCTCCCAGTCGTACCCGAAGTCGAAGGAACCCCCGATTTCATGGAGGTCCCCGAGGAGATCGCATACCACGAAGAGGCAGGAAACCCCGGCCTTCGCCGCCTTCTCCCGGGCGATCCCTATCGCGGTTGGCGAGCTGTCTGCCCCCGTGACCTCGAACCCCTGCTGCGAGAGCCAGATGGCGTACGCGCCGGCTCCGCACCCGAGGTCGATGGCTTTGCAGGGCCCGACCTTTCCGCTCTCCACGAGCGAGACGAGGGCATCGGGAGGGGTGTCGCTCGCCCACGGTATCCTGTCGAGGGGCATCCGCCGGTAGATCTCATCGGTATCCACGCCCTTCATACCCATCCGGTATCCCTCCTTCCGTGGTAAAGAAAGGGAACGATCCCGGGACCACCGACCTGCCGGGCGTCTTACGGGGAGGGTTCACGGCATCGGCGGGAACCCACCGCCGCCCTGCTCCTTCATGACCTTCTTCGAGAGCTTCTCCTTCTCCCTCCGGTCCTCGAGGTTCTGCGCAAGGGCCACGACCCCCGTGGTGTCCCCCAGATTCATGGTGGAGAGGACCGAGGCCGGGACGATGACGAGGGTGGGGTTGCCCGTCTTCAACCCCTCGAAGAGCATGTTCATGGCCCGGAGATGGAGGGCCGTGGGGTTGTCCTGGTAGGTCTTCGCTGCCTCCTCGAACTTCTGGGCAATCTGCTTCTCGGAGTCCCCGAGGATGACCCGGGCCTGCCGCTCCCTCTCGGCCTGGGCCTGCATGGACATGGCGTTCTGGAGCTCCGTAGGGATGAGGATGTCCCGGATCTCCACGGACTTGATGTTCACTCCCCACTGCTCGGTCCGGAGATCGATGATCCCCTGGAGTTCCTTGTCGAGCTTCTCCCGGTTCTCGAGCATGTCGGCAAGCATGGACTTCCCGATGACCTCCCGGAGGGCGGTCTGGGAGGCCCAGGAGATGGCGGTCCGGTAGTTCTCCACGGCGAGGGCGGCCTTCTCCGAGTCCACCACCTTCCAGAAGAGCACCGCCTCCACGTCCACGGGGACGGTATCCTTCGTGAGGGTCTTCTCGGCCATGAAGGTGGTGGTGATTATCCGGAGGTCGATCCAGTAGGCCACCCGGTCGACAACGGGAATGATGAAGAAGGGCCCCGGTCCCTTGAGGCTGTCGTACTTGCCGAGCCGGAGGACCACGGCCTTCTCCCACTGGTCGGCGACCTTGAAGGAGGATGCCACGATCACGGCGATGATGGCGATCCAGAGGACGACCCAGAAGATGGTCGTCAGGTCCCGGCCGGAGAAGGTCCAGGCGGCCCATGCCCCGGGGATCAGGATCAGGAAGAAGATGAGGGTCTGGATGGACGACGATTTCTCCATGGTGTCTCCCTATCGTGCTCCCACCATATAAGGAGTTGGCCTTGGCTGGAAGGGGTTCCTGAGTGATGGGTGTGCGCGGGTGGATAGTTTTATGGAGAATTTCATGAAATACCAATTCCCTCGCCAGGACATTTTCAGACGAGACAGCCCTCACTTCCCTGACACGGTGGCTGCCACGAATATATCATGTACCATATATAGTCTCAATCTGCATTCTGGATTAGGGTACCTGCTCCTTTCGGTGAGGAGCCGGGGTGAGGTGATCCTGCGTGTTGCGTGAAATAGGGTCCATGGCAAAGAAGCAGTTCAAACCGGCCCTTTTGATCTTTATCCTTCTCACCCTCCTCACCGGAATTGTTTACCCGGTCGTGGTAACCGTCATCGCCCAGCTGGTGTTCCCGGTCCAGGCGAACGGGAGCCTCATCGAGCAGAACGGGACGGTTATCGGATCTGCGCTGGTCGGGCAGGCCTTCACATCCCCGAAATATTTCTGGGGCCGCCCTTCTGCCACGGCACCGGTTCCCTATAATGCCGGCGCATCCTCCGGTTCGAACTTCGGCCCGTCCAACCCGGCGCTCATCGACGTGATCAAGGCCCGGGTCGAAGCCCTCCATGCGGCCGATCCGGCAAACACCCGGCCCGTTCCGGTCGATCTCGTCACTGCATCGGGGAGCGGCCTCGACCCGGATATCAGTGTCGCTGCAGCATATTACCAGGTTCCCCGGGTGGCCCGCGAACGGAACCTGAGCGAAGGTGAGGTGCAGGGGCTGGTCGCGGGGCATATCGAGGGCCGGCAGTTCGGCATCTTCGGCGAGCCAAGGGTGAACGTCCTCTCCCTGAACCTCGCCCTCGATGACCTGACAGCCCGGGACCCCGGTGCGCAGGCAGGAAACCCTTCGCCGGTTCCCCTGAGTTCCTATGATGAGGCGCCCATCCTGGGCATGAGGGGGGCCGACTGGATCCAGCTCATCATCTTCTTTGCCGTGGTGGCGGCCCTCATCGTGCCGCTCGGCGGGTTCATGGCAAAGGTGCTCACCGGCAAACCGACATTTCTCTCCCCGATCACCGGGCCCCTCGAGAGATGGTGTCTCAGGGCCTCCGGGGTGAAGGCCGATGAGGAGATGGACTGGAAGATGTTCGCGGTGGCGATGATGGTCTTTGCCGCCATCTGCATCCTTGTGCCCTTCCTCCTGCAGGAATTCCAGCAATACCTCCCCCTCAATCCCCTCGGCCTCGGTCCGGTGCCCTGGGACCTCTCCCTGAACACCGCGGTGAGTTTCGCGACGAACACGAACTGGCAGTTCTACGTCCCCGAGACCACGGTAAGCTACCTGACCCAGATGATCGGCCTCGCCGTGCAGAACTTCCTTTCGGCGGCGAAAGGGATAGCGGTCCTCGTCGCCCTCGTCTATGCCTTTTCGCGGAGGTCTGCATCCACCATCGGGAACTTCTGGGTGCTCCTTGTCCGGAGCGTCATGATCTTCCTGCCCTTGGCCATCATCGTCTCTCTTATCCTCGTCTCACAGGGGGCTGTGCAGACATTCAATGGACCTGTAACAGTGTCCCTGCTCGACCCGGTGAAGGACGGTTCCGGTGCCCTCATCACGACCCAGTCGATCCCCCTCGGACCCGCCGCATCCCAGATAGCCATCAAGCATCTCGGTACGAACGGGGGTGGTTTCTATAACACCAACTCGGCGCACCCGCTGGAGAACCCCACGCCCTTCTCGAACTTCGTCGAGACCCTCTCCATCATCGTCATCGCCGCCTCGCTCTGTTACACCTTCGGGAGGATGATCGGGTCAAGGCGCAAGGGGATCGCCCTCCTCACCGCCATGACAATTCTCTTCCTCCCCCTCGCGGGGCTGGCCATCTGGTCCGAGATGGGGGGCAACCCGACCTTCCACCCCCTGGGCATCGACCAGAGCCCCTTCCATGCCCAGCCCGGCGGGAACATGGAGGGCAAGGAGGTGCGGTTCGGGATCATGCCCTCGGCCCTCTGGTCCGCCGCGACAACCTCGACCTCCTGCGGCGCCGTGAACTCGATGCATGACTCGTACATGCCCCTCGGCGGGTTTGTCCAGATGTTCGACATGCAGCTCGGCGAGGTGGTCTACGGCGGGGTCGGCTCCGGGCTCTACGGGATGCTCGTCTTCGTGGTCATCGGGATGTTCATCGCGGGCCTCATGGTCGGGCGGACGCCGGAGATCTACGGGAAGAAGATCGAGCCGCCGGAGATGAAGCTCGCCACAATCCTCGTCCTCATCCCCATCATCGTCACCCTCATCGGGACCGCCATCGCCGTGCTCGGGCCGGGGACCGCGACCGTCCTCAACCCCGGGCCCCACGGGTTCTCCGAGATCCTGTACGCCTTCACCTCTACCCCCCAGAACAACGGGAGCGCCTTCGCCGGGCTCTCGGCGAACTTCTTCTACACCATCTCGACCGCCATCGCGATGTTCGTCGGCCGGTACGTGGTCGCCATTTACACCCTGGCGCTCGCCGGTTCCTTTGTCACGAAGAAGATCGTGCCGGTGAGCGAGGGGACGCTCCAGGACCACCGCCCGCTCTTCATCCTCTGGCTCGTCTTCGTGGTGGTCGTCATCGGGGCCCTCAGCTACTTCCCCGCCCTCGCACTCGGGCCTATCGTCGAATACCTGATCCAGATCGGGAAGGGTGTTCTCCATGTCTGATATGGCCCAAGCGAGGGTTCCCGACGTGAACCAGTATGCCCTCTACCGGCGCGCCATCATCGACTCGGTGATCAAACTCGACCCGAGAACCCTCTATACGAACGTGGTCATGTTCGTGGTGGAGATAGGGAGCGTCCTCACCACCATCCTCTATGTGCAGGCCCTCCTCGGCCACGGCGAGGCCCCGGCGGGGTTCATCGGCGCCATCGCCGCGTGGCTCTGGTTCACGGTACTCTTTGCCAACTTTGCCGAGGCCCTCGCAGAGGGCAGGGGGAAGGCGCAGGCAGAGGCCCTGCGGAAGATGCGCAAGGATACCCAGGCAAAACGCCTTGCCGACGAATGCAGGATCGAAAAGGGGAAGGAACCCGATCCATCGGAGATCACCGTGCTCTCCTCCTCCATGCTCAGGAAGGGGGATATTTTCTACGTCAGGGCAGGCGATACCATCCCGGTCGACGGAGAAATCATCGAGGGGATAGCCTCGGTGAATGAGAGCGCCATCACGGGCGAGAGCGCACCCGTGATCCGCGAGTCGGGCAGCGAACGGAGCGCGGTCACCGGCGGGACCACCGTCCTCTCGGACTGGCTGATCGTCCGGGTGAGCGCGAACCCGGGCGAGGGGTTTTTGGACCGCATGATAAGCCTCGTGGAGGGCGCGAAGCGGCAGCGGACTCCGAACGAGATTGCCCTCAACATCCTCCTCATCGGCCTCACCGCCGTCTTCATCGTGGTCTGCGGGTCACTCTGGGCCTTCTCGGTGTACAGCGTTCACTCTGCGGGAGCCGGAGTCCCGGTCACCGTTACCGTCCTCGTCGCCCTCCTCGTCTGCCTCATGCCGACGACCATCGGCGGGCTCCTCTCGGCCATCGGCATCGCCGGTATGGACCGGCTCATCCGGCGCAACATCATCACGACCTCGGGGAGGGCCATCGAGGCAGCAGGGGACGTGGATGTCCTCCTCCTTGACAAGACGGGTACCATCACCCTCGGGAACCGGCAGGCCGTGGACCTCATCCCGGTGGACGGGACCGACCTCCAGGAGCTCGCGGAGGTCTCCCAGCTCGCATCCCTCGCCGACGAGACCCCCGAGGGACGGAGCATCGTCATCCTCGTGAAGGAGAAGTACGGGCTCCGCGGGAGGACGGTGGGCCCGTCGGAATCGGTCCTGGGGATGCAGTTCATCCCCTTCTCCAGCCACACACGGATGAGTGGTGTCAATCAAGGGGAAGTGCAGATCAGGAAGGGCGCGGCCGATGCGATCTTTGCCCACATAAGGGCGAGCGGGAACACGGTCTCCGACCAGCTGAAGAAGGAGGTGGATGCCATCGCCGGTGCGGGAGGAACACCCCTCGTCGTCTCGAGGAATGGGAAGGCCCTCGGGGTGATCCACTTAAAAGACATCGTGAAGGGCGGGATCAGGGACCGGTTCGTCCAGATGCGGAGGATGGGGATCAAAACCATCATGATCACCGGGGACAACCGGCTCACCGCCGCGACCATCGCAGCGGAGGCCGGGGTGGATGACTTCCTTGCCGAGGCGAACCCGGAGAGCAAGCTCCGCCTGATCCGCGAATATCAGGAGGGGGGGAGGATGGTGGCGATGACCGGTGACGGGACGAACGATGCCCCCGCCCTCGCGCAGGCAGACGTGGCCGTTGCCATGAACACCGGCACTCAACCCGCCCGGGAAGCAGCGAACATGGTCGACCTGGACAGCAATCCCACGAAGCTCATCGAGATAGTGGAGATAGGAAAGCAGCTCCTCATCACCCGGGGGGCCCTCACCACCTTCTCCATCGCAAACGACATCGCGAAGTACTTTGCGATCATCCCTGCCGCCTTTATCTCCACGTACCCCGCCCTTGCCGCCCTCAACATCATGGATCTGAAGTATGCCGTCCTCTCTGCCGTGATCTTCAATGCCCTCATCATCGTGGCCCTCATCCCCCTCGCGCTCCGCGGGGTGAAGTACCGGCCCATGTCGGCCGAAGAGGCCCTGAGGAACAACATTCTCATCTACGGGATCGGAGGTGTTATCGCACCCTTTATCGGAATAAAGATCATCGACATCCTGCTCGTCATGATGGGGGTTTGAGAGGAATTTGGCACTGAATTCGGACCTCCGCCCTGACCCGGATCTCCTACTCGCGCGGGTGCAGGAGGAGGAGCGGAAGGGGAAACGGGGCAGGCTGAAGATCTTCCTCGGGTACGCGGCCGGGGTGGGGAAGACCTACGCGATGCTCCAGGCGGCTCACCTCCGGGTGAACGAGGGCATCGACGTGAGGATCGGCTATGTCGAGACCCACGGTCGGCCGGAGACCGAGGCGCTCCTCGCCGGCCTGCCCGTCATCCCGAGGAGGCAGGTGGAGTACCGGGGCGTCATGATTCCGGAGATGGACCTCGACGCCGTCCTCTCCGCCGCCCCCCGGCTCGTCATCGTCGACGAGCTTGCCCACACAAACGCCCCGGGGTCGCGCCACCCGAAGCGGTACCTGGACGTGGAGGAGATCCTGGACGCCGGTATCGACGTCTATACGACCCTGAACATCCAGCACCTGGAGAGCCTGAACGATGTCGTGGCCCAGGTGACGGGGGTCCTGGTCCGGGAGACCCTCCCGGACCGGCTCATCGACGAGGCATCCGAGATCGAGGTGGTCGATCTCCCCCCGCCCGAACTCCTCCAGCGGCTCCGGGAGGGGAAGGTCTATGTCCCTGACCTCGTCGCGGGCGCCATCGAGCGGTTCTTCAAGGAGGGGAACCTCTACGCCCTGCGGGAGCTCACCCTCCGCCGCGCCGCGGAGCGGGTCGATGACCAGATGCTCGCCTACATGCAGATCCATGCCATCCCCGGTCCCTGGGCAGCGGCCGAGAGCATTCTGGTCTGCGTGGGCCCGAGCCCCCTCTCCGAGAGGCTCGTCCGGATCGCCCGGCGGCAGGCGGACCGGATCCATGCCCGGTGGACCGCCCTCTATGTCGAGACACCCTCGCACCACCGGCTCTCGAAGAGCTCGAAGGAGCAGGTCTGGCGGTCCCTCCAGCTCGCCGAGAAGCTTGGGGGCACGACGGCGACGGTCTTCGGCCTCACCGTGGCCGATACCGCCATCGACTATGCCACCCGGCATAACATCACCCGGATCCTCATCGGGAAGACCCTTCGCCCCCGGTGGCAGGAGTTCCTCTTCGGCTCCGTCGTGGACCAGCTCATCCACAAAAGCGGGAACATCGATGTGTACGTCATCAGCAGCAGCGAGGAGGTTCCCGAGGCCCCGGTGAAGATGGAGCCCCTCCTCCCGGTCACGCCCCCCCGGAGCTACCTCGAGAGCATCGGCCTCGTCATCCTCATGACGGTCGTCGGGTTCCTCATCAGGTCCCTCATCTCGCCGACGAACCTCATCATGCTCTACCTGCTCGCGGTCGTGGTATCGGCTTACCGGTGGGGGCTCCGCCCCGCCGTCCTCTCCGCCGTGGTCAGCGTCCTCGCCTTCAACTTCTTCTTTGTCTCGCCCACCCTCAGCTTCCGGGTGATCGATTCCGAGTACGTCATCACCTTCGCCGGGCTCATCACCGTCGGGACGGTCATCAGCCTCCTCGTCGCCCGGGTGCGGGAGCATGCCCTCGCCGCGCAGACCCGGGAGAACGAGACCGGCACCCTCTATGCCCTAGCGAAGGACCTCGCCACCGCGATCGACATCGACTCCATCGTCCTCGCGGTCTCGAGGCACATCGACGAGATATTCCAGTGGAAGAGCGTTTTTTTCCTCCCTCACGGGGACAAACTGGTCATGCACACAGCAAGCCTCGGTCTCGTCCTCGATGCCGACGAGATGGCGGTCGCCACCTGGGCATACCGGCACCGGGCTGTCGCCGGCTACGATACCGACACCCTCCCCGGATCGAGGCTCCGCTACATCCCGATCCAGAGTTCGCGGGGCGTTCTCGGGGTGATGGGGGTGAAGCCTGCCGACTCAACCGGCGTGATCACGCCGGAACAGGCCCGGATTCTCCTTGCCTTCGCAAACCAGACCGCCCTTGCCCTCGAACGCCTGGAGCTGGCAAGGACCGTGGCAGAACAGCGGGAACCGGCAGAACGGACCTGAGAAGGAAGTTTTCATCCGCCCGCCGGCTGCCCCTCCTTCACGTCAGCGGGACGGGGTGGGAGCGGGCGGACAGGGAGAGGATCTGTTTGGGATCAGCGAAGGGTGCGCCGGATGGCCGGGGCGGCCTGCTGGGCATCCCTCGCGTTCGTGATCTCGGCCCCGAGTTCACCGCCGTCGAACATCTTCTTGAAGATCTTCTCGGCCCGGTCGATCTCGTCCAGGAATTTACTCGTCCGCTCCTCGGAAACGGTCTTCATGGCAAGGAACAATCCAGACGCCTCGGACCCTGAATATGGAATGTTGCGCGAATAAGTATTTAATGTTAATTTTGCCTTTTGGTTTTATAGAATTAATTAATAGCGTTTTACAGGTTTAAATCGAAAAATCCATTATCCCGTATGAAATTTAACGAATACCCCAGTTTTCATATAAAAACCCGTTTAAACGTAATTCAGGATATGAGCAATATTTATAAATTAAAACAATAATTTGACGCTTTTCCTTGATTTTCCCTGTTTTTCGCAGATCCTATCCCCGGGCCGGGAGACCTCCTCCGTGACAGGAAGGGCACCTCCCCAAACCCCTGCCGATTTCCTGGACCGGCTCCCGTGACCCGGCCAGATCCTTCCTCCCGGCCAGGAAGCATCGCGCGCATCCCTCCTGGCATTCTGCCCGCCCGGAAGGAGGTGGTGCCCCATGGCATGCCGGCCCGGGTCCGGGCGGTCCAGGGACCGGGACCCAATCGGGGGATGTGGGTAGGCCGGCCAAGGTTAACCGGCCGGTATCCGGAAAGAAGGGCCCCTCTCCCCGTAAAAACCAATTATATTCGTCTGAATAACAATTAAAAGCCTCTGACAAAAATCAAAGAATTTAAGTATCCATGTACATTTGGTACCATTGGGAGTGGTGGCCCTGGCAGATGTCCCGGAGGACAAAACTGGTTTTCTCGAGATGGTACCCCTGCCCGCGGTCGTGCTGGACCTCCAGGGGGTCATGGTCGGGCACAATGCACGGTTCCTCGGTCTCGTGGGCGGTGCCACCGGGAACATGGAGGGGGGCGGAGGGTTTTCCTTCCTGGATCCCGCCGACCGGGAGATGGCAGGGTCACTCCTCGGGAGGATGGCCGGGGACGGGAGCCTCACGCTCAGGGCCTCGCTCATGGGAAAGGATGGGGAACGGGTGAAGGTGCTCGGCTTCTGGTCCCTCCTCGCCCCGGCCGGGCCCCGCCCGGCCCGGTACATCGGTCTCTTTGTCGACATCTCCGACGGGGATTCCGGAGGGCATCAGCCCGAGGAGGACCCAACGGGGCAAAGCCCCGGTGGTGAACAGCCGGATCTCACGGCGGCAGGATCCCGGGCGGACCCGGCGGCCGCCTTCCTCCAGGCAGGGGAACAGGGACCCGGCCAGGCCGACCAGCCGAGGCGCGACCAGATCCATACGATAGTCTTCCATGATGCCAAGAACCGGCTCGCCGCACTCCACGGTTATGCCTCCCTTCTCAGGGAGGGCCTCGCCGGCTCGGAGTTCCTCTCCTACCTGGACAAGCTCGACGAGATCGCCTCGGAGGTCGAGCGGGACCTCGGGGTGGCCTCCATACTCTCCCACATCGGGATCATCACCCCCCGGTGGCAGAACCTCCGTGGGATCGTCATGCGAGCGGCCTCCCGGGAAAACGGGGCCAGGATCTCCCTCGACGGGCTCCCGGGCTCGCTCTGGTGCCTTGCCGATCCACTCTTCCCCCGGGTGTTCTCGAACCTCTTCGAGAACGCGCGCCGGCACGGGGAGCGGGTGACGAGGATCCGGATCGCCGCCCGGGAGGAGGAAGCCGGCCTCCTCATCACCGTCGAGGACGATGGGATCGGGGTACCCTTCGAGCACAAGGAGCTCATCTTCGAGCTCGGGTTCGGGAGGCACACCGGGTATGGCCTCTACCTTGCCCGGGAGATCCTCGCCATCGCGGGGTTCTCCATCCGCGAGACCGGCGACCCGGGGAAGGGGGCGCGGTTCGATATCCGTATCCCGAAGGGCAGGTACCTGATTCACCCGAAGGAAAAGGAACCTGCCTGGATCCCGGCCACCTGAAACCCTGCCTCCGGCGGCTCTGCAGGGAACCGCCCCTCCGGTCCCGCCTCCCCTTTCCTGCGGTTGCCCTGCTGTTGTCCAACGTAGGACAGAAAGGCAGACATTATGACAGGGGGAGAAGATAGGATTCGCATCGTATGAAGGCCGGAGCCCTGGACGGCATCGAAGTCCTGGAGGGGAGGACCTCCCTCATGGCCATCTTCCTCCTCCTCTTCGCCATCCCCTGTCTCATCGGTATTCTCGGTGGCGTTTCCATCGCGGCGGTCCTCGGGTTCCTCCTCTCCACCTTCCTCCTCCAGGGCTTCGCCCCGGCCGCCGGGATCGGCCTCGGCTTCCCCGTGTACCTCCTCCTCCCCTTCCTCGTCTCGGTGGCGGCGGGGGTTATCCTCGGTATCTTCCGGGTCTGCGACCTCTTCTCCGAGAAGTCCCCGTGGGTCGCGGGGCATATCGGGAAGGTCAGGGACCTCATGGAGCGCCACGAGATCCTGAAGGCCTACGGCGAATATATGCTCATCCCCCTCATGTGGGTCCCCGGCCTCGGCCTCTACGGGACCCCCGCCCTCGCCTGGATCCTCCACTGGCGGAGCATACGGTCCGTCCTCCTCATGCTCACCGGCTGGATCATCGCCTGCCTCGCGGTCCTTGGACTGGTTGAGGGAATCCTCGCGGTCTTTTTCTCGAAGATCTGACGAGGGATAGAACGTTTCAGGCGAAGAAAAGGTTCCGATTATGATGTTCTCATCGTATCCCGCATGGATGTCTCGGTTACCTGGGAAATTCACACCCTCTCCCTGAGCTTCTCGAAGAAGCCCGGGCCGGTCGTTTCCTCCTTCTTCTCGCCAGAGAACTCCCTGAGGAGCTCCTTCTGCCTCTTCGTGACTTTCTCGGGGATGTGGATCACGACCTTGACGAGCTGGTCCCCCCGGCGAATCGAGTTCAGGCCGGGCATCCCCTGGCCCTTGAGCCGGAAGACCGTGTGGCTCTGGGTCCCCGCCGGGATCTTGAGGCTCGCCTTCCCCGTCATGGTGGGGACCTGGACCTCGCCCCCGAGGACGGCGGTGGCAAGGTCGATGGTCGTCTTGCAGAAGAGGTCCTTCCCGTGCCGCTCGAAGACCGGGTGCGGGGCCACATGCACCACCACGTAGAGGTCGCCGGGCGGCCCGCCCCGCTCCCCGGCCTCGCCCTCACCCCCGACCCGGAGGTACTGGCCGTCATCGATGCCCCTCGGAACGGTGACCTCGATCTTCGCCACCTTCGCGAGCCTCCCGCCGCCATTGCATGTCGCGCAGGGCTCCCCCGCGACCTGTCCCGAGCCCCCGCACTGGGGGCAGGTGGAAACCTGGACCATCTGGCCGAAGGGGGAGCGGCGGACGCTCCGGACCTGGCCCGACCCGCCGCAGTTCGGGCAGGTCTTCAGGGTGCCGGGCTTCGCCCCGCTCCCGTGGCAGGTCCGGCAGGTCACCGAGTGGGGTACCTGGATCTCCTTTTTCACCCCCCGGAAGGCCTCCTCGAAGGAGATGTCAAGGTCATACCTCAGATCCGCCCCGGGGCGGGGCCCCCGGGGCCGCTGTCCCCCCCGCTCTCCCCCGAAGACATTAAAGATGTCCCCGAAGCCGAAGTCCCGGAAGAGGTCCTCGAAGGAGGTGGCCCGGAAGCCTGCGAAGTCCTCGGGCCGGAAGGCCGCATGGCCGAACTGGTCGTACTGGCCCTTCTTCGTGGGATCGGAGAGGACCTGGAAGGCCTCGTTCACCTCCTTGAACTTCTCCTCTGACTCCTTGTTGCCGGGATTCAGGTCCGGATGGTACTTCCGGGCGAGCTGCCGGAAGGCCTTCTTGATGTCCTCTTCGGAGGCGTTCCTGGGTACCCCGAGGACCTCGTAGTAGTCCCTCTTTGCCATGCGTCGGCCGGAACCCGGCTAGTCCTCCTTCACCTTGAAATCGGCGTCCACCGCGTCCTCGGTCCCTGCAGGCCCCTTCTTCTCCTCCTGGCCCGCGGAGCCCTCCCCGGCGCCCGCCTGCTTTGCCGCCTGTTCCTCGGCGTACTTCCTCTGGGCCTCCTGGTAGACGATGGCCCCCGCTTCCCCGAGGACCTTCTGGAGGTTCGCGGTCTCGGCCTTCAGCTTCTGGATGTCCTTCCCCGCGAGGGCCTCCTTCAGGGCCTTTTCCGCCGCCTCGATACGCCCCTTCAGCTCGGCAGGGATCTTCTCCCCGAGCTCGGAGACGGTCTTCCCGGCGGTGTAGACCAGGGTGTCCGCCTCGTTCCTGGCCGTCGCCTCCTCCTTCTTCTTCTCGTCCTCGGCGGCGAACTGCTTCGCCTCCTGGACCATCCGCTGCACATCCTTCTCCGGGAGCTTCGTGGAGGCGGTGATAGTCATCTTCTGCTCCTTGCCCGTGCCGAGGTCCTTTGCGGTGACGTTCAGGATGCCGCTCGCGTCGATGTCAAAGGTCACCTCGATCTGGGGCACCCCCCGGGGCGCGGGCGGGATCCCCACGAGCTTGAACTTCCCGAGGCTCACATTGTCCACGGCCATGGGGCGCTCGCCCTGGAGGACGTGGATGTCCACCTCGGGCTGGAAGTCCGCTGCCGTGGAGAAGATCTGGCTCTTCCTCGTGGGGATGGTGGTGTTCCGCTCGATGAGGGGCGTCCGCACCCCGCCGAGGGTCTCGATGCCGAGGGTGAGGGGGGTGACGTCCAGGAGGAGGAGGTCCGTCACCTCGCCGGCAAGGATAGCCCCCTGGATGGCCGCCCCCATGGCGACGCACTCCATGGGATCCACCCCGCGCTCAACCTTCTTCCCCACCCGGTCCTCGACGAACTTCTGGACAATGGGCATCCGCGTCGGCCCGCCCACGAGGATGATCCGGTCAACCTGCTCAGGGGAAAGCTGCGCGTCCGAGAGGGCCTGCTCGAGGGGGTGGACGCACCGGTTGATGATGGGGGCGATGAGCTGCTCGAGCTTTCCCCGGGTGATCTTCAGGGAGAGGTGCTTCGGCCCCTCCCTGTCGGCGGTGATGTACGGGAGGTTGATCTCGGTCTCCACGACGGTGGAGAGCTCGATCTTCGCCTTCTCGGCGGCCTCCCGCACCCGCTGGACCGCCATCCGGTCCTTCTTTAAGTCCACGCCCTCCTGCTTCCGGAACTCCTCGACGATCCAGTCCATGACGGCGTTGTCCATGTCGGTGCCGCCGAGCTGGGTGTCCCCCGAGGTGGAGAGGACGGTGAAGGTCCCATGGCCGAACTCCATGATGGTGACGTCCAGCGTCCCCCCCCCGAGGTCAAAGACGAGAATCTTGTGCTCCCCGCCCTTGTCCAGGCCGTAGGCCATCGAGGCGGCGGTGGGCTCGTTCACGAGCCGGACGACCTCGAGGCCCGCGATCTGCCCCGCGTCCTTTGTCGCCGTCCGCTGGTTGTCGTTGAAGTAGGCGGGCACGGTGATGACCGCCTTCTTTACCTCCTCCCCGAGGAAGGCCTCGGCATCTTTTTTGATCTTCTGGAGGATGAAGGCCGAGATCTGCTGGGGGGTGTAGTCCCTCCCCTGGATATGGTACAGATGTCCGGTCCCCATTTTCCGCTTCGCTGCCATGACCGTCCCGTCGGGGTTGCTCACGGCCTGCCGCCTGGCAGGCTCCCCGACGAGGAGCTGCCCGTCCTTCGTGAAAGCGACCACCGAGGGGAACATCTTCCCCGCGACGGTCACCCCCTCGGCCGAGGGGATGATGACGGGCTTCCCGCCGAGCATGACGGCTGCCTGGCTGTTCGATGTCCCGAGGTCGATCCCGATGATCTTCTCCTTACCCATGGTTTTCCTCCCTGCATTCTCCGGATTGTTCGGCTATCTTCACCTTCGCGGGCCGGAGGACCTTTGACCTGAACCGGTACCCCTTCTGGTACTCCTCCAGGATGGTCCCGTCCCCCGCGGTGCTCTCTTCCTTCGAGATGGCCTCGTGGAGATCCGAGTCGAACCGTTTCCCGAGGCTCTCGATGCTCTCCAGACCATGGCTCCCGAGGATCTTGTAAAGCTTCCGTGCCAGGAGCTGGAACCCCTCCCGGTTCTTCTCCTCCGAGAGGGAGGGGAGCGCTTGGTCGAGGTCGTCGAGGACCGGCAGGAGGTCCCGGACGAGGGACTCCCCCGCGAGCCGGATCACCTGCTCCTTCTCCCTCTCGAGGCTCTTCCGGTAGTTGTCGAAGTCGGCCTGGAGGTACTGGAGCTTCGTGAGCCGCTCGCCGGCGAGCCGCTGGGCTTCCGCGAGTTCCTGGCGGAGGCGCGCGAGCTCCTCTTGGGAGGCACACTCCTGCCCGCTCTCCTCACCGGTCATCCTGTATAATATCGGCTATCCTCTCCTAAACCTTTTTCGCGGATGGGGGATGCCCCGCGGTCCGGCACGGGACAGGACATGAGCCACCCGGCAGCGCCTTCACGCGAGGATAGCCCGCTTGGGATCGAGGAGGATGGCGTTGTCGAGGCCGGCGCAGGAAACGGCGGCGATGGCGCCGATGACCCCCCTCCCCCCGGCCATGAAGATCCCATGCCGCCGTGCGACATCCTCCGCCTCCCCGCGGGTGACCGTGCCTGTCCGGGCCCGGTTCCCGAACTCCCGGAGGTCCCGGGGGACGGTGAAGCCCTGCTTGATGCCGATGCCCCACTCGGGGGAGAGGGCCTCGTCCGCGACGAACCGGAGGCTGTGCTCCCGGATCTGCCCGCAGAGGGCCGGGTCTGCGGCGAGCTCGATGAAGCTCGCCGAGTTCCCGGCGGTCCGTTCCGGGTGGTCCGGGTTGAGCATCACGATGTGGTGCCCGATGGGCATGACCCCCCCGAGGGTGGAGAGGTGCTGCTGGAGAGCGAGGGCGAGGGCGAAGGTCGCGCCCCCCTCGGCGGTGTCGGTGTCGTCGACTCCGATGGCGAGGTACCGCATCGCCAGGGAGGTGACCTCCCCCTCGACGAAGGGGCCCGAGCGCACGATCCTCACGTCCTCCACCCCATCGGCATGGCCCATCATGTCGGTGAGGGAGTAGGCCGGGCCCCCGACGCACCGGATGGTCTGGACGAGGTGCTCCCCATCCCGCCGGAGGCCAATGACCCCCACCGCCGGGTCGGGGTAGAGACCGATGGGTGCCTCCCGCTCCCCGAGGAAGGCCTGCTCCCGGAGGAGGGTCCCGTCCCGGGAGACCCGGGAGAGGACCCCCCCGGCCCGCTGGTGGTGGAACCGGCAGTAGGCCGCGCAGGAGGCCGAGAGGCACTCGTGGTAGATCTCCACGGCATCCCCGTCGATGGTGGTGAAGATCCGCCGGCAGGCGCTCGAGGGCATGGCGCTCTTCGCCAGGTACCGGGCAGGGGACCTCCCCCGCCTCTCCTCCCGGACCACGAGGCACCCCTCGGCGAGGAGCCGGTTGATCCAGTCCTGGGCCGTGGACCGGGGGAGGCCCGTGCTCTCCGCGATGTCCGAGACCGTGAAGTACCCCCGGTCAAGGGTATACTTCCG
>DATKMC010000082.1:0-14800 GCA_035542115.1 Methanomicrobiales archaeon | reverse complement strand
GCGCTTCAGCTCCTCCTTCATCCGGGCCTCGCTCCAGCCCCGCTCCTCCATGATCTCCTCGAGGATGTAGGACTTGCCCGAGTACCGGATCTCGTCCGTCGTCGGGTGCCAGCGGAAGACCTCGTTCGTGATGAGCTCGTTCGTCCGCGGGTCAATGTCCAGGATCTCGATGATCTGCTTGGACCGCCGGATCCGTTGCCCGCCGATGCGTGCCTGCGCCTGGACGCAGACCAGGTTTAAGGCCGAGAGCATGTTCCTCGGCACCGACAGGGGCGGGTTCTCGATACGGTGGACCACCGAGGCCACCGAGTCGGCGTGCATGGTCGCGTAGGTGACGTGGCCGGTGGACATCGCCTGGAAGAGGGTGAGGGCCTCCTTGCCACGGATCTCGCCCACGATGAGGTACTCGGGCCTCTGCCGCAGGGCGGCCCGCAGGAGCTCGTACATGTCGATCTCCCCCTTCCCGTTCGTGTCAAAGGAGTCCCGGGTAATGCTCGGGATCCAGTTCGGGTGCGGGAGCTTCAGCTCCCGGGTATCCTCAAGGGAGACTATCTTTGCCATCGGCGGGATGAAGAGGGATATGGCGTTTAAGGAAGTGGTCTTCCCCGAGGCGGTCCCGCCGGCGAAGATGGCGGACTTCCCGCTCTCCACCGCAAGCCAGAGGAAGGCAACGGCGAGGGGCGAGAAGGTGGACCATTCGATGAGGTCTGTGGGGGTGATTGGCTCCTCCCGGAACTTCCGGATGGTGAAGGTGGAGCCATGGGCTGTCACCTCGCTCCCGAGGGTCATCTGGATACGGGACCCATCGGGCATGGTGGCATCGAGGATGGGCTCGGCGATGGAGATGTGCTTCCCCGCCCGCTGGGCCATCTTCGTGACAAAGGAGTCGAGGTCCGCGGCCTCCTTGTAGGTGAGGTTCGTCTTCGTGTTCTCGTAGCTCGTGTGGTACACGAAAATGGGGATGTTCACGCCATCGCAGGAGATATCCTCGATGTACTTGTCATGCATGATGGGGTCGACGATACCGTCCCCGAGGAACTCCTTCTCGATGTTGTAGAGGATCTTCTCCCGGGCCACGGGGGTGAGGGAGATGCCGTAGTCAGAGAGGACGGTGTCCACCGCCCCCCGGATGGCCCTGTGAGCCGCCTCCTTCGTGAGGTCCTTCGTGTTCACCTCGAGGGTTTCGAAGAGCCGCTGCTTCAGCTCCCCGATGAGCTCCTTCTCGGCGGGGTTGAGGACCGGCTCGAGGACCGTGTAGGTATACTCGTGGGTGGAGTTGTCATGGAGGACCCGGATGTAGGCATAGGGCTCGTTCACCGGGTAGACCTCCACCTCCTCGATGTTGGCTGCCGCCCGCCAGGCGAGGTCCACGAGGGGGCCGTGGACACGCGGGTTGTACTCCTCGACCTCCTTGCGGATCACCTTCATGATGTTCAGCTTGCCGAGGATCCCCCTGGACTTAACCTCCTCGGCGGCCTCCTTGCCGATGACGATGTCCTTGATAACCCCGGAGGGGAGCTGGGACTGCCAGCTCTCGGCGATCTCGCTCGGGATGGCGTTCCCGCCCTTCACGTCGAAGACCGAGGTCCGCTCGTGGAGCTTCACCTCGTCGATGGCAAAGGTTGCCCCCTTGGGAAGGATGAGGTTCGAGATGTCCTTGATCTCGTCCACCGAGACGACCGCCTCCTGCCCCGCCTCCTGCTCGCCCTCGGACCAGCGGGTCTTCTTCGCATGGGTGGCCTCCTTTTCATCCTCGGCGGCCGCCCCGGCCTTGGCCTCCTCGTCGATGATCTGCTTCAGGGAGGCATCCACGTCATCGGTGGGGACCCCCATGGGGGCCCCCTTGTGGACCTTAAAGATGGTATCGATGACCGAGGTGACGTCCTTCTCGGAGCCGTCCTTCCCCGTCCCCGGCTTGGCGCCCTCCCTGGCCGGGGTCCTGGGAGCGGTGGCCGCTGCCTTTGGCTCCTCCGCAGCGGGGGCCGCGGGCTCCCACTTGCTCTTCCCGGCGACCCTCTGCTCCGGGGGGGCCACCCCGCCGAGCCGCTTGAGTAAGGACTGGGCATCGGCATCCCCTCCCTCCCGGGCCTGCGGGGCGGGGACCGCGGGTGCCTTCCGGGGGGCGGCCTTCGGCTCCGCCGCGGGGGTGGTGCCCTCGAAGCGTTTCAGGATGGCCGCGGCATCGACCCCCCGGACCTCGGGGGCGGGCTGGGGGACCGCCTGCCTCGGGACCGGTGCGACCTTCTGGGCGACGGCCCGGGCCTCCTCGGGGGACAGGGCCTCGAGCCGCCTGAGAATGGCCTCGGGGTCTATCTCCTGGCCGGACTGGGTGGCCTGGGGGGGCTGGGGGGTGACCGCCTCCCTCCGAGCAGGCCTCGCCTTCGGGGCAGGGGCCGCCGGTTCCTCGGGGACGAGGCCCTCGAGGCGCTTAAGGATGGCCGCGGCATCGCCTCCCTGGGCAGCCTGGGTCGGCCGGGGGGTGGCCTCCCTCTGCGCAGGGGCGGGGACCTTCCCCTCCTTCCGGATCTCCTTCTTCCATGCCGCGATGTCGGAGAGGTCGGTCTTTGTCTCGCCTCCGACGTTCGTGAGGTCGAGCTTTTCCAGCCGGTCGAGGATGGAGGTGTTTTCGGCCTCGCCCTGCCCGGCCTGCTCCGCCCGGGGGACCTCCGCCTCCCCGCCCTGCCCGAGCTTCTCGGCCCGGATCTCCTTTCTCGCCACCTGCTTCCCCTGGCCGTTGGGGACGAGGTCCCGCTTGACCTCCTCTATCCCCCGGATGAGGGCGAGGAACTCCTCGTCCCTCTTCGGGGCCTGGGCCCTTGCCGGGGCGGGTTCCCCTGCCTGTGCCGGTTCCGATGCCTGCATATTTTCCGGTTCCAGGGCCTGGGCCTGCCCTCCGCGGGATTCCCCGGGGGTCTTCCCCAGATTCGCGATGTCGAGCTTTTCAAGACGTGCCATGACCGAGTCGCTCTCGCCCGAGAGCTCCAGGACCTTCCGGGCCCCGTCCTTCTCGAGGGTCTCCATCTGTTTGAGGAGGTCCTTCAGCTCATCGGCCTGTGCCTTCCCCTGCGCTGGCTGTGCCGGGGCCGGCGGCTCCCGGCCCTGCCCCTGCGTGCCCTCTGACCCCGGCCCCCCGGGCCGGGCTTCCCTCCCTTCGATGCCGAGGAGCCCGAGCCGCTTCATCATGGCATCGAGCTCCTGTCTCTTCTCTGGTTCTTTTGTCATCATTACCCCCCAATCTCGATGACCGATTCAGCGTACCGGTCATTGAAGTCGACCATAAAGGTGTACATTTCCTGGGTCCGGTCCACCGCCGTGCAGTCATAGGTCCCGTTCAGGAGCTTGAAACAGACCTTGCCGTCGGTGGTGGTGATATCGCTCGCGATGATCTGCCGGCCTTTCTTGATGGAGACCCGGATCCCCGGCTGGGGGATCCCCTCCCTCGCGAGGGTGAGGCAGAGGATCCCCGGGCTCCGGTGGATGCCCCCGAAGGAGGGCAGGTTATCGTCGAGCCTCTTCTTCACGTGGCTCTTGTCGAAGATCCGGCACCTCGAGGTGAGGGCGTTCACAATGGACGGGCTCACGGTGAAGAGCTCGAAGCTCTCCTCCCCCGTGAGGAGGATGGCGGCCTTGTCCCCGAAGAGGGTCCCCTTGCTGTCAGAGAAGATAACCCCCTCGGGGGAACCGGCCTCGAAGACGATGTAGAACTTCCGGTCGTTCTCATCATGGACCCCGATGCCGTCGACGGCATGGGAGCCGGCATATTCCATGAGCTCAGGATATCCGTAGCTCGCCACATAACTGGACGTGGAGAGCACTTCATCGATGATCTGGATTATTTCCCCCGTACCAGCATCCACTCCCATGCATTGTG
The DNA here is from genome assembly GCA_035542115.1 of Methanomicrobiales archaeon. Taxonomy (GTDB): domain Archaea; phylum Halobacteriota; class Methanomicrobia; order Methanomicrobiales; family JACTUA01; genus JACTUA01. The sequence continues at coordinate 10,929 of DATKMC010000082.1, read as the reverse complement.
CCCATGGTCCCGCGAAAGGATCTGAAGGACAACTTCAGGCCCAGTGGTCGGTACAAGTATATTTCTTCTTCATGATATTAATAAATGTTCTGTTTTTAACAATTTCATATTTAAAGATAAATACGGAAAAATGCTTTATTTTATCTCTCTCTCTGGGTGTTCTTCCCCGTTCACCGGGTGGCCCCGCCGAAGAGGGTCCGGGCGAGCCGGTCCACGAACCCTTCCTGAACCTTGACCGGCTCCTCCTTGTACTCGGAGCCCGCGAGGTCGGCGGCGATGCGCCGGAAGGCCCGGGAGGCCCCTGAGGTCGGGTACTTGATGACGACGGGGGTCTTGTAGGCGGCCGCCCGCCGGACGTTCGCGTCCTCGGGGATCATGTCGATGACCCGGACGCCGAGAACGTCCTCGACGCTGTGGCGCCTGAGCTCGGTGTTCTCCATCCCGGCCCGGTTGAGGATGGCCCCGTAGACCTTCCCGCCCACCATCTCGGTGAGGATCTTCGTCTTCAGGGCATCGGCCATGGAGGAGAGCTCCGGGTTCACCACGAGGATGACCTCGTCGGCGATGGCGAGGGCCACCACCCCGTCCTTGCTGATCCCCGCGGGGGCATCGATGAGGAGGAAGTCGCTCCGGCCGATGAGATCCCGCATGACATCCTTCATCTTCTCGGGATCGGCATTCTGGAATCCCTGGAGGGAGATGCCGCTCGGCACCACCTTCAGGCCGTTCGGCCCCTCGTAAATGGAGTCATCCACGCTCGCTTTCCCGGCGAGCACCTCGTGGAGGGTGACGGGCACGCTCTCCAGGCCCAAGACGAGGCCCAGGTTGGCCATCCCGATATCGGCATCGAGGATAAAGGTCTCCTTACCGAGCTGGGCGAGAGAGGTACCCAGGTTCACGGTGACGGTGGTTTTCCCCGTTCCACCCTTTCCCGATGCAATCGTGTATGCTCGAAACATCAGAACACCCGTTTCTTGACGAGATCCCTGTAAATCTCATGTAACTTTTCTCTATTCAAATACTTATCCGTTGCTGTCATTGCAATCACCCTGTATCACCTTTTTCTTTGCCTTCACCCTCATTTCCTTTGTCAGATTTGGGACGGTTCACCGCAAGGTGCCCCAGGTTCAGCTCCGAGAGGAGGTCCGCGGCCTCGTTCTTGAAGCTGTCCCTGAGGGACTTGAGGTGATCGAGGCCCTTCCGGTCGAGGGCCCGCTCGGGCTGCTGCCCGGCGGCCTGCCCTGGAACCGGCTTCCCATGGGGCGCCTTCCCCGCTATCGGGACCTTCTGGGGCAGGGCCTTCTCCTCCCTTGTCTTTGTCTGGACCGTGATGACCCTCACCGGCTTTCCGGGGCCGGCGCCGATGCTGACGGGCCGGATCACGGTGGTGCTCGCCGGGCTCTGGGCCCCCGGCGGGCGGGGCGGGTTGACGAGGTAGGTGTCATTCATCCTCACCATCTCCGCCACCTGGTCGGCGCTCGAGGGCGCGATGACCACGTCCACCAGGGGATCGCCGATCGAGCGGATGGCCTCGAGGGCATCCCTCCCCCGGATCCCGCGGTACTCGGCGAGGATGTACTTCCCCCCCTCCATGACGAGGAGGGCGCTCGCACCGGCGATGGGTGTGGCGCAGTAACCGGTGAACTTCCGCTTCTCGAGCTCGGATAGGAGGGTCCTCAGGGGGATGCCCTTCATGACGTCCTGCAGGTCCGAGGCCGGAATTCTCATCAATCCTTCTCCACCTGCAGCCCCTTGATGGCCATCCGGATGAGGCCGAGGTTCGCGTCCGGCCCGGTAAAGACGGCGATGTTCAGGTCCCCGTGGGGTGCGATGATGAGCTTCCCTTTACCGGTCTCGAGGAGGATCTGGTTGAGGGGGCCGATGTCGATCTCCCGGGCGATTTTCTTCCCCGCCCGGAAGAGGTCCTCGGCGTTCGCGGCCACCTGCTCGAAGTCAGCCCGGCCCACCGACTGGACCGCGAAGCCCTCGAAGAAGGTCGAGACGGCGATGACCCCGGGCTGCCTGAGGACCTTCTGGAGGGCTTTCTCGTCGATGAGGGGCGGCTCCCTCAGGGGTTTCTCGGGTTTCTTCGGGACGAGGGTGATCTCCACCTTCTTCCGCTGCGGTTTCGGCACCCGGATCTCAGGCTCCTCCGCCATGTCCGGGGCCAGCCCGGGGGCCGGGGCGGGGGCCCCCCTCTCCACCGCGACCTTTGGTTCCTTCGGGGAGACTATGATCTCCTTCGGCTGCTCCTCCACGGGCGGCCTCACGAGGCCGGACCGCCGGAGGAGGGAGGCGATCTTCGCCCTCCGGTCGGGTTCAGCCGGCCGGGAGACCTCCCTGCCGGCAACGGGCTTCTCCACCGGTGGTCTCTCCGCGGGCGGCCTTTCGGCGGGTGTCTTCTCCAAGGGCTTCTCCACCCGGGCCGGGCGCACCTCCCCGGCGGCCGGCTCCTGGAAGGATATCTCCTTCCGGGGGACCGGGGCAGGGATATCGCGCCTCGGTGCAATGGTCCCTGCTTCGCCTCCCGGCACCTTCGCCCCGAGCCGGCCCAGGAGGCCCTTCTTGGACAGGGGCTCTTCCTTCGGCTCCTCGAGGACCTCGAGCTTTTTAATGAAGGCCTTCAGCTCGTCGATATCGCTCTTCCCCTCGGTCACGGGGGCAGGGGCGGCGGCCTTCGCCTCGGGGGCGGTCCCGCCCGCGGGGGATGCAGGGGCCGGTGATTCCCCTCCACCGGCCGAGGGTGCCACGCCCTCGGTCCTTTCCTCGAGTTCCTTTCGGATTGAGGTGATGTCCAGGCGTTTGATGCGCTTCATCATCTGGCCGAGGTCGACCTTGACCCGCCCGTTGGCCTCCCCTCCCCCGGGTACCCCGGAGGCCTTTCCTGCCGGAGGGGCCGCTGCCGGCGCCCCCTCCACCTTTACCACGGGCGACGCGGTGGCGGCCGGCACCACGCTCTCCGCGGGAAGGGGTGCGGGTGGCTTCGCCGGCGCTTCCTCTGCCTTTCCACCGGGAGAGGTGGCCTTCTCGGCCTTCGAGGCCTCCCTGAGCCGCCGGATGATGGCCGAGAGGTCGGTCTCCCCCGAGGGGGCAGGGGACGCCGCAGCGGCCTCCTTCTTCTCCGGGTGAGAGAGCGGCTTTCCCGTCGCTTCCGGTGGCCGGGGGACGGGGAGTCCCGTGGCGGGCGGCTCGGCCCTGGGTGCCGACACCGCGGGAAGGGGTGCCTTCACCGGTTCCTGCTTCGGGGCTTCGCGGGTGATCTCCTTCTTTTCCGCGGGCCTCGGGGAGGTGAATCTCTTCATCATGGCAGAGAGGAGGTTCTTCTCCTCCCCGCGGGGCTTCTCCTCCCCGAGCTTCTCCTCCCTGAGCTTCCCCTCCCTGGGCCTCTCCTCCTGGATCTTCGTCTCCCTGGCCGGGGACGGTGCGATGGCGGGTGCGGCCCTCTCCACCCCGGTGAGAAGGCCCCGGTTATCGCAGATGGCCATGGCTTCCTTGAACTGCTCGTCGTCGTACCGGATGACCTCGAACTCGGCGAGGGGCTCCGCGTCGAGGAGCCCGAGGGACTCCTTCCCCTTGTGGAGGACCCCGTCCTGGGTGATGTAGGCCGCCACCGGTTTCCCCATCTCCATGAGGATCCCCCCCTTCCCCTTCGGGGTGGTGACCTTCACCGCCCCCACGAAGTTCCGGAGCTTCGGCGTGACGTCCCGGAAGGAGCCCTTGATCTTCCCCGTTGATGTCGGTGTCGTGGTCATGCTCTCAGAGGGCCGCGATGATCCGTTCCTTGTTCTTCTTCAGCTCGTACCTGATGCGCCCGATATTTCCCGTGTTGTCGCTCACGATGGCAATGAGCTCGTCCTTGGAGAGGGGGGAGAGGAGAATGGGGCCCTTCTCGAGCTCGACGATCATCTGGTGGAGCTCCCCCTTCCCGAGCTCGTTCCCCATGGCCTCGGCGGTCCCCATGCCGGTGGATGCCATGGCCCCGAGGGCATCGGTATCGACCTTCCCCGAGACCGCGCTCTCGATGACCATACCATCCCTCCCGACCACCACCGCGGCAAAGACGCCGTCCAGTTTCAGGAATTCGGCCAGGATCTGATTCAGCATAAGAGATCATCCCCTTCGTGGGGCCTTAATGTTTCTCCCTTGCCCGCCCCGTCACCGGATCGGACGATCTCGATGGGCCAGGCACGCCTCCCGATGGCATGGGTGGCGCAGGAGATGCAGGGGTCATAGGACCGGATGACCATCTCGATCCGGTTCGCCGCCGCCTCGGGCAGCTTCCCGTCCTTCACGAGGGGCTTCGCCACCGCCTCGACGCTCCGGTCGATGGCATAGTTGTTCTGGCAGGTGGCGACGATGAGGTTGCACCTCTCGATGAAGCCCTTCTCGTTCACCATGTAGTCATGGATGAGGGTCCCCCGGGGGGCCTCGATGATCCCGACTCCCCGGGCGGCCTTCACGCCGGCCACGGGGGCCCGGATGTTCGTCCCGGTGATGGCGGGGTCCTCCAGGAGCTCCACGACCCGTTCGCAGCTCGCCAGGAACTCGACATACCGGGCCAGGTTGCAGGCAAGGGGCGCCTGGACCGTTTCGCCAAACTTCCCCCGGTACTCCTTCAGGGCGGCGTCGGCAATCGGGGTGCCCATGGAGCTGCAGATGTTCAGCCTCGCCTGGGGGCCGACCCGGTAGAAGGTCCCGTTCGCGAGTTTCGTGAACTTGAGGTACGACCAGTCCTCGGAGAACTCGGTGATGTGCTTCGTGTAGTCGGCCCCGGTGAAGCTCCCGAGGGGGCTCCGGTCCTTCCCCATGGTCTCGACGGTGCCCTCATACGGGGAGTATTTCTTCTCCTTTGTCATGGCGAGGAAGCCCGTCTCCACGGTGCCGAGGGTGAGATCGGTCCCGTCCATCATGGTCCGGGCGAGCTCCCACCCCTCCTTTGCGATGGCGAGCCCGCCCTTTGCCATGGCGAGGAGGTTCCCCCTGGCGGTCTCGTCGAGGGGCCGGGACATCCCGCCCGGGACGGCGTTGCTCGGGTGGATGGGCTTCCCGCCCACCGCCTCTGTGATACGCTGCCCGAGCTTCCGCACCTCAATGGCCTTCTTCGCGAGGCCCGGGTCCTTCTTCGCGATGCCGATGACCGACCGGTCGGCGGCCGGGGCGTCGTGGCCGACGAGGAAGTCGGGGGCCGCGAGCATGAAGAAGTGGATGGCATGGGAGTGGATGTACTGGGCATGGTTGAGGAGCTCCCGGAGCTTCCGGGCGGTCTCGGGCGGCTCGGCCCCGAGGATGGCGTCCACCGCCTTCACCGAGGCGAGGTGGTGGGAGGTCGGGCAGATTCCGCAGATCCGGGGCGTGATCCGCGGGGCTTCTTCCACCGCCGCCCCGATGAGGAACTTCTCGAACCCCCGGAGCTCCATGACATTGAAGTGGGCCCGCTCCACCTCGTTCCCGCTATTCAGGGTGATCCGGACCTGGGCATGCCCCTCGAGCCGGGTGACCGGCGTGATACGGAGCTCGGTCATACGTTCCGCTCCTTGATGAGGTCCCGGATCTTCGATATGCCCTTGTCCTCCATGATGAGGGAGCCGATGGTGAAGGGGTAGAAGGTATGAGCCACGTCGTAGATCTGCTTCTCGATCTCGGCCTCGGGCTTGTCCGTGAGATCGGCGATGCGCCGGATCATCATGTTGTAGATATCCCGGCAGGGCTCCCTGAGGATGTCCAGGGACGGCCCGTTGCACCCATGGCAGGGGACGTTGCTGTGCGGGCAGGACGCCCCGCACCGGCCGAAGGTGACCGCTCCCAGGCAGAGGTATCCCTGGCCGAGGAGGCAGTGGTCCCGGTCGGGGACTCCCTCGTACCTCCGCTTCAGCTGCCAGTGCTCGTGGGCCCCCATGACCCGGTCGCACTCGGAGCAGACCGACTTCTTGGAGAGGGCGAGGGGCTCACCCGAGACGAGGGCCGGGAGGATCTTCTTCAGGTACATCTCCTTCGGCGGGCAGCCGGTGATGTAGTAGTCCACCTTCTCGATGTCCCCCACAGCGAAGGCCCGGTACAGGAACGGGGGGACGTCCTTCGGGATGACCCCGTCGGGTCTCACCGTCTCGACTCCCCGGAAGACGTAGTTGAACATGTCCTCCTTGTTGAAGAGCATGGAGAGGCCGGAGATCCCGCCGTAGCAGGCACAGGTGCCGAGGGCGACCACGGTCTTCGCCCGTTTCCGGATCTTACGGAGCCGCTCCTTGTTCTCCTCGTTCCTCACCGCCCCGGTGACGAAGGCGAGGTCGATCCCCTCGGGGGGCTCCTTCACGTCCATGATGACGGGGGCGTACACGATCTCGGCCTTCCCGAGGACGTCGAGGAGGGCCTCATGGAGGTCGAGGATCGCGATGGTGCAGCCCGAGCAGCTGGCCAGCTCCTCGATGGCTATCTTCATTTTTCGGCCCCCTGGAGGATGAGCTTCTTCAAGCAGGCGTTCGGGCCCGTGTGCACGATCTCGAGCTTCGCCTTCTTCCCCGTGATCTCCTCGATGGCCCCGACGACATACCCGTAGAGGGTCTGGCAGAGGGGGCCGCCCTGCGCCTGGCCGTTCCGCCGGAGGGTCTGCCGGACGATGCAGTCATGGAAGACAAGGTAGATGAAGGTAGAGCCATTCTCCTGGATGATGTAGGTGGGCTTGTCGGCGGGTTTCCAGATCTCGAAGCTGAACTGGCCCCTGAGAATATCGGAGAGCTCCTTTAACGCCTCCTCGATGTTTTCCATCTTCTCGAAGTACTTCGCCACCTCGTGGCCGTACTTCCGACCCGCCCGGTAGGTGACCGCGTTCGCCCCCCTCCCCGCGACCTCCTCGAGAGAGCGGATGATGAGGCCGTTCAGCTTCATGAGGCCGTGGAGGGTGTCCTCCAGCTCCTCGGGGTGGGGGACGCAGGTGAGGGGGACGTCCTCGGAACGGTAGGTGAGATCCGAGGTGAAGTGTCCCTTCAGCTCCTCGATGGTCCGGTCGGTCATCCGATCACCCTGCCCGGGGCCATCGAACCATCACCGGTGATCATCAAATCACCTTTTGCAGGGCAAATACCCATCACCCTGCCAGGGTAATTTGAACCCCTGTAGGGGTTCATCAAATCACCCTGTTCGGGCAGTGTTCCACCGCCCTTTTCGTGTGATTTAAGTCCCTTTCAGGGGTCATTTAAATCACCCGATTCAGCATCTCGCAGACCCGGATGTCGATGTAATGCCTCCGGGAAGGGTAGACGCCCTTGTGCTCGAGGGCCTGGGCCGGGCAGATCTCATGGCAGGAGAGGCATCCCATGCAGTTCTCCGGATGAACGGGGACCGACAGGCTCTCCCTGAGCTCGTAGACATGCATCGGGCAGTCTTTTACACAGAGGCCGCACCCGTTGCATGCGTTGTCATCAACCCTGATGGAAATCACTGGACCGTACCTCTTGGTATTCAGGAGAAACTTCTCCCTGCAAAGTTAAATACTTATATTGCCCAGAATCTGCCCGGATCGGGAACCGCCAAGCATAAGAGAAGGGCCATGGAAATATCTAACATTCCATGATCCTTCCCCTTGTCATCGCCTCCATGGCCGTTCTCCTGACCCTTGCCTATGCATCCCTTCTTGACGTGCGGGACCGGTCGGTGCCCGTCCATGTCTGGTACCCCCTCTACATCGTCGGGTCCATTGCGGTGATCTGGTACCTCGTCGAAATTCCCTCCGGCTGGGGAACGGTGGCAGGGTACGCCGCCCTCGTCATCACCCTCGTGTACGGCATCGAGCTCGATGCGAAGGACGGGAAGGTCCCCGCACATGTCCCCGTGCTGGCCATCGGTGCCACGGCACTCCAGGCGCTTGCATGGGGTTTCCTCTGGAGCAGCCTCGGGATCGCTGCAATCGCCGGGTTTGTCGTCCTCGTCGGCGCCCTGTGGGAGGGCTTCGAGCTCACGAAGAAGGCGAGCCTTAACGAGGAGGGCCTATCCCCCTTTGCCCGCCTTTTTATCGTCTGGCACCTGCCCCTTGTGGTCGCCCTCCAGGCCCTCGGATGGGCGGCCCTCCTCCTCGCGGGTAAGGGGGGCCTCGGCGACCTCCTCCTCCTCCTCGTGGCCCTCTATGCGGGGTTCTTCCTCGTTTTTGCCGTCATGAACCTCTTCGGGTTCGCCGATGCCATCGCCCTCATCTGCATCGCCCTCTTCGTGCCCCGGTTCCCCTTCGAGCCCCTCTTCGGCTATCCCCCCCTCGATTTCCTCCCCTTCTCGGCCCTCACGAATGCCGTCATTCTCAACCTGGTCACGCCGGTCGGAATATTCATCTGGAACGCGGTGAAGGGGAACCGGGCCCCCTTCCCGTACACCTTCTTCGGGTTCCCGGTGAAGGGAGATACCATCGAGCACACCTACGGCTTCGTCATGGAGGAGTTCAGCGAGAAGGAGGGGACCCTCGGGAGGCGCTGGATCCCGGTCCATTCCGCCCTCTCCCAGATGGTGACGGCAAAGCGGGTGTATACGAAAGACCTCAAGAGGTACCCGGAAAAATACAAGAGGGAGCTCGCCCTCTACCGGAAGGCCGGGACGGTCTGGATCTCCTACGGGGTCCCGTTCATCCTCCCCATCCTGGCCGGGTTCGCCACCGCCCTCCTCGGCGGTGACATCCTCTTCACGGTGATGGGGGCGCTCGCGGGGAGGTAAGATTCCCATGACCGAGCCGAAGTTCACGGGTGGTCTCGTCCCGGTGGTTGTTGTCGATGCCGGGAGCCGGGAGGTCCTCATGGTGGCGTACGCCGACCGGGAGGCCCTCGACCTCACGAGGGAGACCGGGTTCGCACACTACTACAGCCGGTCCCGGAAGAAGATCTGGAAGAAGGGGGAGGAGAGTGGCCACCTCCAGCGGGTTCTCCGGATCCTCGTGGACTGTGACGAGGATACCCTTCTCTACGAGGTGGAGCAGGAGGGGGTCGCCTGCCACACCGGTCACCGGTCCTGCTTCTACCGTACCCTCGACGGGGAGGAGATCTCGCCCCGGGTCCTCGACCCCGATGAGATCTACGGGAAGGGAGGGCAAAAGGGTTGATCCGATCGGGCGGGGCGCCCTCCCCGGATCTCCTGACCTCCCGGATCAGAATAAAAAAATCCATGACCCCGGGAATGTAACATTTTCCTGAATACTATATGGATGAACAGCAAGGAGGCGCGAGTTTTTATGAAGATCGTCCCGGATACGAGCGCCGTCATCGACGGACGCATAACCCAGATGATACGAACGGGTGAATATCAGGCTGCCACCATCATCATCCCGGAGGCCGTGGTGGCCGAGCTCGAGGCCCAGGCAAACCAGGGCCGGGAGATCGGCTTCTCGGGCCTCACGGAGCTCCAGGAGCTCGCCCGGATGGCCAGGGAAGGGACCATCGGGCTGCAGTACGTGGGGGAGCGGCCGAGCCTCGACCAGGTGAAGCTCGCGAGCGGCGGCGAGATCGATGCCCTCATCCGGAAGGCGGCCATCGAGCACGGGGCCCAGTTCATCACGAGCGATGTCGTCCAGGCCGAGGTGGCCCGGGCGAAGGGCCTCGATGTCATGTACTTAAAGCCCCAGATGGGGGACTTCGCCCCACTCGCCATCGACCAGTTCTTCGACGAGAACACCATGGCGGTCTACCTGAAGGAGCGGATGCCCCCCGTCGCGAAGAAGGGGACCCTGAAGGAGGTCCGGCTCGTGACCATCCACGATATGCCCCTCTCGGAGCACGAGCTGAAGGCCATGGCCCAGGAGATCCTCGAACGGGCGAAGCGGGACCCCGACGGCTTCATCGAGCTCGAGAAGCGGGGGGTGACGGTGGTCCAGATCGGCTCCCTGCGGATCTCCATCGCCCGGCGGCCCTTCTCCGACGGGATGGAGATCTCCGCGGTCCGGCCGGTGGGGAAGGTCACGCTGGATAGCTACGGGAAGGCTGCCCTCATCCGGAAGCGGGTCATCGCCGACCGGCGGGGGCTTCTCATCGCCGGGCCCCCGGGCTCGGGGAAGTCCACCCTCGCCCAGTCCATCGCCACCTTCCTCTCCGACCACGGCCTCGTGGTGAAGACCATGGAGGCCCCCCGGGACCTCCAGGTCCCGGACCAGATCACCCAGTACACCTCCCTCGAGGGTTCGATGCAGGCCACCGGGGATGTCCTCCTCCTCGTCAGGCCGGACTTCGTCATCTTCGACGAGCTCAGGAAGAGCGAGGACTTCACCACCTTCGCCGACATGCGCCTCGCCGGCGTCGGCATGATCGGGGTCGTCCATGCCCTCGGCGTGGAGGACGCCCTCCGGCGGTTCCTCGAGCGGGTGGCCTTCGGCCTCCTCACCCAGGTGGTGAACACCATCTTTTTCGTGGTGGACGGGGAGGTCTCCCGGGTCTACGAGGTCCAGTCCGGGATCCAGGTGCCCTCGGGGATGTCGGGGAATGCCCGCCAGCGCCCGGTCATCTCGGTCCGGAACCAGGAGACCGGTGCCCTCGAGTTCGAGGTCTTCCGGGACGAGGGCGACACCATCGTCATGCCGGTGAAGCGGGAGGAAGGGGAGAGGACGTCCCCCGCACAGGCACCCGCCCCTCGGGGCGAGGAGCGGCTCACCCGGAAGCTTCTGGAGAAGGAGATCCAGCGGGAGATCGGGAGGTACACCGCCGGCTACGTGGACGTCCACCTCATCAGCGACAACAAGGCCGTGGTGTACATCGAGGACAAGGACGTCCCGGCTGCCATCGGGAAGGGAGGAAAGAACGTCTCGGGGATCGTGAACAAGCTCTCCGTGGGCATCGACATCCGGCCCCGGAGCGAGCTCGAGAGCCCGGCCTCCGAGGAGGAGGAGGTCCAGCTCGAGGGCGGATTCCGGATCCGCACCGACCGGAAGCAGCTCTCCATCATTGCCCCCGAACACCGGGGAAAGATAGT
>DATKMC010000081.1:0-4270 GCA_035542115.1 Methanomicrobiales archaeon | reverse complement strand
CCTCCTTGCCGACATCTCCGCCTCCTTCCAGGCGACGGTGATGCGCGACTTCGGTGAGGTGGAGGAGGGGGCTTTCCCCCCCTGCCTCCAGGCCCTCACCGGGGCCATCACCGCCGGGACGAACCTCCCCCATGCCGGGCGGTTCGCCATCGTCGCCTTCCTCCATAACATCGGCATGAACCCCGTCCAGGTCATGGAGATCTTCGCCCGGGCGCCGGACTTCGACCCCGAGAAGACCCGGTACCAGGTGGAGCATATCTTCGGCCGCGGGGGGACCGAGTATACCGCGCCCTCCTGCGCGACCCTGCGGACAACAGGGTTCTGCGTGAACCGGGACAGCACCTGCGAACGGGTGAACCACCCGCTCACCTACTACAGGATAAAAAAGAGGCGGGAGAAGGGAAAGCCCAGGGAGAAGGAAGGGGAGGACGGCGGAGAAAAGGGAAAGGAGGAGAAGGCGGAAGGGAAGGAAGAGGGAAAGGAACCGGTTACGCAATCTTCTCCCCGATGAGGATCCCTGTCCCGGTCATGAGGGCGATGTAGATCACGATGGCGATGATATAGGCAACCCCCTTCAGGCTGGCGGGAACGAGCTTCGGGAGGGCGATGAGCGCGACGATGAAGACCGCGAGGCTTCCGATCCCCATGGTCACATCCAGCATCCTGGCATCCATGTTGATCTATCCGGCCTCATCCCCCATATGCCTGCCCCTTATCCCAGCTGCTTTCCCACCCCCAACGCTCCCTTTTTCTTATCATGGTCCCATGATCCGTACCAGGCAGGGAAGGAGGAGGCGCATGGGGAGAATGGAGGAGGAGGTGAAGGATAGGCTTGGGGCCGCGGTCCGGCTCCTCGCAGGGGAGATGTCACCGGCCCTCATCCCTTCAGCGGGAGCGGAGATCGGGTACGCCCTCGTGGGTGCCCGGGGCCCGGGGGATGTCGCGACGATCCGGGAAAGGATCGTGAAGAAGGGAGGGGGTGTCCACATCCCGGGGGACATCGCCTTCGGGGCCGGGGTCGAGGTCGCCCGGATCGTAATTACGGCGATGCGGACCGACCCCGGCATCCGGAGCGCGGCGGTCATCCGGTTCTCCCCTGCCATCCTCGCGGTCATCGAAGATCTCCTCCTCGAGACCTGCAGCTTCGACCGGACGAAGGAACCGCCGGGGGTCTCCACCATGGACTGGGGGGTTGCTTTCTGCTGCCGGGACGGGGTGCCGGACGCCGTCTATGACCGGGGCGCCCCGGGAAAGGAGGGGCTCGTCCGGCTCTTCGGCGAGGAACCGGTCCACGTCGCCCGGACCATCATCTCTATAAGCGGCCGGCTCCGGGGGAGCCAGGAGGAGGACCGCTCTCCGCACCACCCATGAGCCGTCATCCCCATCGCCGGCGTGCCCGTATTTCCCGGACCGGTAATACCTTTATCCTTGCCGTGAAGGAATGACCTTCCATGGATATCCTACTCCGTGACAGGTTCACCGGGCTCTGGGAACGGTACTTCCCCGGCTCCGAGCTCCCCGTCGCTTTCGGCATCGGCCCGCAGCAGGAAGGGGTGGCAAAGGCCCCGGCCCCGAAGGGGTGGCGGTGCCTCGTCTGCGATCTCACGAGGGTGCGGAAGGGAACCCCCCTGTCCCTCGACGGCGAGTCCCTCTCCTGCGCCGGGGGGAAGTTCTACCTCGGCTACTCACGGGATCGGGCACCGGAGTTCCGCTATTTCCTCTCCTCCGGGAAAAACGGAGTGGTGGAGGGGGAGCGGTACAAGCAGTTCCCCGAGATCGTGGATGCCATGAGCGGGCATGCCCTGCACATTCCCGCCGGGGGAAAGTGCTATACCTTCCGGCGGTGGGACCAGCTCACGGGACAGGATGTACCCGAGGTGGTCATCTTCTTTGCGAGGCCTGAGGTCCTCTCGGGGCTCTTCACCCTCGCGAACTTCGACCAGGCCGATCCCGAGGCCGGGGTCACCTGCCCCTTCGGGGCAGGGTGCGGTTCCATCATCTACTACCCGTGGCTCGAGCAGCAAAAGGAAAACCCGAGGGCCGTTCTCGGGCTCTTCGACCCCTCGGCCCGTCCTTGCGTGCCAGTGGATGTCCTCACCATGGCCATCCCGATGAAGAAGTTCGTGAAGATGATCGGGTACATGGAGGAGAGCTTCCTCACCACGCCGTCATGGGAGAAGGTGAAGCGGAAGATCGCCAGGAGCAACGGGATCCATTCCCGCTGAGATCATGAAAAGAGGATCCAGATCCTGACACCTGCACGGGTGCCGGAGTGTTCAGGAACCGGAAGAAGGGGAACTCTGGTTGGCCTGATGACCGGACCAGCGGGGCGGGAAGCCCCATACCTTGCCTGCCGTCTGCCGTCCTCCCGGTACGTGGTTGGCGGAAGACAGGGTCCTCAGGTACTCCCCGATCACCATGCGGGGGATGGTCCCCGCCGTAACCTTTGTACCGATATCCTTCCTGAAGGTCATCATCGCAGCCCGGTACGCGGTGGTGTTTGACGCTGCGAGGGCTGTGCGGGCCTCCAAGAGGGCGGCCTCCAGGTCGGTGACGTCATACCCCTTCCCACCGATGTAGGCGGTGAGGTTCTCTGCGGCACCGATCTCCCCGATCCCTCCCCTGCCCCTGAAACCGGAGGTCGCCGGGAAGGACGGCCTGTACATGGACCGGATGCCATACCTGCTCGGAAAATGCCCATGAAAAGCGGCAGATCTCCCGCCTGAGGCCTGATGGAGAGCTGCCGGATGGAGAGCGCGGTAGACGGCCCTGCCCGCCCAGGTGAGGGCCGCGAGAGGGCCTGCAACGGGGAAAGACAGGATCTGGAGGGAGGTGAGGAGATGCCGCCCCTTCCCCGCGAGCCCGCCCGGCACGGGGGATCGCTGCAGGATGCCGGAAACGGCCCGGCCACTGGCAGGGCCGGCAGCGAGCGCGGGCGCCGCGAGGAGGGCGACTGTGCAGACGACGAGGGAGAGGGCGACGCCTCTCAACATGAATCCTGGCATGAAGGGCACACCTTGGAACCTTCGGGGGCGGCGCGATCCGCATCCGATGTAATATTTAATGTACATTATGTCGTATATAAAGTACTCCACCGGCCCCGTATACGGGGTTGCCCAACCTCACCGGCCGTGAGATCAGGAGTCCCCGTTCGCAGGGCGCGAGATAAGTTCCTGGAGGAATTCCATGACCAGGTCCGGCTCCCTGATGCCTGAGAGGCATTCGAGAGGCGAGCGGGAGGGCTCCCTTCCGGCCTTCCTGCCCGTTGAGCCGGGTCCCCCCGTCACCAGGGGGACGATGGTCCCGGTGCCGAGCCGTTTCTCCAGGGGGCCCTGCTCCAGGACGAGGCTCCCGATCTGGTGCCAGGGGAGGAGGTGCTCCCGGCGCTTCCAGATCCCTCCGCCCAGGATCAATCCTTCCCTGCCGATGGTATAGGTGATGCTGCGCCTGTACTGCTCGGTGAATCCCAGGACGAGGATGACGGCGACGAGGCTCGCCGGCCCGGCCAGGTACGCGATCCAGTAGAGGAGATCGAGGGACGGGCTTACGCTCCTGTCGGGGGACAGGGTGAAGAGGAGAAAACCCCCGAGGGCACTCAGGCCCAGGGCCAGGGCCGAGCCGGTCCACATCTCCGTGGATCGTACCCGCAACCCGATGAGCACGAAGGTGAAGTACACCCCGACCGGTGCGGTGAGGAGCACCGTCATCTCCATGAGGTCCTCCATCCCCGCCAGGAGGCCCCTCAACGGGCTGTTCATGGCGGAGGAGAAGCTCCCGGTGAGGAACCCCCGCATCATCGCCGTGGCGATGACCGAGACCCCGAAGAGGACGAGGGGGGTGAGGGCGAGGAGGTACCGGAAGAGGAATCCCTTCGGGTCCGGTCCCGTCCGGAGGAGGACGGCCTTCCGGTCGCCCGGGGGCCGTTCCGGCGCTTCCATGGGAAAAAATCGGCAGCCGGCCATAAATAGTTTCGATACCCCGCCGGCCCGGGAGGCCCCGGCATCGCAAATCTTCTTAAAGTCCCGGGTCGCACAGATATGCCACAGGGAAGGTACGAATGGGAATCAAGCCATCCTACATCAAAAGGCTGGGCGAGGAGCTCATTGATCAGCAGCCGGAGAGGTACGGCCGGGACTTCAACGAGAACAAGCAGGGGGTCGGCGAAAACGCGGTCATCGGGAGTAAAAAGGTCAGGAACCGGATCGCCGGCTACATAACTAGGAAGCACAATACAGGGAAAAAGGCCTCATAAGGAGGCCTTTCTCCATCC
>DATKMC010000080.1:0-24027 GCA_035542115.1 Methanomicrobiales archaeon | reverse complement strand
AGGCAGGAGCATTCGAAACAATTGATCAAGCATATATCGATTGATTATACACAGGATTGGATATCGACTCAGATTAACCAGTTTACAGAATCCTATAAAAAAACCCCTTTTTTTTCTGACGCCATCTATTTTTTGAAATCTCTTGAAAGGATAAAAATCAAATTGATCAGCGAATTAAACCGGAAAGTGATTCGCGATATTTCTGATTATCTTAACATTAAAACTCAATTTGAAGTCTCCTGGACATATTCTCCCCAGGGAACCAAAACCGAGAGGATAATTGATATCATGAAAAAAGTTGGGGCTACGGTATACCTATCCGGTCCGAATGCTGATTGTTACCTCGACAAAAATTTGTTCCGGGAAAATCATATCAGTCTGGAGTACAAATCATATGCGTATGATCCATATCCCCAGCCATGGGGAGATTTTATTGGAGATGTAACAATTCTTGATCTAATAGCAAACTGCGGTCCTGATGCACGCAGATTTCTCAAAAGCAAAGAAAAAAACCTTGTGATAATTCCCTGAACATATAAGGATAAATCCATGAAGGATTGGAAAGATCTCTTCAAAAAAATTAAGGATGGAGCCACGATCAGTGATAGTGATATCACTGAAATCCTCATCCAAGCTGACTATGAGGATCGTAAAACAATAAATCATGAACTGGCAACGATATTATTTGAATCAAATGATCCCCGTCTTAATGACCGGGGATATACATGTGCAGAAAGAGCATGGATACAATCAGGATTTGATAAAAAGATTTTTCAAACCTACCTGAAATATCTTGGAAAACGACAGGAGATTGAAAAAATACGCGCATGCTATAAACAACTGGGAATCAACGCGCTTTACCAGAAAGATTACAACAATGCGATGAAATATTTCAACCTGTGGCAGCGTGGCTATCTCAACTATTTTTCCATTGATAAATATGAATATGATTTTCCCTTGTTGGATTTAATCGAAAAGCAATTATCAGGTTTCCAGTTCGATTCGCCATCGGGAACCACATTGAAAAAAGATGAAAAGATCCGCATCGTATACCTGGTTCACGGAATCATTGACTCCTCATCGATCCTGACCAAAATTCTCCTCAATATTATACAATATCATGATACTTCGCGTTTTGAGATTCATGTTTTCACAACAGAAAGTTGGATACGATTATTCGGAAGTTCTGGACGTGTATTTATCAACCAGTTTAAAGCGACAAAATGTCAGATCCACTATGCCCCGCCATTCAGGTTTGGTTTTTCTCAACTGATGTCTATCGCAAAACAAATGCATGCTCTCAGACCACACATCCTCGTAACACTGGCAGCACTTGCACATTTTGAGCATTTCTTCATTGGTGCATTAAAACCAGCCCCTGTTCGTGTCGGCTTTGTCTTCGGTCCTCCTGCGCAATTTATCCCCCCGTCCTTTGACTTTGGCATAAGCTGGAATAATCACATCATACTCGATTGCCCTGTTCCCTGTATAAACTCAGGAATAACGTACCTGCCTGAAGAAAAAACAAGCAAAAAATTATCAAAAATGGATTTTGGATTACTGAATGATGCAACAGTCATGATTTCAACGGGAAGATACCCTAAGTTTCAGGATGAATCATTGTTAACTATAATTATTGAGGCTATGACCGAGTTGCCAAATCTTCATTATATTATCGTCGGGCCATTACCTCATCAGATTCCCTTTCTGGATGATATACCATCAGAAGATGTTAAAAAGCGAATCCATATTTTTGGGTGGTCTTCTCGGTATGAAGATTATCTTTCAATAGCGGATATTTATCTGGATACGTATCCTTCTGGGGGAGGGGTCACGCTCTTTGATGCTGCAATACAACACCTTCCAATAATATCATTTACAGACGACTATTCTAAAACATTTGATCAGTGTAACTGGAACCCTGCTCAAGAGCTGTTTCCGGATAATTCGATAATTCTTATCGATCGGAATGATCTTTCCGGTCTCAAATCCATAATCTGTAAATTATATCAAAATTCCGATTTGAGAAAAGATCTAGGCAATAAAGCATATAATAGCATAACGGACATGCGTGCCCAGATTGGTGAACATGTAAAGAAAATTGAATCGCTATATACTGACCTTGTTAAGCAATCAAATAATTAGGATTGTCCTCTGGAGGTTCGATTACAATTATTTATCTCTTATCCTAACACAGGTACTAAAAACGTCAAAGAATCAAAAACCATAATAAGCCCTGGCTTTACCATGAAAGGAATAATTCTCGCAGGAGGGTCCGGGACACGATTATATCCTTTGACAAAAGTTATATCCAAACATCTTCTTCCCGTGTACGATAAACCATTAATTTATTATCCTCTCTCCGTTCTCATGCTTGCGGGCATCAGGGAGATCCTGATCATCTCAACTCATCAGGATATTCCAAGATATCGTGAATTATTGGCGGATGGGACACAAATTGGTCTCTCTTTTCAATATGCCACACAAGACCGTCCAAATGGACTTCCTGAAGCATTTCTTATCGGTGAAAAATTTATTGGAGAAGACAGTGTAGCGCTTATTCTTGGTGATAACATTTTTTATGGCCAGACTCTCTCAAAAATACTTCGTGACACCGTCACGGATCAGAAAGGAGCCACAATTTTCGGAATTTATGCTAAAAATCCCAAACCTTTCGGCGTTATTGAATTCGATAAGGATGGAAATGTGATTTCCATAGAAGAAAAACCAAAAAAACCAAAATCAAATTTTGTTGTTCCTGGTTTATATTTCTACGATAACAATGTCATCTCGATGGCCAAGCAATTGAACCCTTCTGCCCGTGGCGAACTTGAAATAAGCGAATTAAATCAAATGTATCTGAAAAAGAAGAATCTCAATGTCAAGCTTTTTGGGAGGGGGATGGCGTGGTTTGACTCCGGAACGCATGACTCACTCTTGGAAGCGGCTCATTTTATCGCAACGATCCAGAACCGTCAGGGATTGTACATCGCATGTATTGAAGAGATTGCTTTTAACTTTGGATACATTGATGCCAAACAATTACGTTTCCTTGCCCGTGGACTGCAAAATACCGATTATGGAAAATATCTTATGACACTCGCATCAGGTAAAAGCTGACCAATGAGTTGTTCTATGGTTCTTTTAGTCACAGGAATTGCAGGATTCATTGGCACAAATTTTGGTTATTATTACTTGAATAAATACGATAACCGGGAGATTCTCGGTGTCGATAAACTGACCTATTCAGGAGATATTAACAATTTCAACCGCTTAAAACCGGATAAAAAATGCAGACTTCGATTCCTAAAGGGAGACATTGCAGATAAGACATTCATTGATTCGATTTTCAGAGAAAACGATATCCACAGTATAATCAATTTTGCAGCTGAGTCTCATGTTGATCGTTCCATCCAGGGTGCCCAGATCTTTATCAAATCTAATATATTAGGAACATTCAATCTTATTGACTGTGCAAAGCAGAATTTATTGAAACATGACAAATGGCCAGATAAATTCAGGTTTGTCCAGATATCAACCGATGAGGTATATGGATCTCTTCATAGTGAAAAAAGATTTACTGAAGATACACCACTTCATCCGAATAATCCGTACTCAGCTTCAAAAGCATCAGCAGATTTATTTGTACAAGCCTATTGCAACACATATCATTTTCCAGGTCTGATAAGTCGTTGTTCAAATAATTACGGACCATACCAGTATCCAGAAAAATTAATTCCGGTCGTCATCCAAAAAGCCCTTGATCACCAACCCATCCCGATTTATGGAGATGGTAAGCAGATCAGGGATTGGTTATATGTAAATGACCACTGTTCTGCAATAGATTGCATTTTGGAAAAAGGAACAGTTGGTGAAATTTACAATATCGGCGGGAACAACGAATGGAGCAATATCGACCTCGTTAATCTTATTCTATCAATTATTCGGGAAATTACCCATGATTCCAAAGTAAATACTGATTTAATCAGGCATGTCAATGACAGACCTGGACACGATCGAAGATATGCTATCGATGCCACAAAGATAAAAACACAATTAAAATGGCAACCAACAACTCGTTTTGAGGAGGGCTTGAGATTAACAATAGATTGGTATATTCAAAATCAGGATTGGATGAAATCCCGAAATGCTCGACAAAAATAATTGCGTGGAGATTAATTTTCCAATCCTTGGCGCATATTGCATGCTTGACCACAAATTGAAAAGGCGGATGTCTTTTTAAAATTTCCCATGGCAGGCACTGTGCCGATGGATGCATCAGCATTTTTCGATTATCCTGTCTTTCGGTATGAATATCAGAGGAAATATCCGTGCCGGGTGGAGCTGTCAGGGTTGCCCAGCCGCTGCTTCCGGAACGGGCATGAGGAGGGGTTACCCATGCCGGACCTCATTTTGCCATCTTCTTGAGGATGCTGTAGAGCTCCGGGTGCTCGTCGATGAACTTGATGAGATCCTCCTGTGTCCGGGCGGCCTCCGTGGTGAGCGGCTGCCCGCAGGTTCCGCAGTAGTTCATGGTGGGGCCGTTGATGGCATGGCACCGGGCGCATTCCCGGGGCTCCATGGTGGGAGTCGTCCTCTTCTTCTCCCTGGGGGCAAGGCCATTGGCCTCCAGGATGGCCCGGTCGATGTCCTCGCCGGTCATGTGGAGGTAGGACGCAAGCATCCCAGAGGAGAGGGATCCCCACATCATCTTCTTGATCACGCTCTCCTGGACCCCGGCCCGGATCAGGTTCGTGATGGCGGTATGCCGGAAGATATGGGGAGTCCCCTTCTTCTCCACGCCAGCAGCCTGGGCGATGCGCCGGATCTGCCGGTAGATGGCCTCATAGGTGATCCTCCCTCCCCGTTGGGAGACAAAGACCGGGTGGGAGTTCTCCGGGATGCCGGGATAATCGGCGCGCCATGCCGCGATGTAGGAGACCGCCGCGACAAACCGGACCCACCGGCGCTTCTCGGTCTTGGCGTTCACGTTCACCACCGCCCCGTTATCATCAAACTTGAAGTCTCCCCAGGTGAGGCCGGCCGCCTCCCCGATCCGGAGGCCCCCCTCGGCGAGGAGGGCGATCATGGCCCGGTCCCGGGAGTTCTGGCAGGCATTCATCATGGCCTCCACCTCCTCCTTGGTGAGGAGCCCGGCGGCGGTCTTTGTCATGGTATCCGCCGGGGGAGTCCGGATCTCCCTGAGCTTCTTCTCGGGGATGGAGGAGATCCCCTCATCGATCATCCACTGGTAGAATGGCTTGAAGATAGTGACGGTATCATGGTGGGTGTTCTTGGAGAAGGGGCTCCCGTCCTCCTGCCTGTGGGAACGGAGGGCCTCGAGGCCCTTGTAGAGATCCCGGATGGTGTTCTCCCGGAAGGGGGGAACGAACCTCCTCCAGAGGAGGAGCTGAAAGAGGATCTTGTTCACCCGTCCCCGGGTGAGGGCTCGCCGGGCCCTCCTCTCTCCGGTATAGGCCTGAATGAGCCGGGCATCATCCTCGGTGATTGCCCCGGAGAGCCGGTGCTTTTCCAAAGATTTTAAACCAATAGGGGACGAGTTGATATGGTATGCCCGCTCCCCTCCTGTCTTTGCCTGGGTAGTGGACATACTCACGTATTGCCCCGGTAGGGTAGTGGACATCCTAGAAGCCTCCGGAGCTTTTGACCTGGGTTCGAATCCCAGCCGGGGCGTGCCTCTTTTATTCCCCAATCCCGATCCTGTATCAGATCATCCATGCTCCGCATCGGGTGCTGCGGTTTCCCTGTAGGGATCTCCCGTTATGCAGCGGAGCTCAGGGTGGTTGAGATCCAGAAAACCTTCTACCGGATCCCGGGCCGGGAGATCCTCCGGCGGTGGAGGGACGCCGTGCCTGAGGACTTCGTCTTCACCGTGAAGGCATGGCAGGGGATCACGCATCCTGCCGGGTCTCCGACGTACCGGAAGGCCGGCTCCCTTCCCCCGGTGGACGAGATGCCCCTGCTCGGCCATTTCCGGCCGACTGAACCGGTCTTCAGGGCCTGGGAAGAGACCCGGGAGGCTGCAGCCGTCCTCGGGGCGCCCCTGGTCCTCCTCCAGGCGCCTCCATCCTTTGTCCAGACCCCGGAACACGAGGAAAACCTCCGGGTGTTCCTGTCGGGAATCGACCGCGGGGGTTCCCGGATCGCCCTTGAGCTCCGGGCACCCTGGAACCGGGAGAGGCTCGCGGTCCTCTGCCGGAGGGCCAACCTGATCCACTGCGTCGATCCATTCGGGGACGAGCCGGTGTCCGGCCCTCCGTACTACCTGCGGCTCCACGGCCACCCGCCAGGGAACCGCATGTATGCATACCGGTACACAAAAGGCGACCTCCTCCTCCTCAGGGATCGGGTTGCAGGATGGGTGGCCGAAGGAGAGGTGTTCTGCCTCTTCAACAACCTCTCCATGTGGGAGGACGCCCTCGCCTTCCGGGACCTCGCGGAATCCCGCCGGTAACATCACCCAAAAAAGAGGGAACGGGGAGACGGACTCCCTCACTTCATCCCGAAGAGGGACCTGAAGAAGTTCGCGATGGCCGAGATGACATCCGGGGCCTGGGCCGTCCCCGCCCCCGTCGTGGCAGGGGCTCCGGCGGTACCGCCGCAGGCGCAGCCCGCCTTTTCTACGCCCGTTGCCGCGTCCCTGCTCGCGATCTTTGTACAGGGAGTTCCATCAGGACAGGATCCGGTGCACTCGTTGTCGGCGTTGAGGGTGCAGGTCTCCTTGCAGGCGCACTCGGTGCAGGAGATCTTCCCGAGGTTATCGGTGGCGGTCGCCGTCATCCGGCACACCTGGCCGTCAGGGCAGTTCCCTGTGCAGGTTCCGGCGGTGCAGGTGCAGGTCGATGGGACCGGCTGAGTCTTCGTGACGGTCACGGTGGCGGGAGTCTCCTCCGGTTTCTCCTTGCAGTGGCACTCGCCGTAGATGGTCTTTCCCGCCGCGTCGCGGTAGATGGTGTTCAGCTGGCAGATCCCGCTCCCCGCTGGACAGGAACCCGTGCAAGTGTCCTTAGCGTAATCGAAGGTGCAGGATTCGGTGTGGCACCCGCAGATGGGCTGTTCGGCGCCGTTCGCATCCTTCGTCTTCCCCGTCACGGCGCAGGTACCTTCCTTGCACATGCCGGTGCAGGCGTTCAGGTTTGCGTTGTACGAGCACCCGGTATCAGGGGGCTGACACCCGCAGACCGCGTACTTCACGGCGCCGGTGGCGTCCTTCTCCCGGGCGATGATGCTGCAGCTGTACCCCTGCTGGCAGATCCCTGAGCAGGTGTTGCCCTGGTAATCATAACTGCACGTAGCAGAAGGCACCACCTCGAAGCAGTAGAGAGGGGTCTGGGTCGCGTCATACCCGCAGGAAGTGCGCTCGCCGCGGCAGGAGGGATAGCCTTTCAGCTTGGCATCAGCCTCGCTCATGCAGGCGCACCCTGACGGGCACTGCGTCGCGGGGAGCACCGTGACCGCCTGCTGGAAGCAGTACTTCGATACGACCACCGCCGCGCTGGTCATGCTCTCGCTCCCGCAGGAGGCGGCCGAGCACCGGCTGTAGCCATTCTCACCGAACTTCGCCTTTGCCGTCGCTTCGGTCATGCACTCGCAGGGTGCCGTGCAGACTGGCATGGGGGTCACGCTCTGGCGATAGCAGTAGGGGGGGTAATTGGACGTGGCGGCTGTCGTCGCGGCACACTGGGAGTCCGAGCAGCGTTCATAGGTCCCGAACCGTGCCATGGCCTGGACTTCGTTCATGCACTCGCAGCCAGACGGGCATGCCGGGTACTGGGTCGGGACGGGCCTCGAGCAGTACGAGACGATGGATGAGGACCCGGTCACGACCTTCGCGCAGGGTGTCGCCGAACAGTGCTCGAAGTTCCCGATCTCCTTCGCTGCCTGCTCGTCGGTGAGGCACTCGCAACCCTCCGGGCACTGGGCCGGTGGCACGGTGGCGGTGATGGCCACCAGCGTCAGGGCGGGGGCCACGAGGCTCGCGGGCTTCTGGTAGCAGTACATCGGGCGTTGAGCGCTGTCATAGGAGCAGATCACCTGCTTCCCGGAACAGGTATCGTACCCGAGCTTCTTGGCATCCTCCGGGGAAAGGCAGGAACACCCCGATGGGCAGTCGGCAGCAAGGACAGGGGGAACGAGGAGGAGGAGGACACATGCGCAGGCAGCCAGGAGGAGGAGCCTGCGGTGGGGGAACACACTTCTCTTCATCGAAAGTCACATCCGTGGGGGGAGAGGGGCTCCTGGGAGGCCCCTTGTGAGAGCCTCACACTGACATGATATAAAAATTTCCCTGCCGGCACCGGAGTTCCTCCGGGGGGCACGGCCTGTCCCGGAGGACACCGATACGTATATCCGCCATCCGGAGAGAATGCCGGGAGCAAGCCTTTCCCGGAACAGGGAAGACTGCCAGCCCGTTCAGGGCCCGGGAATCCCCGCCGGCCCTGGTTCCAGGTTCACGGTGGTATCCCAGGCCATGCGAAGATTCCTTCCCCCTTCCCTTTCACCGGGCCATTCCATTTTCCGGACCCGGTCCATCGCCGACCTCGTGGAGCAGTCAAAGGGGGAGCACGCCTTAAAGAAGGTCCTCGGGCCCTTCGAGCTCATCATGCTCGGGGTCGGGGCCATCGTCGGTACCGGGATCTTCGTGGTCACCGGGGTCGCCGCCGCGTACTACTCGGGGCCGGCCCTCCTCGTCTCCTTCGCCATCGCGGGGACGGCATGCGTCTTCGCCGCTCTCTGCTACGCCGAGTTCGCCACCATAGTCCCCATCGCCGGGAGCGCGTACACGTACGGGTATGCCTCCCTCGGGGAGATCTGGGCCTGGATCATCGGCTGGGATCTCATCCTCGAGTACTCGGTCTCCATCGCCGCCGTGGCCATAGGCTGGTCGGGGTACATGGTGAACCTCCTCGCGGGTGCCGGGATCAGCTTTCCAGCCGCCTTCGCGAACCCGCCAGGTGTCCCGGGCGGCATCGTGAACCTCCCCGCCATCCTCATCATCGGGATCATCACCGGCCTCCTCATCCTCGGGGTGCGGGAGAGCGCCACGGTGAACATCGCCATCGTCCTCGTGAAGCTCTTGGTGATCGCCCTCTTCATCTACCTCGGGGTGAGCCACGTGAACCCGGTGAACTGGACCCCCTTCCTCCCCTACGGGTGGGGCGGTGTCGTCACCGGAGCGGCTATCGTCTTCTTCGCCTACATCGGCTTCGACGCCGTCTCCACCGCGGCCGAGGAGGTACGGGACCCGCAGAGGAGCCTCCCCATCGGGATCATCGGGTCCCTCATCATCTGCACCGCCCTCTACATCGTCGTCTCGGCCATCCTCACGGGTATGGTCCCGTACCTCGAGTTCAAGGAAACGAGTGCCCCGGTCGCTTATGCCCTTACCCGGATCGGGATAACCTGGGGGTCTGCCCTCGTCTCGGTGGGGGCCATCTGCGGGATCACCTCGGTGATCCTCGTCCTCCTCTACGGCCAGACCCGCATCTTCTTTGCCATGGCGAGGGACGGGCTCCTCCCCTGCAGCTTCGGGACCGTCCACCCTGTCCTCAGGACGCCGGTGAGGGTGACCCTTCTCGTGGGGGGCGCCACCGCCGCCATCGCCTCCCTCCTCCCCCTCACCTCGGTTGCGGAGCTCGTGAACATCGGGACCCTCGCCGCCTTTATCATCGTTTCCGCAGGGGTCCTCGTCCTCCGGCGGACACGCCCGGACCTGGAGCGGCCCTTCCGCACCCCCCTCGTCCCCTGGGTCCCCGCCCTCTGCATCCTCACCTGCCTGGGCCTCATCGTCGCTCTCCCTACCATCACCCACCTGCGGTTCGTCATCTGGCTCGCCCTCGGGCTCTGCATCTACTTCCTGTATGGCGTGAAGAACGCCCGGGCATCGGGAAGCGCTCTCGAGACCTGTGATGGCGGAGGGGGCGCCCGGTCCGGCGGGAGCGGGCCCGGGGAGTGAGGCGGGCCGGCTGGCAGAACCTATTATTTCCCCTCACCGGAATACCTCGTACCATGGAACCAGATCCAGGGGATGGGAAGCTTTCCCCCGAACAGCCCGCGGCCCCGCAGCAGCCCCAGCCTGAGGCCCGGCCGGGTGTCCCGCCCGATTGGAAGAACCGAATCATGATCGGGATCGCCATCGTCGCCGTGGTCCTGGTCGCAGCCGCCATCCTCCCTGGCCTCCTCACCGGGCGGCAGCCGGCCGTCTCTCACCCGATCGGATCTGCGGTCACCCCGACTGCCACCCTCAGGGTGCCCGGGACGGCCACGCCGGAAAGAACGCCGCTCCCAGGGGAGACGCTGCTCCCTGCCATAACAGGCACGACCCCTGCGGTAACCTGTGTACCGGCCGGGGAGCCGGATTTCACCGTGACGGTATCGCCCGTTGAGGCCACTGCCGCCCGGGGGCAGACGGTCAACTACCGGATGACCATCGAGGCCCGGAACTGCTTTGCAGAACCGGTCAGCATGAAGCTGACGGCGAGCGTTCTGTTCTTTCTGAGTAACATGTACGACCTGGGCACCCAGGAACCTCCCTATCCGAAGACCTTCGAGTATACCCTCACGGTCCCCGATTCCCTGTTCCCCGGCGCCACCGTGAACGGGGTCCTGACCTCCACCGGTGGTGGAATCACCAGGGAAAACCAGCTGACCCTCCACGTCAGCTGAGCTGCCCGGCACGGCAGGGGTTCATCTTTTTTCCCGTTGCCTCAGGAACCGGAGGGCGCAGGCCGCCCCTGCCCCGAGGATTGCTGCTCCGTATGAAACCGGTCCGGAAACCTGCCCGCCAGACCCCCCGGGAGACCTGGTCTCCTCCTTTGCCTTCTTCCTGTCAGCGGCATCCAGGCCCTGCCCTAAGGCCGCCTTTTCCTCCCGCGGGAGGCCAAGCTGCCTGTACACGAGGCTTTCGTAGAAGTACGCGTCCACGAAGTCCGGGTCGATGGCCGTCGCGTTCCCGAAGGCGAGGAGGGCCTCCTGGTACCTGCCCAGCCGGAAGAAAGCGTCTCCGAGGTAGTACCAGGCATTCAGGAGGGCATGGTCGGCGGCGATGGCCTGTTCGTAGGCTGTGACCGCCTCGGCATACCGCTCCTCGCTCGTGAGGGCGAATCCCTGTTCGTACCAGTCCTGCGCAGCCATGGTGTGCGTGGGGAAGGAGACGTTCGGGAAGAGGGAGGGCTGACCGGCAGACCAGGATGTATCCCTTGCGGATACACCCGGTAAAAGGCCCCCGGCCGCCGGGGCGCCGAACCCCCCTGCCACCATGGCCGGCAGGAGGAGGCAGGGGACGAGGACGGCAGGGAGGGCAGTGCGGTTCATCTCAGAAGAGTACCGGGATGGTTTCATATATCACAGCTCCCTTGGGGGAGGGCCGTATCCGGAGGGCATTTCCCAGGATGGTGACCGGCCCGCTCACATCCTTTTAAAAAGGGCGTCGAGGGCTGTCCGGGAGAAGGAGACCATGGTAGGACGCCCATGGGGGCAGGTCCAGGGGCTCTTCGTCCGCCGGAGCTGGGCGAGGAGCCGCTCGCACTGTTCCCTCGTCATGACGATGCCGGCCTTGACGGCCCCCTTGCAGGCGATGGACCGGCTGATGAGCTCCCGCGCCTCCGCGGGAGTTTCGACCTCGCCGGAGATGATGTCGCCGAGGAGGTCCTGGACCCCTGTGGCATCCTCGGGCCTCCCGAGGACCGAGGGGATCGCCCGAACGAGGAAGGTGTCCCTCCCGAACTCCTCCACGAGGAAGCCCCGTTCCGCGAGCAGGGGGGCAAGCTCCCTGAGGACCGCGGCCTCCCTCGGCGACTCCCTGAGAAGGACGGGGACGAGGAGCTCCTGCGACACCGGGCGCGCATCCCTCCGCCCGGTGACCTGGTCGTAGAGCACCCGCTCGTGGGCGGCGTGCTGGTCGACGAGGACGAGGTCGTCTGCCGGCGTCCGGGCAAGGATGTAGGTGCCCGCGACCTGGCCGAGCACCTCCAGCTCGGGGACCCGGCTCTCCTCACCCTCAACCCCGGTCGGGAGCTCTGTCTGCCGGAGGCGCATATCCGTAAGGCGTGCGCCTGCAGGAGAGGATTCCCGGGCCACGGGGCTCCCGCCGGGGATGGCGGGATCGGGGGCCGGTATCACGGGGGCGGGCAGGGGGATCCCGGCCCGGGCGGCCCGGGCCCCTTCCTTCCCCGCAACCGACGGCATGAGGTCCTTTCCGGCAAGGCTCCCGCGCACGGCCTCACCGATGACGGCCAGGATCTCCTGCTCACCCCCGACCCGGACAACCCGCTTCGTGGGGTGCACGTTCACGTCCACCCTCGCGGGATTGATCCGGAGGTCGAGGAAGGCGACGGGGAAGGTATGGGACGGGAGGAGGGTCCCGTACCCCCCGCGTATCGCCCGCAGGATCTGCCTCGAGAAGACCGGCCGCCCGTTAATGGAAACGAGGACCCTTGAAGGGGTCTTCCAGGACAGGGAGGGGGGGGAGATGAAACCCGAAATCGCAACGAGGGGATGGGCCAGGAAGACGCGGATGAGGTTCCCCGCCACCTCGTCCCCGTAGACCGCCCGGACGGCCTCCAGGAGGCCGGGGCCCCGGTGGGTGTCGAGGCGTTCCCTCCCGTCCACGACGAACCGGAAGGCCACCGACGGGTGGGAGATGGCAAGGGCCTCGATGGCCCCCGCGAGCTGGGCGAGCTCCGTCTGGAGGGACTTGAGGAACTTCTGCCGGGCCGGGGTGTTGTAGAAGAGGTCCTCCACGGTCACCGAGGTGCCCGGCGGGGCCCCCGCGTCCTCCACCTCCAGGATCTCCCCGCCCCGGGCGAGGACCCGGGTCCCGGTGGCACACCCCTCTGCGGCCCGGCACCGGGTAACGAGGGTGACCTGCGAGACGGCCGCGATGCTCGCGAGGGCCTCACCCCGGAACCCGAGGGAGAGGGTCTGCTCCAGGTCGGAGAGGGCCCGGATCTTGCTCGTGGCATGGGGGAGCAGGGCGAGGCGTGCGTCGGCCCGGTTCATCCCGGACCCATCGTCGGTGACGGTGATCCGGGTGACCTGCCTCCGGTCGGTGCCGACCTCGACCTGGACCCGGGCGGCCCCGGCGTCGAGGGAGTTCTCCACGAGCTCCTTCACCACCGAGGCGGGCCGCTCCACCACCTCCCCGGCCGCGATCTTCATCGCCTCCGAAGGGTCCAGGAGCCGGATGGTTGGGGTGCCTTCCTCAGCGGTCATGCCCCTCACCTTCCTCCTCCCGCGCCCGCTTCTGGAGGGCAAAAAGGGCCTCGAGGGCCTGGAGAGGCGTCATTGCGTCGGGCGAAAGTTCCAGGAGTTCCTTCACGGCCGGGTTTTCCCCCGGCTGTTTCTCCGGCGAATCGACGAAGAGCACCTGGGTGTACCGCTTCGGCCGCCCGCCCTTCCCGTCCTCCCCCTTCTGGACCGAGGCGAGGATTTCCGCCGCCCGGTCGGTGACCTTCCGGGGGATGCCCGCCCGGCGGGCGACATGGATCCCGTAGCTCCGGTCGGTGGCGCCGGGGACGAGCCTCCGGAGGAAGACAACGTCGCTCCCGGTCTCCTTCACGGTGAAGTGGTAGTTCCTCACCCGCTTCAGCTCGGCCTCCACCCCCACGATCTCGTGGAAATGGGTGGCAAACAGGGTCCGCGGCCCGGGGGCGGATTTCCCATGGAGGAACTCGAGGACCGCCCTCGCGATGGCGTACCCGTCGAGGGTCCCGGTCCCCTTCCCGATCTCGTCGAGGATGACCAGGCTTCGCTCCGTCATGGAATTCAGGATGTTCGCGAGCTCGAGCATCTCCACCATGAAGGTGGACTGGCCGCTCGCGAGGTCGTCGAAGGCCCCGACCCGGGTGAAAACCCGGTCGATGAGCCCCACCGTCGCGTGGCCCGCGGGCACGAAGGACCCCGCCTGGGCGAGGATGGCGGTGAGGGCGACTGCCCGCATGTAGGTGGACTTCCCCGCCATGTTCGCACCGGTGATGATGAGGACCTGGTCCCCGGAGCCGTCCATGAGGGTGTCGTTCGGGACGAAGCGCCCCCCGAGGGCCTGCTCGACGACCGGGTGGCGGCCGTCCCGGATGGCGAGCCTGAGGCTCCCATCGACGACCGGCCGGGTGTACCCGTTCACCCGGGCGACCTCGGCGAGGGCGGCGGCCACGTCCAGGCCGGCGATCCCCGCCGCCATGGCCTGGAGGCAGGGGATCTCGGCCTGGAGGGACCGGACGAGGGCGGCGAAGAGCTCCCCCTCGAGGGCAAGGATCTTCTCGTCAGCCGAGGCGATCCGGGCGCCCTTCTCTGCGAGCTCGTCGATGATGAACCGCTCGCCCCCCGCGGTCGTCTGCTTCCGGCGGTACTCGGGAGGGACGAGGTGGAGGTTTGCCTTCGTCACCTCGATGTAGTACCCGAAGACATTGTTGTACCCGACCCTGAGGGACCGGATGCCCGTCCGCTCCCGCTCCTTCTGCTGGAGCTCGACGACCCAGTCCTTCGTCGTCCGGGAGAGGTCCCGGAGCTCGTCCAGGTCCCGTGAGTACCCTTCCCGGATCACGTTCCCCTGCCGGGCGAGGGCCGGGGGATCGTCCACCATGGCCCGGGAGATGAGGGCCGCCACCTCGTGCCGGTCCTGGAGGCCGTCCAGGCATCCCCGTATCATTGCGGGAACCTCCGGCCCGGCGCCCGCAAAGAGCCCCCTGATATCCGGGACCAGGAGGAGGAGGTCCCTGAGGGCGACGAGGTCCCGTGGCCCGGCGTTCCCGTAGGCGATCCTCCCCGCGATCCGCTCCACGTCCGGGCACCTCCCGAGGAGGGCCCTCGTTTCGCGGCGGAGCCCTGTGTCCTCCAGGAGGAACTGCACCGCGTCGAGCCTCGCGCCGATGGCACCGGCGGCAAGGAGGGGTGCGGCCAGCCGCCGGCGAAGCTCCCTCCTCCCCATGGCGGTCATGGTGAGGTCGAGGGTGGAGAAGAGCGTACCCTCCCTCCCCCTCGTGCGGATGTTCTCGAAGATCTCCAGGTTCCGGAGGGTGATGGCATCGAGGAGCATGGTCCCCGACGGGACCCGGACCGAGAGGCCGGTGACGTGGGCGAGGGGGGAGTTCATCGTCTCCTTCGCGTACTGGAGGGCCGCCCCGGCCGCCCTCATGGCCTCCGGGTACTCGCTGCAGCCGAAGCCCGCGAGAGTGTCGGTCCCGAAGTGGCCGAGGAGGGCCCGGGCCGCCGTCCCGGGGTGGAAGGCTTCTTCCCTGAAGGGGGTGAGGACCACCCCCTCGGCCTCGAGGAGCGCCTTCACCCCGGCCGGAAGGGCAGGGGGAATCACCGCCTCGGCGGGCCGGTACCGGACGATCTCGGACCTGAGGTCCGCGAGGCCGTCCTTTGCTCCTGCAGAGGAGAGGAAGAACTCCCCCGTGCTCGTGTCGAGGAAGGCGAGCCCCGCCCGCTCAGTCTTCCCGTCCGCCCAGACCCCGGCCAGGTACCGCGACCCGAGGGGCTCCACCGTGGCCGCGTCCATGGCCGTCCCGGGGGTGACCACCCGGACAACCGCCCGCTTCACGATCCCCTTCGCCGCGGACGCGTCCTCCACCTGGTCGCAGACCGCCACCCGGTACCCTTTCTCGAGGAGCCGGGCGATGTACCCATCGACCGCGTCATGGGGCACCCCTGCGAGGGGTATCCGGTTCCCTGAGCGGTCCCGGGACCGGGAGGTGAGGGCGATATCGAGCTCCCGTGAGACGAGCTCGGCATCTGTCCCGAAGGTCTCGTAGAAGTCCCCGATGTGGAAGAGGAGGATGGCGCCGGGGTACTGCTCCTTGAAGGACCGGTACTGCTCCATAGCCGGGGTGAGCCGCTCCCCCCCGCTCACGCCCCGGAGATCCCCCTCCTCTCCCATCTCACCTAGTCAGTACGCCCGGGATGAGAAAGGATTACCGATCAAGGGAACACCTGAACGCCGGCCGGATTCCCTCGATCCGATGATACCTTGACTTGCCATGTGCAGGGTGAAAAGGGAAACGGGTATGGCCGGGATCCCGTCCCGGCCGGGGCGCAGGCTGCCCGGGGCGATCCCGCCTAGGACACCACGTTCCTGATGAAAACCCATACTGTGGCCCCTGATATGAAAAAGAGGCCATATTCGCGGGTTTCCCCGGGCGCCCGCCCGGCACTTTCGCCCCTCCCGCGCCCGACCTTTATGAGGCTCCCTCCCGACCACTCATCTCCATGGAGTTCGAGCTGCACCCCTCGGTCACCCTCGAGAGCGGCACCTTCTCGGTCGTGACGGCGCCTGAGGAGCTCGTGCTCCGGGGGCTGAACGGGACGCCGGCCCTCTCCCGGTTCCTCTTCCTCTACGTCTGCGGGAACTACTCCCGGCTCCTCTCCGGGATCCGGCGCCGCTCAGCCCACTTCGAGGTGCGCCGGGCCTTCACCCTCTTCCAGCTTCTCACCATCATCCGGGAGGCGCACCACACCGTCCTCTTCCTCGAGCACGACCCCTCCCTCTACGAGGAGGAGCCGCTTTGCGCCTCCTCCCCCCCGGACGGTCCCGGCATAGTCCAGAAGGCCCCTTTCCCCCCCGGACAGCCCCGGCTCCTTCGGACCCGGGACTCCCTGCGGGACCCGGGATACCTCCTCCCCGAGGTCGCGGAGGCCCTCGCGGAGGCCGCCCGGACCGCCCTCGTCGTCCTCTACGCCCCCCGGCCGGACCCGTCCCTCAGGGTCCTCGCCCGGCGGGCGGACCGGGTCTTCTGCCTCGAGAGCGGGAGAGGGGACGGGGCAGGGGATGGCGGGAGGTGGGGCCGTGGGGCGGCCCGGTCCTGCCGGCCCCCCCCGCCGGGCGGCTCCCAGACCACCCTGGAGGTGTTCGGATGGGCCGGTCCTTCGAAAGCGTGAGGATGGGGGTGAAGGAGCTCGCCGACCGGTGGTTCCGGGCCCGGCGGGCGCTCCGGCCGGAGGACCGGGCCCGGGCCGAGCGCCTCGCGGGGATGGCGAAGCGGCATGCGAGCGAGGGCTTCGCCGCCTTCGACGACCCCCTCGAGGCCGCCCTCTTCTCGGTGCTCATCGAGATCCTGAAGGAGCTGGACGGCGATGTGGATCCTTGACTCCTCCTCCCGGGGCCGGGCCGTCGCCTGGGGGTGCCGGGGTGAGGGGAGCCTCGCCCTCCCGGCCACGCCGTCCTTCCTCCTCCACCTCCCCGACCCCCACGGGCACCGGGAGCTCCTCGAGGGCCTCGCCGACCGTTACCAGGTCGGGGAGTGCCGCTTCTCCACGATCTACGGCCCCCTCGACGGGTACCGGGTCGCGGCCGGGCGCGAGGTCGCGGAGCAGGTCGAGCGGCAGACCCGGTGCGAGGCGGATCTCTACGATGTGGACCTCCGGCTCGACCAGCGGGCCATGGCCGGGGCGGGCCTCGTCCCCTGCAGCTACCCCGGCGAGTCCCGGTTCGCCCTCGACTTCCCCGTGCCCCTCCGGGTGGCTGAGCTGGAGGTCCTCGGGAACCCGTACCGGGACGGCCCCCTGCCCCGGCTCGAGGTGCGGGCTGAAGGGCGGCGGGAGCTCCTCGAGGGGCCGGAGCGCGTCCTCCTCGAGGACCTCTTCTCCCTCACCGGGGACCTCGACCCCGACGTGATCCTCATGCCCTGCGCCGACATCTGGATACGCCGGATCATGGACCGGGCCCGGGCCCTCGGGGTGGAGCAGACCCTGAGCCGGAGCGGGCGGTTCCGGTCCCTCGCCGGGAAGTCCTACTGGAGCTATGGGCGCGTGTACCACAAGGACCCGGCCCTCGTCCCCGAGGGGAGGGTGGTCATCGACACCGAGCGGTCCTTCGTGTACCGGGAGGGGGGGCTCCCCGGCGTCCTCATGGCCTCCCGGCTCTCGGGCCTCCCCCCGAACCTCACCTCCCGGTTCACCCCCGGAACCCTCATCTCCTCGTACGAGGTGTACGAGGCCCTGAGAAGGGGGATCGCGGTCCCCTTCCGGAAGCGGGACCCGGAGGTCCCGAGGGGCGCCTCGGAGCTCGCCGCCTGCGACAAGGGGGGGCTGATCTTCCAGCCGGACCCAGGGGTGTACACCGATGTCCATGAGCTGGACTTCACCTCCCTCTACCCGGCCATCATCGTGAAGTACAACCTCTCCCCGGAGGTGCCCGACGGGCAGGGCCGGGTGGGTTTCCTCCCCGCCGTGCTCGCCCCCCTCCTCGACATGCGGATCCGGTCGAAGCGGCTGAAGAAGGCCTCCCCGTCGTACACGGGGGTGGACTCGGTCCTCAAGTGGATGCTCGTCACCTGCTTCGGGTACACGGGATATAAGAACGCCAAGTTCGGCCGTATCGAGGTCCACGAGGGCATCACCTCCCGGTCCCGGGAGATCCTCCTCGCCACGAAGGAGATCGCCGAGGGGATGGGCCTCACCGTTCTCCACGGGATTGTGGACTGTGTGTGGGTGCAGGGCGAGGGGATCGGCGAACTCAAGAGGCGGGTGGAGGAGGGCATCGGCATCCCGACGGAGCTCGAGACCTGCCGGTGGATCAGCTTCCTCCCCCTCGCCGACGGGAACGGGGCCTATAACCGGTACTACGGGCGGCTCGAGGGAGGGGGGATGAAGCTCCGGGGGGTCGCGGCCCGGCGGGGGGACACGCCGGCCTACCTCCGGCGGATGCAGGAGGAACTCTTCGGGGTCATGGAGCGGGCCGGGAGCCCGGAGGAGCTCCGGGGGCTCGGCCCGGAGCTCTGCCGGATCCACCTGCGCTATGCCGACGGGCTCGCCGGGGCCGATCCCCGGGAGATGGTCGTCCGGCGCCGGGTGAGCCGGCTCACCTGCACCCGGCGCTCCCCGGAGGCCTCGGCCGTGGCGGCCCTCCGGGCCCTCGGTGCACCCCTCGCCCCGGGCATGGAGATCGGGTACGTGGTGACGGACGCGGACCGGTGGCTCGTGGAGGTGGAGGGAGGGGGAGGGCCGGGGGACTTCGACCGCGGCTACTATGCCCACCTCCTCGAGAAGGCCTGGGACGAGGTGGCCTTCACCCTGGACCGGGTGGCAACGGGGACGGCCGGGTCCTAGAGCCTCCCCCCCTTCCTGATCATCTCCTCCTCCACCGGCGTCCACTTCGCCGTCGGGTCCATCTCCATGATCCCGAAGACATTCCCCTCGGGGTCCTGGCAGAGGGCATGGCGCCCCACGCCGGGGACCGTCATCTTCGGGGTGAGCGCCTTCCCGCCCAGCCTGGCCAGCTCCCGGAGAGTCGCATCGGCGGAGGCAACGCTCACGGTGTTCCGGGTACCTTCCCGGACATCCCGGCGCGCAATGGCGCCGTTGATGCCAGGCTCGGAGTCCGGGCCCGTCGTGACGAGCCAGTACTCGACGGGCCCCCAGGTATTGATCTCCCACCCGAGGAGCTGCCGGTAGAAGGCGGCGAGGCGTTCGGGATCCTGCGAGGGTATCTCAAAATGTATCACGCGGGACATGTGATCAACTCCTCCTTGTATGCCCGGGTCAGGGCCATCACTCATAATCTTTTCCTGTGATCCTCCAGCCCGGGTTTCGCAAATCCTCATCCGCAGCAGGACCGTGGGGGGAGAAAGTTTATCCCGAGTGAGAATGCAGTAAATTTTCCGGCATATGTCGGATATGTACAGGGAGGGCGGGGGGCCGGTCACCGGCCTCACGAAGAGCCGGGTGGAGGTCCTTACCGATGGCATCTTCGCCTTTGCGATGACCCTCCTCGTCACCACGATGGATTACCAGAACGCGGGACCCGGGCCCTTCCCTGCCCTCACAGCGTCATCCCTTGTAGCCCTCTACTTCCCCGATCTCCTCCACTATGTGATCGCCTTCCTCACCCTTGCGGGCTTCTGGATCGAGCACCACATCCAGTTCTCCTACATCCGCTCCATCGACCAAACCTTCCTTGGGATCAGCATCATTTCCCTCCTCTTCGTGGCCCTTATCCCCTTTTCAACGGCCCTCGCCGGGGACTACCCGGACACCCCCCTCGCCGCTGTGGTTTTTGATGCGAACCTCCTTGCCATCGGGGTCACCCTCTTCCTCACGTGGAACTACGCGACCACAGACCGTCGCCTCGTGGATAAATCCCTTGCTGAGAACGTCATTTTGATCAATACCAGGAGGGCCGTCCTCATTCCCGCGATCTCGTCCCTCGCGTTCATCCTGGCCCTCCTCGGCGTTACCTGGTCCACCTGGATCTACCTTGTCGCCATCCCGGGCCTCGTCGTCATCCTGGAGCGCCCTTTTCTTAAGGGTACACGGGCAGGGTAAATCCGCGGTCCGGGCCTTCCGCGGGAGAAAATATTTGGGCTCCCCGGGTGCACCTCTTCCTGAAAAGGACGAATATACGGGGTAATCACCATGATGAACCTCTTCAGGGGCGGCGAGGCCCCCTGGATCCGGAAGGGCTTCGACCTCCTCATGATGAAGAAGCACCGGGAGGCCCTCGAGATCTTTGCCCAGGGCCTCGCGAAGGAGCCGAAGGATCCCCTCGGGTGGCTCGGCCGCGGCATGGCCCTCTCCCGGCTCGGGGACGACCGGAAGGCCATCGAATTCTATGACTATGCCCTCCGGCTCGCGCCGGGGATGGGGAAGGTCTGGTTCAGGAAGGGCATCTCCCTCGCCCGGCTCGGCCGGCACGAGCAGGCCCTCTCCTGCTTTGAGAGGGTCGTGAAGCTCGAGCCGGGGGATGCCCGGGCCTGGTACCACAAGGGGCTCTCCCTCGAGGCCCTCGACCGGCCCCGGGAGGCCTACGACTGCTACGGGCAGGCCCTCAGGTCCTCCGATGCGGCAGCGATCCGGGAACGGCGGGATGCCGTCCTCTCCCTGATCCGGGCCGAGATCCGCTGACCCGGGCCGGGCGGGAGTCCGGCCTGCCACCTCCCACCCTTTTTATCGCGCCACGCCCCCTTTTTCCCGCTCCGCGGCGCAACCTGCGATCCGGGGATGACGGGTATACCCTTTCCCTACCGGTCTCCCGACTTCCCGTCCGGGGGGCACTGGTCCTTCGAGGTCGCGAACCGGACAACACCCAGAAGGATGGAGGCGACGGCGATGAGGGAGATGATGATGATGGCCCAGACCACGAGGTTGAAGTGCTCCTGCACCACCGGGAGGCCGCCGAAGAAGTACCCCGCGAGGGTGAAGGAGAAGACCCAGCAGATCCCCCCCAGGACATTGTAGGCGAGGAACTTCGGGTAGCTCATGCGGCCGACCCCGGCCATGAAGGGGGCGATGCTCCGGATGTACGGGACGAACCGGGCGATGAAAATGGTCCACCCGCCGTACTTCTCGTAGAACCGGCCCGTCGTGTCAAAGTACTCCTTTTTCAGGAGCCGGGGGAACCGGCACTGGAGCTTCTCGAGGCCGCAGGACTTCCCGATCCAGTAGTTCAGGGAGTCACCGGCGATGGCGGCGACCGAGAGGAGGACGAGGAGGGTGATGATGTCGAGCATCCCCGTGGCCGCGAGGGTTCCCGCCACGAAGAGGAGGGAGTCACCGGGGAGGAAGGGCATGAAGACGAGCCCGGTCTCGATGAAGATGATGAGAAAGAGGATGAGGTAGATCCAGGGCCCGTAGGCGAGGACGAGGGGCCCGAGGTTGGCGTCGATGTGGATGATGAAATCGAGGAACCCGGGGATCATGAATGCTACCGGTTGGCGGGCAACGTATAAATGCCTTCACGGGCAGCACGGGAGGGCCGTTTCCGCCCGATCCGGGGAGCCCGCGGTGGGGGATTCTCGCTGCGGAGGGATCGGATCCTCCGCTCTCCCGGACAGATGACCGGCTCCGGAAATGGCACCGGCTCAAAAAAAGAAGGTTGAGAAGATTCCTGGGTTTAGAACCGCGGCTTCCGGTGCTTCGGAAGGCACTCGCGGCAGTAGACGGGCCGTCCCTCGGTTGGCTTGAAGGGGACCTCGCACTCTTTTCCACAGTCCGAACAGATGGTTTTTGTCATTTCCCTGGGCCCAAAGCTGCGCGGGCCTCTCATTCTTCTGTCTTCCATTGTTGTTGCCTGTGCAGTCGTTGAAAACTGCAATATAGCATGGAGAAAATGACTATATAGTCTTTTCTTGCCGGGGATTTGCCTCGCCGGGAGGCCCGGCGGTCTCCCCGGGGCTCCGGGAGGGGACGGGTGACAGGTGGGCCACCGGCCGGCCGGTCACTTCTTCGTGAGAGACTGGTCGTACCGGAGGGCCTTCTCCGATCCCCTCATGCAGAAGAAGCCGTACCTCAACCCGAGGTCGGCCTTGTTCGGGCACTTCCCGCACATGCAGTTCACCTCGGTGGTGATGTGCCCGAAGGACTTTCCCGTCCCGCAGAAGAACCCCTCCCCGGATGCCCCGGCGGCCGGGGTAAACGTCGGGCACTGGCCGCAGATGCATTTTCCCTTCACGGCCTGGAGCATCCTCATCCCCTCCTGGGGGGACATCCTCGCCATGTTCTGCATGGTCATCTCGAACTTGTCCACAGAACTTCACCATCGCCGGGTAATTCATGCAATATTTAACCATATGGAGTATTTTCAGAAAATGGAAGCCGGGATTTCCCACAGGCCCGGTCTCCCACGGTGCCTCCTTGACCGACCGGGATCCCCTCCATACCCCGCTGAGGGAAAGAGACGGGGCTCGGGCCCTCATTTCTCCGGCAG
This sequence comes from Methanomicrobiales archaeon, assembly GCA_035542115.1. GTDB lineage: Archaea > Halobacteriota > Methanomicrobia > Methanomicrobiales > JACTUA01 > JACTUA01. The sequence goes on along the minus strand of DATKMC010000080.1, from coordinate 1,367 downwards.
GGAACCCCTCCCGTTTTCCGATGGTGGATTCCCGGAAATTTTATATAGATCATTCCTCCATCGTCATGTAACCACTCCGGAAGGAATTTCTTTCATCCCGGTCCGGTGGGGGTTCATGGTCCATGAAAGAGAGAAGGGTGTTCATCCTCGCAATTCTCATCCTTGCGGCCTTCCTCGTCCAGGTCGCCTGGGCGGCGGAGGAGCAGGCTGTATCGGGGAACGGGTACACGCAGCTGAAGAAGGCCGACGTGAACCCGGACTTCTCAGCGTACCTTGCAGAGAAGTCGGCTGGAACGGTTGCCGCCGCAACCGTCGAGGGAAGGAGACTCGGGTTCATCCCGCCACCGGTCGATCTCCAGTACCTCCAGGGAAAGTCACTCCCCAGGGGTTCCTTTGTCACGCAGCAGGCAACCGGGGTGATGCAGGCATTGCTATCCAAGTACGATCTCCGTACGGCCGGCCGGGTCACTCCCGTGAAGGACCAGGACGGCTGCGGTGACTGCTGGGCATTTGCGACCTTCGGTTCCCTTGAGTCGTATTTCAAGTCCCCCCAGACAGTGAGCCTGGACTTCAGTGAATCCGACCTGAACGCGAACAGCGGTTTCTCCGTCGGGTCATGCAACGGGGGCAACCAGTTCATGTCCACCGCATACCTTTCCCGGTGGAGCGGGCCGATCTTCGAAGGCGGCACCCCGGGAACAGCCGTCAAACACGTCCAGGACGTGACGTTCATCCCGGCCCGGGCAAGCTCCTCCGACAACACGAATATCAAGAACGCCATCTACTCCACGGCAGGGATCTATTCGGCCTTCTACTACACCTCGGGCTCGTACAATCCCAAGACCTATTCCTACTACTACTCGGGCAGGTCGGCGTCCAACCATGCCATCACCCTCGTCGGGTGGGACGATAACTACGCAAAGAGCAACTTCAAGCCCGCGGCTCCGGGAAACGGGGCCTTCATCGCGAAGAACAGCTGGGGGACAGCCTGGGGACAGAGCGGATACTTCTATATCTCCTACTACGATGCCCGGATCGGGAAGGACAACGCACTGTTCACCGGGGAGCCGACCACGAATTATAATGCGAAGTACCAGTACGACCCCCTCGGCTGGGTGACCTCGTACGGGTGCAGTGCGACCACCGGGTGGTTTGCCAACGTCTTCCCCTCGACGGGAGGGAAACTCGCGGCGGTGAGCTTCTACTCGGCCATGACGAACTCGCCTTACGCGGTCTGGGTCTATGCAAACCCAACAATCGGAAACCCCGTTTCGGGAACCCTCGCCTATACGGGAACCGGCACGATAACCACCCCCGGCTACCACACGGTGAAGCTCACCTCACCGGTCACTCTGCCCGGTCCCGGT
>DATKMC010000079.1:0-3148 GCA_035542115.1 Methanomicrobiales archaeon | reverse complement strand
GCGCGGGTCCGCCCGTCCGCGGGGCCGTCCATCGAGTCCATCGAGGATCTCCTCGCGGGGATCATCAAGGACGCGAACGGACCGGCGCAGGCGCGGGGCGTGCAGATCGGGATGACGGGGAGGGAGGCGCTGGGAAGGCTGTAAGGCCTGCTTCCTCGCAGAGGTCAGGCTCACTTTCTTGCGAAAGTGAGACTCACTTCCTTCGGAAGTTCTCCTTACTTTCTTGCGAAAGTCAGGCTCACGTTCTTGCGAACGTTCCTCTCACTTTCTCGCGAAAGTGAGATATCCCGAGTGAGAGACCCGGGTCGAGGGCCGGGTGCCCCTGAGGCTCCGCACGATCTCCCGCTCGATGCATTCCCGGATATGCACCTCGGGGAAACGCTTCTTCGCCTCCTCGACGACGAGGAAGAGCTGCTCGAGGAAGGGCGAGTAGCAGGCGAGGATGCCCCCCGGCCGGAGGACCTCGTGCGCATGGGCGATGTGCTCCGGGCCCATCTGGAGGTCGAGGTGGACGATATCGTACTTTCCTCCGGCCTTCAGCACGTCCCCCTCGATGATCTCCACGTTGTCCAGTTTCGCGGCCTTCAGGTTCTTCGCCGCCATACGGGAGAAGTTCGACCGGATCTCGTAGGTGGTCACGCTCTTCGCGATCCCTGCATAGTAGATGACCGCGATACCCGACCCCGTGCCCGCGTCGAGGACCTCATCCTTCCTGCTCATCCCCGTGTGGGCGATGACGAGGCCGATGTCCTTCGGGAGCATGGGGGCTCCGCTCCGGGCGGCGTGGGCGAAGAAATCGGGCGCCCGGGGTATGCGCACCACGAACTCGGCCCCGAGGTGGGTCCGGACCACGTCCCCCGGCTCGGCCCCCACGAGGACCGAGAGGTCCACGGTCCCGAGGTCGGTGGCATGCTGCCGGTTCCCCGCCTGGACATAGAACTCCCGGTCCTTCCCGACGAGGAGGACCCGGTCCCCGTCCTCGATCATGGTCCCTGGAGCCTGAGAATAGCCTCGGCGATGTCGCCCTTTGTCTCGGCGAGGAGCTTCCGGACCTTCTCCTCAGGGGCCTTCGTCTGCTCCATGACGAGCCGGACGTCCTCATCGGAGACCGCCGGGGCCTTTGGCTCGAACCGGGGCTCGCCCGTGATCTGGTACGTCCTCACCCCCTGCATGGTCATGGCCACCACCTCGGCGGCATCGAATACATAGTCTCCCTGCCCCGTGGTGATGACGATCCGCTCCACCCCCTCGAGGGACTCCATCGACATGCCCATCTTGTCCATCATCTGCTTCATTTTCCGGGGGTTTATTTTTCCTGGGAACATCCGCTCTCCCTGCCTTCCCTAATTTTTACCGCTGGACCGTAATTAAATGAAAGCATCTCCCCGCCCGAGAGGAGGGCCGTCCCCGTGGCGAGGAGCCCGTCCTCCCCCGTGACGAGGAGCACTTCGTCCCCAGCACGGATGCCCGGATCGGCCGCCACGACATGCTTTGCAAAGCCGGTCTTCGCCTTTGGGATGAACTCCGACACCGAGGGGTCGATACCGACCCGGTACGCAGGCGGAGCAATGGCCTCCCTGAGCCTGGCCGCACCTGCGATGGAGAGGGTGAGCCGCCCGTCGTAGGCCCGGAGGGTCGCGAGCCGGGCCTCCCCGAGGAGGACCTGCCGGATCCGCCCTGTCTGGGAGAGGACGAACCTGCAGTCATCGGGGAAGAGGCCTGCCCCCGCCCCGGCCCCGAACTGGTAGTCAGCGATGACCCTGGCCCGGCCGAGCATCCTGTCCCTCGAGCCTTCGGTTGACACAGTGGATGAACCTCTCCTCGAGTTCCTTCGGGACGTACGCCCCTGCCGCGATGCGGTGCCCCCCGCCGGACCCTCCCACCTCGGCGGCGGCCTCCACGATGGCCTGCTGGAGGTCGGTCCCCCGCTGCACCATCTCCTCGTTCGTCCGCATGGAGACCTTCGTGACGAGGGGGTCTTCCATCATTTCGGCCATGATGAGGATGGGCTTCTCTCTGTTCAGCCTGGAAAGCGCCATCCCCGCCCCGATCCCGATGATGGTGTCCGGGAACCGGTCCCCGACGTGGATGTGCTGGAGATGGGAGAGCTCCGTCACCCCCTTCTCGAGGATGAACTGGAGGAGGTCCCGGATCATCCCCCGGTGGTGGGTGAGCATCCGCTCGGCCTCCCGGTAGTGGATGCCCCGGTCCCCCTTGCAGATGTGGCTCCCCACCGACGGCTTCGCCCACCGGCCGCAGGCGTTCAGGACCGTGGCAAACTCGGAGGCGTTCCGGAGGGGCTTCTCCTTCTCACGGGGGAAGAGGTAGGTCTCGGCGAGTAGCCGGTCCGGGGTCCGGCCATGGGAGAGGAGCTGCTGGGCGAGGGCCGAGATGACCCGCCGCTTCTCCTCGAGGGGCACCTCCTCCCAGGCGAGCCACCGGCCCGAGGTATGCTTCAGGCCTACCCCGAGCCGCTGGAGAAACTGGAGGGCCCCGTTCGGGTTCCCCGTGATCCCCGGGATGAAGGGATCATCGCTGTACGCGAGGCAGAGGTGGACAGGGCGCGTCGAGATGCCGAAACAGTTCAGGTCCTTCTTCACCACCTCCACGGTGCCGTGGCGGACCCCGTCCTCGGCGATCTCCCTCGCCGGCCCCGTGAGGCCGAGGTCGGTCCGGGCCATCATGTCCCCGACGTTCCCGATGACCGCGAGCCGGGCGAGGTCCCCGTTCTCAGGGTCGAGGGCCCTCGCCACGAGGTAGGCGATGCCCGAGGCGGCCAGCTTCCCGTGCCCGTAAGCGAGGGCGTTCACCTCCCGGAAGGAGTGCCCCCCGACCGGCTGGCCGACGTGGTGGTCCAGGATGAGGACCTCGTCCTCCGTCAGGCCCCGCTCCACGAGGAGGTTCTGCTGCCCGGACCCGAGGTCGGTGAAGAGCTTGAAGGACCGGTCCTTCGGGACGGCCCCCATGGTCATGGGCTCGAGCTGCCGCACGAAGACGGGCCGGACCGGGATTCCCGCCCGCCCGAGGGCGACGGAGAGGATCGCCTCGGAGCAGATGCCGTCGGCATCGATGTGGGAGACGAGGGTCACCTCCCCCGCATCGGCGAGGAGGTCAGCTGCGGCGGCTGCATCCGCACGGAGGTCCATTA
>DATKMC010000078.1:0-30451 GCA_035542115.1 Methanomicrobiales archaeon | reverse complement strand
AGATCGTAGGGCTCCAATCCCGTTCCCCCGGTTGATATCCTTTCTAGAATGGTGGTGGTTCCCGGGGCAAATAAGCTTCCAGAACCCTGTCGGACAGTCGCCCGGGATGGTGGGATATCGAGGGCCCCGGAGGGCTAGCCGTCCTCCTTTCCCTCGGAGAAGATGGGGCTCAGGCGCCCGCCGGGAATGAGCCCCTTTCTCGCGTCCTCCATCCATTCCCGCATGACCAGGTAATGGCCCTCGCAGAGGAAGTTGCCGCCCCAGGCATCCTCCCAGGCGATGGGCTCGGTGCAGCCCCGGAAGACGCACCGGCCCTCCTTCCGGGTGGTTATCCGCCGGTACCGGTCGATGTCGGGAATCGTGGCGAGGACCGTGTACCGCGCGATGAGGGCCTTCAGGTGTTCGAGCGGGCCTTCGGGCATCGGGCAGCTCCCTCAATAACCCAGGGACTCTCCGACGAGGACGAGGGTCACCCTCCCCTCGGTCTTCTCGAAGGCCAGGATGACGCACTTGCCGATCCGGCTTGGGGTCCCGTACACCCGCAGGGACCGGGCATTCTCGAGGGGGAAGGCGTACTCCCTGACCCTGCGGATGGCGTCATCGAGGGTGGGGACGATCTTGTTCACGCCGGCAACGAGCACGAGGTGGCCGGCGGCAAAGGGCCAGGCCCCGACCCGGCTCCCGCTCTGGTCGCAGGCCACGAGCTCCCCCGTCCGGGCTATGGCGTTCACCCCGGAGAGGTAGTAGTCGGCCGCTACCGAGCGCCGGCGGAGTTCCGCCCTCCTCCGGTCATCGTCCTCTGCGGTAATCCGGGCGTGGAAGTCGGTCCAGCCCGACTGCCCGGAATCGAGGAGCTCCTGGAACCCGATCTCGATGAGGGTGGTGGAGGACCCGTTCATCAGCTCGGCACCCGGGGGGATGATACGCCGGAGGGCCCCCAGCGCCTCGCGCCGGTCCCGGGCCCGGATGACCTGGATCCCCCTCTTCTCCACCGCCCCGGCTGTTTCCGCCACCTCCTCCTCCGGGGGGATGCGGCTCCACCGTGCTTCATCCACCCGGACGTCCCCCCTGAGGTTTACCGCGCTGTACTGGCTCGGGCCTTCCATAACCAAATACCAGTCATATCTCCCGGAGTCCTCCTATAAAAACCCGGGGGCTGGTTTCAGGGTCCTGCGACAGGACAGGAGAGCATGACCCGGCCGCCCAATCCCAGCTACCCTTATCGTATCCTGCTTTGAACACTTCACCGATCCCCATATCCCCGGGTTCGGGAACGGGTGGGAACGATGCAGGAGAAGACCGGCTGCCTGGTCTGCGGGCGGGACCTCGTGTATCTCGATACGCCCGAGGAGCTTGCCTGCGCCTCCTGCGGTAGGCGCACCGCAGCCTCGGTGAGATGTCCCCGGGGGCATTTCATCTGCGATGACTGTCACCGGCTCCCGGCAGAGGAGTTCATCCTGAAGGCCTGCCTCGCCGCCGATATCCCTGATCCGCTGGAACTCGCCCTCTTCCTCATGCGGCACCCGTCGGTGAAGATGCACGGGCCCGAGCACCACTTCCTCGTCCCCGCGGTCCTCCTCACCTGCTACAGCCTCGTGGCCGGGGAGCGGGAGAAGATCCCCGACCGGCTTAGGAAGGCCCGAGACCGGGCACGGGAGGTGAAGGGCGGGTTCTGCGGGTTCCTCGGCGACTGCGGGGCCGCCGTGGGGACGGGGATCTTCGTCTCCGTCCTCTCGGGCGCGACCCCCCTCTCGAGGGTGGAATGGCGCCTCGCGAATCTCATGACCTCCAGGAGCCTCCATGACATCGCGCTCGCGGGGGGGCCGCGGTGCTGCAAGCGGAACGCGTACCTCGCCATCCTCGCCGCCGTCGCCTTCGTCCGGGAGGAGTGGCGGCTCGACCTCCCGGTGAGGGAGAACCTCGCCTGCGAGTTCAGCGACCTGAACCGGGAGTGCCTCGGGCTCGAGTGCCGGTTCTTCCGGGACCGGCCCTCGGCCCGGGCTGGGTGACGGCCCGCCGGACGGCCGGCAGGCCAACGGGATGCCCTGACGGGCGCCTGGTGAGGCCCGGGAGGCGTTTCCATGCCTCCCTGACCCACAGCTTCATGACCTATCAGCCGCCATACCTTCGGAGAAGAGGCGAGAACGAGATGCTCTCTGAAAGGGACAAGCAGTCCTATCACCGGGTCTTTCACAAGACCTGCCCCGTCTGCGGGGCCGAGTTCGAGACCTTCAACCCGAAGGTGAAATACAACTCCCATATCTGCAGCCGCAGGGCGAAGAAGGGAAAGCAGCTCTGAGACGGGGCGGGGACCGCGGCAACGGTTCTCCCGGGAACTCCGGCCCGATCTTAACCTTTTTCCGGGTGCACGTGCTGTTCGTGGATGCCAGGTGATGACCGGTGCCCGAGACCGACCCGTGGTGTCCCTTCTGCAATCCCTCGCACCGAGACATCCTCCTGCAGAACGACCTTGCCTATGTCCGGACTGACCGGTTCCCCGTGGCCCGCGGGCACCTGCTCGCCATCCCCTTCCGGCATGTCCCCTCCTTTTTCGAAACGACCCCCGAGGAGCGCTCGTCCCTCCTCGACCTCATCATCAAGGCGAAGACCTACACCGACGAGCGGCACCACCCCGACGGGTATAACATCGGGGTGAATGTCGGGAGATATGCCGGCCAGTCCGTGATGCACCTCCATTTCCACATCATTCCCCGGTACAGGGGGGACGCAAAAGGGAAGATCGGTGGCATGCGGTGGGTCATCCCCCGGATTCCCCCGCGCGGGGAGAAGAACTGGTTCGGGTGAGGCGGGGGGCCTTCCCGGCGCAGCGCCCGCCACCCGGGGGTCATCCTCTGCACAACCGGAAAAAAGGGGATCTTCCGGCGAGGTTCTCAGTTCTCGCGGGCAAGGGTGCACCGCTTCCGGAGCGTATTTATAGGGAATTCGGGAAAATGCATGTGGGGGAAGGGATGGCGACACGGAGGATCTACGAGGATGGTACCTATGCGCGGCTGCATCCGACCTGGGACAGTGAGGATTCCCCCTGGAAGGCGGCCCAGATCCTGAAAATCCTTGAACGGAACCAGCTCAGGCCGGTCACCATCTGCGAGATCGGGTGCGGCGCCGGGGGGATCCTGAAACATCTCCGGGATTCCATGGATGAGCAGTCCAGGTTCTTCGGGTACGAGATATCACCCCATGCCCTTGAGCTCTGCGGGAGACAACCCGGTGAACGGCTGCAGTTCTTCCTGGGGGATTTTCTCGGGGAAAAGGAGTCCTCTTATGATCTCATCCTGGCCATCGACCTCATCGAGCATCTCGAGGACTATGGGCACTTCCTCCGAGAGATCCGGTCCAGGAGCACGTACAAGATATTCCATGTCCCCCTTGAGATCTTCGCCCTCGCAGCCCTGTCCCGGACCTTCCTTCCCGGGCAGCGGGAACGGAGCGGCCATCTCCACTTCTTCACGAAGGATATCATCCTCCAGGTCTTCCGCGACCTCGGGTACGAGGTGATGGATTTCTTCTACACCCCCGGTTACCAGTTGAGCAGCTGGAAGACCTGGACGGACCTGGCCCTCTCTGTTCCGAGGAGGGCTCTGTTCCCCATCAGCCCGGATGCCACGGTGCGATGGTTTGGCGGGTACTCCCTCCTCGTCCTTGCCCGGTGACCGCGCTCATTCTCCGGTACGACCCGATCCCCGGTTCCTGCGATCCCCTATCCTGCCTTCGCTCCCCCCCGGAACTCCCGGGCTTCTCCCGGGGGGAGGATGACCACCTTCAGGTCCGTGGTGCGCTCGATGGCCTTCTTGAAGGCGGTGGGGTCCTGGAGAATGGGAGGCCAGGTGCTGTAGTGCATGGGGATGACGGTCGGGGCCCCGATGAAGTCCGCCGCCATCATCGCCTCCGGCGGCCCCATGGTGAACTTCCCCCCGATGGGGAGGAGGGCGACGTCGGGGGCGTAGAGCTCCCCGATGAGCTTCATGTCCGAGAAGAGGGCGGTGTCCCCGGCATGGTACACCCGTACCCCGTCCATCCCGATGACATACCCGCAGGCACAGCCCCCGTAAAAACCCGGGCCTGCGGACTCGAGCCCGGAGGAGTGGATCGCCTGGGTCATGGTAAACTCCACCCCGTCCACCACCATGGTCCCCCCGATGTTCATGGTCTCGACGGAGAGGCCCTTGCCCCGGAGGTACTTCCCGATCTCGGAGATGGCGATGGTCTTCCTCCCGAGCCGGACCGCCTCCCCGAGGTGATCGTCATGTCCATGGGTGATGGCGACGAGGTCGGGCCGGGCATGGATGGGGCCGCCGGGGACGAAGGGGTCGACGAGCACCGATCGCGTGCCCTCGAGGAGGAAGCAGGCATGGCCGAGCCAGGTGAGTCGCATAGAAGAGAATCGGGGGGAGGGATAAAAAGGTGTGGGGAGGGGATGCGGGGCTCAGGTCACGTCGATGAGCTCGGCCTCGGTGATGTCTATGGCCTCGGTGAGGCCGTTTTCGGCGAGCCCCTTCGTCATCTGCTCGGAGAGGTCCCGGTCCTCCATGACGTCGTGGATCCGCCGGAGGTAGGGATCGAGGGTGGGGTCGTTTACCTCCTCGAGGATGTGCCGGTACTCCCGGAGGGTGGAGGGGGAGATCCCCAGCTCCTCGCTCACGTCCTTGAGGGTCTTGCCCGACTCGACGAGCTCGTTGAGCTTCTCCTGGTCAAAGGGCATCCTGAAGTCCAGGTCCCGGAAGAGCTTCATCCGTACCCGGGCCCGGGCCACGGTCTTACTGAGCTTCTCGTCCCCGAGGGCCCGGGCGATCTCGGTATCGTTCTTCCCGTCATGAAAGGCCATGACGAGCCGGGCGAGCTGCCGGGGGGTGAGCTTGGTCTTGAAGTATCCCTTGTCGAGGATTTCCCGCATGATGAGGGCGATCTCCCGCTCGATGGCGTCCCGGTCCCTCAGGGAGCCGTGGATCTTCTTCATGGGTTCCACAATCTTGGTCTTGCTGGTGATGGTGGCAAAAAGGTCGAGGAGCTGCTTCTTCCGCTTGTCTTCATCCATTGAGATGGCTCCGGTGAATATCGCACTACAGTCTCTGCAATGTTATTTAAGGATATTCTTTACCGCATACCTTGGGATAATATGATTTTATAATTTGTGGTCGAAGTACAGGGAAAGGAGTCCACGTGGCTGAACCGGAGGACATCTACGAGAAGGTGATGGAGCTCGCAAAGCGGAGGGGCTTCATCTGGCCCTCGGCCGAGATCTACGGGGGCGTGGCGGGGTTCATCGACTACGGGCCCCTCGGCGCCCAGATGAAGCGGCGCATCGAGGAGGCCTGGCGGGCCTTCTACGTCATCCGGGAGGGGTTCTACGAGATCGAGTGCCCGACGGTGGGGATCGAGCCCATCTTCGTCGCCTCGGGCCATGTGAAGGGCTTCTCGGACAAGATGGTCCAGTGCCCCCACTGCGAGGAGTACCTCCGGGCCGACCATGTCGCGGCGGCCAACGGGTGCGAGGGAGCGGCCGGCATGACAGCGGAGGCCCTCTCCGGTGCCCTCCGGACCTCTCCCTGCACCGCATGCGGCGAGGAGCTCGGGGAGGTGAAGGTCTTTGACTTCAATCTCATGTTCAACACCTGGATCGGCCCCGGCTCCCAGCGGAAGGGCTACCTCCGGCCCGAGACCGCCCAGGGCATGTTCACCGACTTCCCCCGCCTCCTCCGGTTCTACCGGGACAAGCTCCCCTTCGGCACGGTGCAGGTGGGCAAGGCCTACCGGAACGAGATCTCCCCAAGGCAGGGGATGATCCGGCTCCGGGAGTTCACCCAGGCCGAGGCCGAGATCTTCGTCCACCCCGGGGGGAAGAAGCACCCCCGGTTCGACCGGTATGCAGGCTACGAGGTCACGCTCCTCGGCTGCGCGGCGCAGGAGGCGAAGGAGGAGCCCGTGCGGATGACGATGCGGGAGGCGGTAGAAGAGGGCCTTGTCGCGAACGAGTACGTGGCCTACTACATCGCCCTCACCTGCGATATCCTCGTCTCTATCGGCGTGGACCCCGCCCGGCTCCGGTTCCGGCAGCACCTCACCACCGAGCGTGCCCACTATGCCGCCGACTGCTGGGACGGCGAGGTCCTCTCGGGGCGGTTCGGCTGGGTGGAGCTCGTGGGGATCGCCGACCGGACTGACTATGACCTGAAGGCCCATGCCGGCGTGAGCGGGGTCGCCCTCACCGCGTACATCCCCCTCGAGATCCCGCGGATGGAGCGGAGAAGGCGCATAATCCCGGACATGAAGGCCCTCGGCCCGAAGTTCAGGGAGAAGGCGAGGGCCGTGGCGGAGGCCCTCGTGCAGGCGGACCCGGGCCCCGACGGGGCTACGGTCACCGTCGACGGGGACCAGATCACCATTCCCGCCTCGCTCTACGAGGTGCGGGAGGAGGAGGTGGAGGTCCGGGGTGTCGAGGTCATGCCCCATGTCATCGAGCCCTCGTACGGCATCGACCGGATGTGCTACGCCGTCCTCGAGCACTCGTACGCCGAGGACACCGTGGAGGGCGAGCTCCGGCGGACCCTCCGGCTCCCCGCCCGGGTGGCGCCGGTGCAGGCCGGGGTCTTCCCCCTCGTGAGCCGGGACGGTCTCGACGTGGCAGCCCGGGAGATCGCGGATGCCCTCACGGCGGCCGGGATCTTCACGGAGTTCGACGAGAGCGGGGCCATCGGCCGCAGGTACCGGCGCCAGGACGAGATCGGGACGCCGTACGCCGTCACCGTTGACTACCAGACCCTCGAGGACAGGACGGTCACCGTCCGGGAGCGGGACAGCATGGCGCAGGTCCGGGTGAAGCGGGACACCCTCCCCGCGACCCTCCGGGGCCTCATCGACGGGACCACCGCCTTTTCATCCCTCGGTCCATGAAGTACATCACCCACCCCCTCATCCGTCCCGAATCCCTCGAGGAGAGGGCATACCAGCTGAACATCGCCCTCCATGCCCTCGATGGGAACACCATGGTGGTCCTTCCGACGGGCCTCGGAAAGACGGCCATCGCCCTTATCGTCGCCGCATCCCGGATCCTGAACAAGGGGGGCCGGGTTCTCGTCATGGCCCCCACGAAGCCACTCGTTGAGCAGCACCTCCGGTTCTTCGAGAAGTTTCTCCTCGTCCCGGGGAGGAGGGAGGGCGACCCCTCCCCCTTCGTCATGTTCACCGGTGAGACGCCGCCCGACGAGCGGAAGGCGGGCTGGGCGGGCTCCCGGCTCTGCTTCGCAACCCCCCAGGCGGTGAAGAACGACCTCCTCGCCGGGCGGTACACCCTTGCCGGTGTCACCCTCCTCGTGGTGGACGAGTGCCACCGGGCCGTGGGGAACTACGCCTATGTCTTCATCGCCCGCCGGTACATGGAAACAGCCGCCGACCCCCTCATCCTCGCCATGACCGCATCGCCCGGCGGGGACCGGGAGAAGGTGAAGGAGGTCTGCGAACACCTCTCCATCGCCGCGGTGGAGACGCGGGTCGAGACCGACAGCGACGTGCGCCCCTATGTCCACGAGCGGGAGATCCATTATGTCCCCATCGAGCTCCCGAAGGAGCTTGCGGAGGCCCTCGGCACCCTGAACCGGCTCATCGAAGGACGGCTGGGCCAGCTCCAGCGGCTCGGGTTCCGGGTGCCGAAGGCAGGGAAGCTTTCCATCCGTGCCCTCACCGAGTTGAACGCCGAGATCCAGCGGCGCATCCAGGGGAAAGACCGGGCGGCCTACCAGGCGGCCTCGATCTACGCCGAGGTCATGAAGCTCCGGCATGCCGTCTCCCTCGCCGAGACGCAGGGGAGCGAGGCCCTCAGGCATTACCTGGAGAAGCTCTCCCGCGAGGGGACAGCCCCCGGGGGGAGCAAGGCCTCCCAGCGCCTCTCCGGGGACCCGGCCTTCCGGCGGCTCATTGCAGAATCGGCACAGTGGACGGGGGAGCTCCACCAGAAGCTCGAGCTCGTGGGGAATCTCGTCCGGGCCCAGCTCGAGGCCTACCCCGACAGCCGGATCATCGTCTTTGCCACGTACCGGGACACCGTCCAGAACCTCGTGAACCACCTGGCCACCCTCGGCATCCCCGCCGAGCGGTTCGTGGGGCAGGCGACGAAAGACGCCGAGAGGGGCCTCACCCAGAGGAAACAGATCGAGGCCCTCCGGCGGTTCCGGCAGGGGGAGTTCAGGGTCCTCATCGCCACCTCCGTCGGGGAGGAGGGCCTCGACGTCCCCTCCACCGACATGGTCATCTTCTACGAGGCCGTCCCCTCGGAGATCCGGTCCATCCAGCGCAAGGGGAGGACGGGGAGGAGCGGCGCGGGGAAGATCGTCGTCCTCATAACGAAGGGCACCTCGGACGAGGCCTACCGGTACGTGAGCCAGACGAGGGAACGGGCCATGGTGACGGGGATGCGGGCCATGCGGGGCCTCCCGCCGGCCCGGCCGCAGGAGAGCCGGGGGGCGATCCCTCCGGCAGGGGGAGCCCCCACCGCGGAGCAGCCGGGCATGGGGTCTGCGCTTACTGATGCGCGTCGCAACGCTTCCCTCCCGGGAAGCGTCGCTCCAGCTCCGCTTCCTTCGGAAGCGTCGCCTGCCCCCGCCCCAAGGGCCGCGGGCCAGACGGCCATCGGGGCCTTCCTCCCGGGGGGCCCGGTTATCGTCGCCGACGACAGGGAGGCCGCCTCGCGGGTCGTCGAGCACCTGTCGGAGCTGGGTGCGCGGCTCGAGCTCCGCCGGCTCGAGCACGGGGACTACCTCGCCGGCGACCGGATTCTCGTGGAGCGCAAGACCGCGAGGGACTTTGCCGATACCCTCGTGGAGCGGGACCTCTTCGGGCAGGTCCGGGACCTCGCCTCGGCGGCGAGCCGGCCGATCCTCATCATCGAGGGCGGAGACATCTTCACCGCCCGGGACGTGAACCCCGGCGCCATCCGGGGCGCCCTAGCTGCCATCGCCGTGGACCTCGGCGTCGCCATCTTCTTCACGCCGGACGAGCTCGGGACCGCCCAGATGATCCTCACTCTCGCCCGCCGGGAGGAGGGTGAGCGGGGCGAGCGGAAGCTCCACCCCTACAAGTCGTACCGGTCCCTGAGGGAGCAGCAGGAGTACATCCTCGCCTCCTTCCCCTCGGTGGGACTGAAAAACGCCCGGCTCCTCCTCGCCCACTTCGGCTCGGTGAAGGCGATCCTCGACGCCGGGGAGGAGGAGCTCAGGGCGGTGAAGGGCATCGGGGAGAAGACCGCCAGGCAGATCATCGATATCGCCCGGCAGCCCTACCGCTGAAGGAAGGAGAGGGCGAGGGCCCCGTTCCTCGCCGCCTCCATGAGGGCCAGGCACCGGTCCGGGTCCGTTTCCTCCCGGGCCCGCCGGGCAAGGATTGCAATGGCGAGCCGGAGCTCCCGTTCCTCGTCGGTTTCCCCTCCCGGCACCTGTGCGCCGGCACCGGGCGCCGCCGGGATCTCTCTATCCGCCGGTGCGGGTGATGCCGCCCCGGGTGCGGCGGCCCCCGTCCCCGTCTCCTTCGGTTTCCCCTGCTCCCTGCAGACGACACAGAGGGTCTCGCCCTTCACCTCAAAGAGGGGCGAGCCGCAGGCCCGGCAGGCCTTCGGGAGCATCTTTCCACCCCTGAGCAGGCATTCGGCCATGATATCGTCGGGGTTCCGCGGTTTCTTCTCTCCCATGCCCGTCACTCCGTTTATCAAGGTATATATGGGTTGTAATGATGAATCATAAAGGGAGTACCATGCCAAGGCCAGACGATACCATCCGTGCGTGCATCCAGATGCTCCAGCAGATCATGGAGGATGGGACCATCCCGAGGAACATCCGCCGGGTCGCCGACGAGACCCGCGCGGTCCTCATGGACGCGAGCAAGCCCATCGGCCTGCGCGCGGCGACGGCCATCTCGAAGATCGACGAGGTCTCCAATGATCCCAACATGCCGGTGCACGCACGGACCCGCATCTGGGAACTCGTCTCGCAGCTGGAGACCGTCCCCCTCGACTGAAGTACTCCCCCTTCTCCCGGCAGGCTCCGGTTTCTCATCCGTTATTTCCGGTATCCCCTGTCCTTCTTTTCAGTGGCCTGCTCGCCCATGATGGTGCACGTGACGGTGCGGTGCCGGCTCGGGCGGGTGTCGAGCTCGAGGAGGACGATCTGCTGCCAGGTGCCTCGGTCGAGCATCCCCTTTCCCACCGGGAGGGTGAGGGAGGGGCCGATGATGGCGGCCTTCACATGGGACCTCCCGTTCCCGTCCCCCCACTTCCCGTCATGGGCGTAGGGGATGTCCGGCGGGGCGAGGACCGAGAGGGACCGCTTCAGGTCAGAGAGCACCCCGGGCTCATACTCGATGGTGGTGATGGCCGCGGTGGACCCGGTCACGAAGAGGTTCACGAGCCCCTCTGAGACCCCGCTCTCCTTCAGGGCCCGCTCCACCTCGCCGGTCATGTCAACGACGTCCCCCTCCCCCTTCGTCTCCACGGCGATGACGGTGCGGTACATCGGTAACTCCTTAAAAACGGGAGGAGTCCCCCCTATATGAAGGTTCTTTTGTTCACTTCGCCTACGGCTGGCCGGCGGGGGGAGAGGCGGGGCTGGCAGAGGACGGGCCCCCGTCCTCCCCGTTTGCCTCGGGCCGGACGATGGCGACCCCGACCACCCGGTCTCCGTCCTCGAGGTTCATGATCCGGACTCCCCGGGTGTTCCGCTTCTGGATGGAGATCTCCGAGACCCGGGTCCGCATGACGTTCCCCGAGGAGGACATGACGATGATCTCGTCTGCCTTTGCCACGGCCATGGCCACCACGACGCCGAGCCCGGCCCTGTCGGTCTTGATGTTCAGGACCCCCGTGGTCCCCCGGCCATGGCCCCTGAACTCGTCGAACTCGGTGAGCTTCCCGTACCCCGCGTCGGTGACGGTGAGAAGGTAGTCATGCTCGACCACGGTAAGGGCCTTCAGCGCGTCCTGGCCCCTCATCCGCATGCCGATGACCCCCATGCCGCCCCGGTGGAGGGGCCGGACGGACTGCTCATCGAACCGGAGGGAGCGGCCGTTCTTCGTCGTGAGGATGAGCTCCCGGCTCCCGTCGGTCACCTTCACGTCCACGAGCTCGTCCCCCTCCCGCAGGGCGAGGGCGTTTAACCCCGTCATCCGGGGCCGGGAGAACTCGGCGAGGGGGATCTTGATGACCTTGCCCTGCTTCGTGGCAAAGACGACGAAGTGCTGGTCCGAGAACCCCCGCACGGGGATGACGTTCGTCACCCGCTCGTCCTTGAGGTTGAGGAGGTTCACGATGGGCTTCCCCTTCGCCGTCCGGGCGGCCTCGGGGATGTCGTACACCTTCAGCCAGTAGACCCGGCCCGGGTTCGTGAAGCAGAGGAGGGAGTCATGCATATTCGCGATAAAGGCATCCTCGACGACGTCTTCCTCCTTCGTGGCCATGCCCATGATGCCCCGCCCGCCCCGGTGCTGCTTCCGGTAGGTCTCGAGGGCCATCCGTTTAATGTAGTTCTCGGAGGTGAGGGAGATGAACATGGGCCTGTCCTCGATGAGGTCCTCCTTCGTGAGGTCCCCGGCCTCCCCCTCGATCCGGGTCCGCCTCTTGTCTCCGAACCTCTGCCCGATCTCCACCATCTCCTTACGGATCTCGGCGCGGATGTGGGCATCGTCGGAGAGGATCTCCGAAAGGCGCCGGATTTCCCGCTCGCCCTCGTCATGCTCCTCCTGGATCTTCTTCCGTTCGAGGCCGGCCAGGGTGCGCAGCTGCATCTTCAGGATGGCGTCTGCCTGCACCATATCGAGAGCGAACCGGGCGGTGAGGTCCTCCCTCGCCTTCTCGGCCGACTCGGCCGCCCGGATGGTTGCGATGACCTTGTCGATGGAGGCGAGGGCGAGGAGGAGCCCCTTGAGGACGTGAACCCGTTCCTCGGTCTTCTTCAGGTCAAACTGTGTCCGCTTCCGGACCATGGACATCCGGTGCTGGACGAACTCCCTGAGCAGGTCGAAGAGGGAGAGAACCTTCGGCTGCCGGTCAACGATGGCATAGTGGATGATCCCGTAGCTCGTCTCGAGGGAGGTGTGCTTGTAGAGCTGGTTTAAGACGACAGCCGGCATGGAGCCCCTCCTGAGCTCCACGACGACCCGGATGCCATCCTTGTCGGACTCGTCCCGGATGTCCGAGACCCCGTCGATCTTCTTCTCCTTGACGAGGCCCGCGATCTCCTCCACGAGCCGGGCCTTGTTCACCTGGAAGGGAACCTCGGTGATGAGGATAACCGGCGATTTCTCCTCGTCGGTGATCTCGGCAACGCCCCGGACGACGCACCTCCCCCGGCCGGTCACATACGCCTCGCGGATGCCTGAGGTCCCCATGATGATACCCCCCGTCGGGAAATCAGGGGCCGGGAGGATCCGCACGAGCTCCTCCACGGAGACGGACGGGTTATCCAGGTACGCGGTGACCGCCCGGCAGGCCTCCCCGAGGTTGTGGGGAAGCATGCTCGTGGCCATCCCCACGGCGATGCCGCTCGTGCCGTTCACGAGGAGGTTTGGTATCTTTGAGGGCAGGACGAGGGGTTCCCTGAGGGACTCGTCAAAGTTCGGGGCAAAGGGCACCGTCTCCTTCTCGAGGTCCTGGAGGAGCTCCTCGGCAGCCTTCGTGAGACGGACCTCGGTGTACCGCATGGCGGCGGCCGCGTCGCCGTCGATGGACCCGAAGTTCCCCTGGCCGTCGACAAGGGGCATCCGGTACGAGAAGTCCTGCGCCATCTTCACGAGGGTATCGTAGATGGCCGCGTCCCCGTGGGGATGGTACTTGCCCATGACATCCCCGACGACCCGGGCGGACTTCTTGTACGGCTTGTCGCTCGCGTTGCCCATCTCCCACATGGCAAAGAGGGTGCGCCGGTGGACGGGCTTCAGGCCGTCCCGCACGTCGGGGATGGCCCGGCCGATGATGACCGACATCGCGTAATCGATGTACGAGACCCGCATCTCGTCCTCGATCTTCACCGGCACCCGGCGGTCAGATATCAAGGTTCGTCACCTCCTTCGCGTGCCTCCGGATGAAGTCCCGGCGCGCGTCCACGTCCTCCCCCATGAGCCTGGAGAAGATGTCGGCGGCATATGCGGCGTCCTCGATGGTCACCTGCTTCAGGGTCCGGTGTGCGGGGTCCATGGTCGTGGACCAGAGCTGGGAGGCGTTCATCTCCCCGAGGCCCTTGTACCGCTGGATGGAGGCCCCCTTCTCTCCCATCTCGGCGAGGGCCTTCTTCATCTCCTCCTCCCGGTAGGCGTACCGCTCCTGCTTCCCCTTCGCCACCCGGAAGAGGGGCGGCTGCGCGATGTACACGTACCCTTTTTCGATGAGGGCCCGCATCTCGTTGAAGAAGAAGGTGAGGAGGAGGGTCCGGATGTGGGCCCCGTCCACGTCGGCATCGGTCATGAGGACGATGCTGTGGTACCTGCTCTTCTCGGGGTCAAACTCCTCCTTGATGCCGGTCCCGATGGCGGAGATGAGGGTCTGGATCTCCACGTTCTTGAGCATCTTCTCTTCGGTGGCCTTCTCGACGTTCAGGATCTTCCCCCTGAGCGGGAGGATGGCCTGGAACCTGCGGTCCCGGCCCTGCTTCGCCGAGCCGCCGGCGCTGTCCCCCTCGACGATGAAGAGCTCGCTCCTCTCGGGGGCCCGCTCGGAGCAGTCGGCAAGCTTCCCGGGGAGGCCGGCCGACTCGAGGGAGGACTTCCGCCGGGCGAGGTCCCGTGCATTCCTGGCCGCCTCCCTTGCCCTCGCAGCGAGGAGCCCCTTCTCCACGACCGCGGCGATGGCCTTCGGGTGCTCGTCGAAGTACTCGGCGAGACAGCTGTACACGAGGGAGTCCACGATCCCCCGGACCGCCGAGTTCCCGAGGCGCATCTTCGTCTGCCCTTCGAACTGGGGGTGGGCGAGCTTCAGGGAGATCACCGCGGTGAGCCCCTCCCGGACATCATCGCCCTTGAGGGGCGAGTCGTTGTTCCGGAAGAGGTTCGCCCGCTTCCCCGCCATGTTGATGGCCCGGGTGATGGCCGATCGGAACCCCTCGAGGTGGGTACCCCCCTCCCGGGTGTTCACGCTGTTCACGTAGGAGAAGACCGTCTCGGAGAAGCCCTTCGTGTACTGGAGGGCGATCTCGGCCTCGAGGCCCTGCTCCGGGTCCTTCCCGGTGAGGTAAATGACCTCCTCGTGGATCTTCTCGGCCTCTCCGACGAGGTGGGTGACGTACTCGGCGATCCCGCCCAGGTAGCAGAAGGTCTCGCCCCCGCCGTCCCCGTTCCGCTCGTCTGTGATCCGGAAGGTCACCCCCCTGTTCAGGAAGGCGAGCTCCCGGAGCCGGTGGGCGAGGATCTCGTAGTCGAAGGTGACCGTCTCGAAGATGGTGGAATCGGGGAGGAAGGTGATGATGGTCCCCGTGAGGGGGAGCGGGGCCGCGAGGAGGAAGGCCTGCGGCTCGGTGATGCCGGTGTCGAAGGGAGGCTCGGTCTTCCCGTACCGGCGCTCGTACCGGGCCCGTAGGTCCTGGAGGGATTCCCTCTGCCGCTGGAGGCCCTTCATCATGATGCCCCGCTCGAACTCCATGGTGTACCGGTTCCCGTTCCGGAAGACCTGCACGGCGAGCCGCTGGGAGAGGGCGTTCACCACATGGACCCCGACGCCGTGGAGCCCGCCCGAGACCTGGTAGGTCGCCTTGTCGAACTTGCCGCCGGCATGGAGGATGGTCATGACCACCTCGAGGGCGGACTTCCCGTACTGGGGCATCGTGTCCACCGGGATCCCCCGGCCGTTATCCTCCACCGAGACCGAGCCGTCCCGGTGGATGGTCACGAGGATCTCGGTACAGTAGCCGGCGAGGGCCTCGTCCACCGAGTTGTCCACGACCTCGTAGACGAGGTGGTGGAGCCCGCGGGTGTCGGTGGACCCGATGTACATCGCCGGCCGTTTGCGGACCGGCTCGAGCCCCTCGAGGACGGTGATGGCGGAGGCGTCGTAGGTCTCGCTCATGCATGCCCTCCCGGAAAAAGAGGGTGGTCTAGAAGGGTCCCCCGGAGATGCTGCATTACCTATTATTGGATTTCTGGGGTTATAATAGTGCTTTCACGTCGGGCCGGGGGAGGTGATAGGGGAGGACCCGGAGGGCATCAGCCCGAACGGAGAGCCGACGGGCTGAAGGCCTGGTGGCGCCCGGAGGGAGAGCGCGAAGGGCGAAAGCCCGAGCGAGAACCGCCAGGCGGGGAGCCTGGTGGTGACCCGAAAGGCCGAAGGCCTGGTGGCTTTTCATTCGTACTGCCCCACGTCGGCGTCCCTGATCCCTAGCTCCTGATCGATGGCGATGGCAAGCCGGTGGAGGGCCTGGACGGCCATCGCATGATCCTCCCGGTCCATGGACCCGGGCTGATGCCAGAGGACTGCCTTCCGGAAGCCTTCGAGGGCCTGCTCCACCGGGGTGCCCCGGAACCGGTCGGGGAGCACCAGCTCGTCCAGGTGGTCCGCGGCCCCGAAGAAGGCCTTGTCCGGGGGGAGACCGAGGTGCTTTGCGAGGAGGACGAGGTTCACGACGAACCCATGGCCGAACTTGGAAACCATACCCGGTATAGACACCGGAGCTCCTGAAAAAGGTTATGACCGTGACTCACGTGGCGACAGGCAGTGTGAGACAGGGATGGCCTCGTGATGGAGGACGGATGAAAAGGAGATCCTCCCTCTGGAGCAGTAAATTATAACATTTGCATAAATATTTCATACCAAGTGGAGAACCTTTACCATATGGGGTGACCTGGCGGCCGGAGAGTCCAGCCCCCCGGAGCAACATTCGACCAATCGCCTCACAAGAGCAGGGCCAGTGGTGATGCACGTCCCGCCCTGGTCCCTTCTTTTTTCCGTGTCTGTCAGGATTGACGGGCACCGGAAGATTGTTCCGGCCCTCCCCCGTCACGTTATGTTCCCATGTATGATAGGACATGGAGAGGATCTGAAGGGAATCAGGCCGCCGTGAGCCCTATAAGGAGGGCTACGGCGGTCCAGGTAAGGGAGAAGGAGAGGAAGGCCCAGTCAGGCCGGCCAAAAGGCTTCTTTTCGATGAAAAGGTGGGAGTGCTTCCCGTATCCCCGGCAGAGCATGCTCACAAAGACCCGCTCGCCCTGCTCGTAGGACCGGAGGAAGAGGGTCCCGATGGCATTCCCCAGCTGCTGGAGCCGGTACCGGTACGGGAGCTTCCGGTCGAAGGGGTGGAAGCACCGGGTGGCGAGGGCCTCATTGACCTTCCGGAAGATGTACCCGAAGACGAAGAGGTACCGGATCATCATACCAAGAGCCAGGGCAAACTCCGCAGGGAGGCCGAGCCGGCCCGCCCCCTGGAGGAGGTCCTGGAGGGTCGTCGTCACCGAGAGGAGGATGATGAAGGAGACGGAGACGAGGAACTTCACGGCGAGGATGGAGGCGAACTGGAGGGACTCCGCGTAGATGGCCAGGCCGAAGGGAAGGAAGGCCACGGGATGGAACTCGGTATAGTACGGGTTCGTGATAAAGACCTGGAAGAGGATAACGATACCCCACAGCGGGACGATGACGGCGAGCCGCATGGCGTACACGGCGGGGGAGACCTCCGAGAGGGCCCAGAGGAGGGCGAAGAGGAGGAAGAGGAAGATCCCGGCCGTGTACACTGCCGCCGAGTAGGGCACGGCGACGATGGCGATGATGGCGGCAAAGCAGGCGAGAATCTTCACCCGCGCGTCGAGCCGGTGGAGGAGGCTGTCCCGGTAGGCCTGCCGCTCCAGAAAGAAAAGGTCCTCGATCATGGCCTCTTCCCGAAGGCGAAGATGGCCATCCTCATTCCCTTCCCCGGAAGGCCTGGAGGAGCGCCTTCTCCGCCTCCTCGTAGGTGTATGCCATGGGGACAGGGATCCCGTTTTTCTGCAGTGACCGGATCAGTTTGGGGAGCACGGGCACGTCAAGACGCATGGATCTCAGCAGATCCGGCTGCTGGAAGATCTCGTCCACCTTCCCCTCGAGGACAAACCGCCCCCTGTGCATGACGTACACGTAGTCGGCCACCTCGGGGACCACTGAAACGTCGTGGGTCGAGAAAATGACGGTCATGCCGAACTTCGAGGAGAGGGAGTTCACGAACCCCATGAGGTCATGGACCCCCTGCGGGTCGAGGCCCGCCGTCGGTTCGTCCAGCACGAGGACGCCGGGCTCCATGGCGATGATCCCGGCAATCGCGACCCGCTTCTTCTCCCCCCCGCTCAGGTGGTGGGGGACCCGGTGAGCGATCTCCTCGATGCCCATGATCCGGAGGGCCTCGTGGACCCGGTGGTGGATGGTCTCCTCGTCGAGGCCGAGGTTCGTCGGGCCGAAGGCCACATCCTGCTCAACCGTGGGGGCAAAGACCTGGTCATCGGCGTTCTGGAAGACGATCCCCACGAACTTGCGCACCTCGTGGAGGTTCTCCTTCGTGATGGGCTCCCCGCGGACAAGGATCGATCCCGAGGTCGGCTGGAAGATGCCGTTGAAGTGCTTGAAGAGGGTGCTCTTCCCTGCGCCGTTGGCCCCGATGATGGCGATACGGGCGTTCCTCGGCGCGATGAAGTTGATATCCTCGAGGGCGTTCCGCTCGCCGTGGTAGGAGTAGGTGAGGTTTCGGGTCTCGATGAGGTGCATGGTTCCTTTACAGGTTGAGGGAAGGGGAAAAATATGTTTATGGTTTTACCGGGCTGCCCTTCGGCCGCGAGAAGTACTTCACGGCGAAGATGGTGCCGAGGACAATGACGAAGGCGAGGAGCGTTCCCACGACGATGGCAATAATCCCTCCCAGGGTGCCCATCTCCTCCCCGAGGGAGTATTCGGGCATGGGCGGGCTGTACGAGAACTTGCCGGTCATGTCCTCATGGATCTCGGCATCCGCCGGTGTTCCTCCGGTCAGGGTCTTCTGACCCTGGACGATGAGGGCTGTGCTCTCAAGGCCGTCGGGAGCCGGGGAGGCGAGGAAGACCGCCGCGATACCAATGAGGAGGGCAATAATGATCCCCATGGCAAGGAAGGTCCGGGTCGCCATCGGGGCTTTGCCCCGCCGGCCCTCCACCAGGCCTCCGGCCTGTTGGTCATCAACGTGGCTTCGCCACGTCGATTCTCCCCCGGGGCTTCGCCCCTCCGGGTTCCCGCCCGGGCTCATGCCCGTCGCGCTCTCCCCCGGGTTGTTGCCCTTCGGGTTCTCCATTATGAACCAGCTCCCTTCGGAGATGAAGTCGTGATCCTCATAATGTCCGGCCGTGCAGACAGGATCAGCCGGATGGCGACCACCGTGACAAAGCCCTCGATGATCCCGATGAGCGCATGGTACGTCCCCATGGCGATGAGCCCTGCCTGGAGGGGGAAGGTTCCTGCCATGAAGAGCTCCACAGAGGCCGCGAGGGCCGGGATGAAGCATGCAAGCCATGCCGCGGCAAAGGCCGAGATATTCATGCTCTTCGTCGCCATCATCAGGCCCCGGAAGGTGTAAAAACCGACAAAGCCGCCGATGACGCCCATGTTGATGATGTTCGCGCCCATGGTAGTAATCCCGCCGTCGCCGAAGAGTACGCCCTGCACAATGAGGACGAGAGTCAGGATGAAGACGGCGGCAAAGGGGGACCCTAGGACGATGGCGGCAAGCGCCCCGCCGACGAGATGGCCGCTCGTGCCCATGGAAACGGGCAGGTTGAAGGACTGGAGGGCGAAGATGCCCGCGGCAAGCACGGCCACAATGGGGATCTTTTTCTCATCCATCTCGCTCCTGGCCCATCTGAGGGAGAGGGCAATAAAGACGAGGGCGATGGCCCAGTAAACCAGGCCCTGCCCGATAGGGATAAAGGAGTCAGGGATATGCATTGCGCACCTCATGTAAGTATTACGTTTCTCTATAAAAGTATTACGAAATAATGTCTCCTCCCAGTTACGTAAGAAGTGCCCGGAGCCCGCCCCGGAGGAGAATCCCGGCGGCCCGGATGACCCGGGGCTTGAGGGCAAGCCGCCGGAAGAGGGCGGAGGGCCGGTCCATGTCCCCCACCTGTTCGATTTCCTCCACGATCTCAGGGTCGCTGAGGGCCGCGAGGAGGGCGTCCAGCTCCTGAGGGTTGAGCTCCCGCCGTGCCCGGTACAGGGCCATGCCGAGGGCGAGTTCCCGGCCGAAGTCCGCCTTCCAGAGATCTTCGTACCGGGAGAGATCCCGCTCCCTGAAGGATCCCTTCTCAGAGCACGCCACCGCCACCGCAGCGGCGTGGCGGGCAGCCCGGACGCCCGTATAGACACCGCCCCCGGAGGTGGGCTTCGCCATCCCCGCGGCATCGCCCACGACCAGGGTCCGGGGGCCGTGCGTGCGGGGGAGGGGACCGAGGGGGAGGGCTCCCGTGACGAGGTCGAGGGTTCCCCCTCCGAGCGGCCGGAGGAGGGAGGCGAGGCGTTCCCGCTGGTCCCCCTCCCCGCAGAGCCCGACCCGGGCGAGGCCGTTCCCGAGGGGGATCACCCAGCCGAAGAACTCGGGGGAGGCATGGGGGTGGATCTCCACGAGGGCCGGGTCGGCCGGGCACCGGGCCACGGCCTGGAGGCCCGAGAGATACGTCCCGGCCCGGCCGAGGCCGAGCATCCTCGCGACGGAGGAGCGGGCCCCGTCAGCGGCGATGAGGAGGGAGCACCCGATCTCCTCCCGCCCCCCCAGGCCCTTCGTCACGACCCGGCCATTCCTGAAGGACACGACCGAGGTCTTCAGCCGGAACCCGGCCCCGGCCCGGGCCGCCGCCGCAGCCATCTCCCTGTCGAGGACGCCCCGGTCCACCACGTGGGCCATGGGCCGGCCCGGGTCGATGACGAGGGCCTCGCCGGAGGAGGGGATAAACCGGGCGCCCCTGACGGTGTTCAGGACCGAACGGGGAGAGACCCGGCACTCCGCGAAGGCGGCGAGGGAGAGGAGCCCCGCGCACTGGACCGGGTGCCCGATGGTCCCATGCTCCTCGATGCAGAGGGTCCGGAGGCCCGCCTCGGCGCAGGCCCGCGCCGCCGCGGACCCCGCCGGGCCGGCCCCGGCTACCACCACGTCGTACATCCCGGATCACCGTTGGCCTTCGGGGTTCTTATCCCTGCCCGCCCTGAGAGCCGCACCAGCCCGCCCTGTTCCCCCCGCGCCGCTCCCAGGACCTTATCGCGTGGGAACGTGCGAAACCTATATCCAACACCCTACATCATCATCCGGTATGCAAGCTGGGGAAATCCTGGGGGGCAGCATCGCGGTTTTCATCATCGTCCTCATCGGGCTCTTCGTCCTCCCCCTGGCCGAGACCCTCACGGGCCAGTCCATGCTCCTTGTCACGGTCCCCATTGCCATCGCCGCGGCCCTCTGGTTCATCCTGTCCCTCAGAAGGCTTGAGGGGGCGAAGGGAAAGGATGCCCTCCGGCTCCGTATCCAGGCCACCCGGGCTGGTATCATCTTCATCGCGGCCCTCTTCTGGTCCGTCCTCCTCGTCCTCCCCTTCAGCAAGACGGTCCTTGGCCTCTACCTGTCCCTCCCCCTCGACGCGAAGTTCCTCTTCTGGTTCGGCCTGAACAGCCTCATCGCCATCCGGGTCTATACCTCCCTCCTCGCCCACCGGCCCGCCGAGGAGGAGGAGCCGATCCTCCCGCTCGAAGGCCTGAGAATCGTCGAGGTAAAGAAGTGAGCCTCCGGGTGGTCCCCTCAGCACGGAGTCCGGTCCATGACCTCGCCTGACCAGAGGGAGTTCCGGTGGAAGCAGTGCCTCGTGATTCGCGGGGACCTCCGGATGAGCTGCGGAAAGATCTCGGCCCAGGCCGCCCATGCGGCGGTCGCGGCCTTCGAGCGGTGCGACCGTGAGACCCGGGAGCGGTGGCTCTCCGAGGGGCAGAAGAAGGTGGTGCTGAAGGTGAAGGACGAGCGGGGCCTCTTTGAGCTGAAGACCCTCGCCGAGGCCCGGGGGATCGCCGCCGCCCTCATCCAGGACGCGGGCCTCACGGAGCTCCCGCCGGGCACCACCACCGCCCTCGGCCTTGGCCCGGCCCGGGCAGAGGAGATGGACCGGATCACCTCGGACCTCCCGCTCCTATGAGGGAATCCCCCTACCCGCTTGAGCAGTCTCTCGGCATCTCCTGGTATGCCACGGATACCCCGGGGATCGGGGGATACCTCCGCCGGGAACCGGAGGACTTCGTCGTCACGGAGGAGCCGGCCGGCCCCTGGGGGGACACGGGCCCGTACCTCGTCCTTAGGCTCACAAAGCGGAACTGGGAGCAGCAGCGCCTCGTAAAGGAGATCGCCCGGGCCCTCGGGATCAGCCACCGGAGGATATCATGGGCCGGGACCAAGGACCGCCGGGCAGTGGCGACCCAGTACATCACTGTTTACGGGCTGGAGCCCGATGCCATCGGGAGGGTTACACTCCCTGATGTGCATCTCGAGGTCGTGGGACGGTCGGCCCGTGCCATCCCTCTTGGGGATCTGCAGGGGAACCGGTTCAGCATCCGGATCCGGGGCTGCGACCCGGAGGATCTCGCGGGCCGGGTCGCGGAGGTGGCCCGGGCCGGCGCCTCCGGCATCCCTCCTTCGGCATTCCCGAATCCCGGGTTCCCTCCTTCGGGTTTCCCGAATACGGGTATCCCTCGTTCGGATTCCCCGAACACCGGGTTCCCGAACTACGTCGGGATCCAGCGGTTCGGGGTGATCCGGCCCGTCACCCACCTTGTCGGCGAGAGGATCCTCCGCGGGGAACTCGGGGGGGCGGTCATGACCTATCTCGGGGCCCCCTCGGCATCCGAACCGGAGGAGGTGCGCGGGGCGCGGGAGGCCTTTTCGGCGGACCGGGACGTGAAAGAGGCCCTCCGGCGCTACCCGGTCCGGCTTACCTTCGAGCGCGCGATGCTCCACCACTTGGACGGGCACCCGGCCGACTTTGCCGGCGCACTCCTGGCGCTCCCCCCGCGCCTCCTCTCCCTGTTCGTCTCGGCGTACCAGTCCTTCCTCTTCAACACCCTTCTCTCCCGGCGCTGCGGGAAGGGGATCCCCCTTGACCGGCCAGCGCCGGGCGACCGGCTCCTCTTCGCCGACGGGAAGGAGGACCGGGTGACGGCAGGGAACCTCGGTGCCGCGGCCCTCCAGGTCAGCCGGGGGAGAGCCCGGCTGGGCCTCTTCGTGCCAGGATCCGGCGGTCCCCCGGCCCCTGGCCAGGACGGAGACCCGGCGTGGGAGCTCCTCGGCGAGCTCGGGATCACGGGAGAGGACTTTGCCCGGGCTGCAAGGATCGTCGGCGCGGCCTACGAGGGGATGACCCGGCCGGTCTCCCTCGGCGCGGAGATCGGGTACGAGGCAACGGGGACCGAGGTCACCCTCGGGTTCTTCCTCGGGCCCGGGCAGTATGCCACCACGGTCTGCCGGGAGTTCATGAAGGCTGATCCGGTGCGGATGATCTGAAGCCGGAGGCCGCGAGGGCCCTTGCGCCCTCGGTGGCGTCCTGGAGGTTCCCGAGCCGATCCACGAGCCCGAGCCTCACCGCCTCCTCGCCCCGGATGAGCCTCCCGTCCTCGATGGCGGCCCGGGAGACGTTCCGCTGCTCCACGATATCCCCGACGAACCGCTCGAAGGAGGCATTCACGATATCCTGGGCATAGAGGCGTTCCTCCTCGGTGAGCGCCCGGTACGGGGAGGCCATGTCCTTTCGGGCGCCCGACTTCACCACCGTTATGTTGTACCCCTCGTGCTCGAGCCACTGGCTGATGTCCGTGAAGATCCAGACCGTCCCGATGCCGGCGGTGAGGGTGTCGGGGTCCGCGTAGATCCGGGACCCGTGGGCAGAGACCATGTAGGCCGCCGAGGTGGCCAGGTCGCCCATGGAGATCACCACGGGTTTCCTCGCCTTCGCGTACTCGACGTCGGCCACGACCTCCTGGGCTGCCGCCGGTGTCCCGCCGGGGCTGTTCACCCGGAGGACAATGGCCTCGACGAGGGGGTTGTCCGCGGCATCCCGGATCTCCCCTCCCACGTACTCGCTCCCGATGCCATCGGGGGAGGAGAAGTCCCCCGTGGAGAGGGTCCCCTCGAGGCGTATGACCGCGACAGAGCCCGGCGCCGAATAGGGCAGCAGCCAGGAGAGCGCGGCATATGCGAGGAGGGCCACAGCGAGGAGGAGGACCACCCAGAGGACAAGCCGGAGGCGCCGGCACTCGGTCCTCCGGATCTCTTCCTCAAGAAACCCCATGCCCCTCATCCCGGTAGAGGACATCGTGTTCGGTGACCAGGTTCGACCCGCAGAGGTAGAAGCGCTTGAGCCGGAGCCGGATCATCTCATCCTCGGAGTCGATGTGCATCCCGCCGACGAGGGAGGGAGTGTCGGCCCCGCCGACGATGAAGGGGAGGTGGATGAGCCGGATCTCGTCCACGAGCCGGTGCCCGAGCATGTGCCAGTTGAGGGTCGGGCCGCCCTCGATCATGAGTTTCCTCACCCCGTAGTCCCGCCAGAGGAGGTGCATGAGGGTGGGGAGGTCCACGTGCTCCTTCCCGGCGACGATGATCCCCGCCCCCTTCTCCCTGATGGCCGAAACCCTGTCCTCCGGGGCAGTCTCGGCAACGGCGATGACCGTGGGGGCGTCCTTCCCGAGGACGTTCGCGTCCGGGGGGATCTCAGCCATGCTGCTCGGGATGACCCGGAGGGGGCTCTTCCCGGGGACGAGCCGCACCGTGAGAAAGGAGTTGTCGATCCGGATGGTATTTGCCCCGACCATGATGGCGTCGCAGGCCGCCCGGGTCTCGTGGAGGAGGACCTCGGTCTCGGGGGCCATGTACTTCATGAGGATCTTGGAGGACGCCCCCTTCTTCAGGGTAAGCTTCCCGTCGGCGGTGATCTCCGACATCATGAGGACGTGCGGTCTCTCGCTCCCCGTTGCCATGACAGACTTCGCCTGCTTTAGATCTTCCCTCCGCCCTGACAAGAAGATTTGGGTGGAAAAGGGGGAGAAAAACGTTTAATGGGTTTCCTGCCCCTCTCTATGCGATGAACATCACCGCGCTCCGGCCGAGGTTTATCCACCGTCTCGAGCCCGTCGCGAGGGCCTTTGCCCGGGCAGGCTTCACCCCGAACCAGATCTCCCTCCTCTCCCTCCTCCTCGGGGTCGCGGTCATGCTCCTCTTCGCCACCCGTCACTTTGTGCCCGGAAGCCTCCTCCTCCTCGCCGCGGCGGTCCTCGACCTCGTGGACGGCCATGTCTCCCGGATCCAGAACTCCGGGACGAAGTTCGGGGCGGTCTTCGACTGGATCGTGGACAAGTACGTCGACACCCTCGCCCTCGTCGGGATCGGCATCTCGGGGATCCCCATCGTCACCTGGTTCCTCGACCTGCCCCCGGTCGCCGACTCCGTGGTGGTGATGTTCGCCATCCTCGGGTCCATGATGAACACCTTCATCAAGCCCGTGGTCTACGCCGAGGTGGGCTTTGCCGACCGGCACCACGGGAAGATCGAGGACCCACTCGAAGGGGTCGGCTTCTTTGGCCGGCCCGAGACCCTCCTCGTCCTTATCATCGGGGGCCTCACGGGGCTCGTCTGGGCCTCGGTCCTCATCATCGCCGTTGCCACGAACCTCTCGGCCGTGGAACGGATCATCTACCTCCACCACCACCTCGGGGGGCCGGAGAAGAGGGAATAAACGGGGTGCAGAGGCAGGGGGACAGTTCACCTTGGCCCGAGGTGGGAACAGACCTGGACCTTGATCCTCGCCCAGTACCGGTAATAGTCAGGTTGGTAGAGGTCGATCTCGCGGCTCAGGTCCTCGTACAGGGAGCACTGGACCTCGCACCGCTTCAGGTAGATGCAGAAGTCCAGGGCCGAGACCGGTCGGTTCATCCGGAAAGGATTATCGGGGCCCGGCACGATATAATTTTCCCGGGCCGGATCGGTGCCCTCACTTCCCGGGGGATTTTTCGCGCCCCATGAGCCGGGCGATATCTCCGGCATAAATGGTGTAGAGGTCGCCCGCCCACCGGCCGAGGTCCGGGATGATCACGAAGAGGCCATAGGCGATGGCCACGAGGGCGACGAGGGCTCCCCCCTCGGCGAGAATGTTGTGGGCCCAGAAGAAGGACTCGTATCCCCACTCGCCGTTCGAGGCGATCTCGGGCAGGTACGGGAACCACTGGCCGGTGTACGCGAGGATGACGAAGACGTTCCGGATCAGGTTCAGGATGTAGATGGTGGGCACCACGAGGAGGAAGGCGAGCACCTTCTGCCGGGTGGTGGTGGGGACCGCCCCCGCAACCCCGAGCATGATGGCCATGGACTGGATGCCCGTGCAGGCGAGGATGATCTCGATCTTAAAGCCGTTCCGGCCGATGAGGTTCCAGTCGAGGAGCACGGCCCCGCTCCCCACGGCGTTCACGAGCCGGATGATCTGGTCTGTCACGAGCCCGATGAGGTAGTCCCCGAGGGGCGGGATGTACGCGAAGGGGGCGTAGAGGAGGAAGGCCACGGCAGCCCCCCGTGAGAGGGCGAAGATGTCTGCATCCCCGGCGAGGAGCCTCCGGCCCGTGATGTGCAGGAAGGGGATGGCGAGGGCGGCGAGGGTGGGGTAGAGGATGTTGTTCTGGGAGAGGTAGTACGGGACCTCCGCGATGAGGAAGAGGACCATGGCCGCCCAGCCGAGGATAGCCGCGTACTTCCGCCCCTTCCAGGGGAGAAGGAAGAGGAGGAAGGAGATCCCCGAGAGGAGGACCAGGTACTCGATCATTCCTGAAAAGGTTGGCCCGCCCGGGAAAAAAGGGTTCGCTCGGGTCGATGCCCCCCCGAGATCCTCCGGGTTCCCTCGGGCTGCCGCCCTTCGCACTCGCCACCAGGCCTTCGGCATGTCGGCTCACCACCAGGCTCCCCGCCCGGCGGTTCCCGCTCGGGCTTACGCCCTTCGCTCTCTCCCTCCGGGCCGACGCCCTCCGGGTTCTCCCCGGGTTGAGGCCCCTCCGGGCCCCTCCCTTATGCTGCGGGGCAGAAGGCCCCCCCTCCCAAGGCTTAATCCCCCGGAAGGAAGATATAAATACGCGATGTTCTGCCCCAAGTGCCGGAGCCTCATGGTCTCGACGGGCGGCCAGCTCAAGTGCAGGAAGTGCGGCTTTCTCCGTGATTTCACGGAGGAGGATTCCCCGAAGGGAACGAAGGCCGGGGGCGGGAGGACCATCACCATCATCGATGACGAGAAGGAGATCGCGACCCTCCCGACCATCAAAATCACCTGCCCGAAGTGCGGGCACAACACCGCATTCTGGTGGCTCCGCCAGCTCCGGGCCGCCGACGAGTCCGAGGTCCGGTTCTTCCGGTGCTGCGAGTGCGGGAATGTCTGGCGGCAGTACGACTGAACCGGGCCTCGCATCCCGGGCCGATTGACGCCCGCGGATCCGTGGGGGAAGGGGTACCCGGATGGCTCTCTCCCGATAATCCCCTGAGGAATCCTTTTTGTGCCACCCTGAACAATATCCCGGCAATGAGGGTCCTCGTCCTCCAGCTGAACCCGGTCATCGGCGATCTCACCGGCAATGCCGGGAAGATCCGGCAGGGGGTCGTCTCGGCCGGGCGGGATTCCGCCGACCTCATCGTTACCTCCGAGCTCGCCCTCACCGGGTACCCTCCCCGGGACCTCCTCCTCTTCCGTGGCTTCGTCGACAGGGCCGGGGACGCGGCACGGTCCCTGGCCGCCGGTCTGGAGGGGTACCCGCCCGTGCTCGTCGGCTCCGTCCAGCCCAGCCCTTTCCCCATCGGCCGGCCGCTGTCCAACGTCGCCCTCCTCCTTCACGGAGGGAAGGTAGCCCAATCCTTCGGGAAGACCCTCCTCCCTACCTACGATGTCTTCGATGAGGACCGTTATTTCGAGCCGGCCAGGGGGCCTCAGATCCTCGAGCTTGCAGGGACGAAGCTTGGTATCTCCATCTGTGAGGACATCTGGAATGACACCGATTCCAGGAACCGGAGGCGCTACCACTCCGATCCCATCCGCGAGCTCGTCGAGACCGGTGCCGAATGCCTGGTAAACATCTCTGCATCTCCCTTCACCGTGGGAAAGCAGCTGCTCCGGGAAAGGATGCTCTCGGCGATCGCCCGGAAATACCGGATCCCCCTCCTGTATGTGAACCAGGCCGGGGGGAACGACGACCTGGTCTTCGACGGGAGGAGCTGTGCCTTCAGCGCGTCCGGGGAGCTCATCGCCCGGGCGGCCCCCTTCCGGGAGGACGCCCTCGCCCTCGATATCCCCGGGGAAGGCCCGGCCGGGATCTGCGCCGATGACTTCTCTCCCGAGTCAGAGATCTGGAACGCCCTCGTTCTCGGGACGCGGGACTATGTCCGGAAGACGGGGTTCAGGAAGGTCCTCCTCGGGCTCTCCGGCGGTATTGACTCCTCCCTCGTCGCCGCCGTCGCCGCCGAGGCCCTCGGGAGGGAGAACGTGCTCGGCGTCCTCATGCCCTCCCCGTACTCGAGCGGGGGAAGCGTCACGGACGCGGAGGCCCTCGGAGAGCGCCTCGGTATCCGTAAAACAAGGCTCCCCATCGGGGACATCATGGAGGCCTTTGGCGGCACCCTCTCAGGGGAATTCGCCGGGCTCCCGCCGGATATCACTGAGGAGAACCTGCAGGCCAGAATCCGGGGCACCCTCCTCATGGCCCTTTCGAACAAGTTCGGGTCCCTCCTCCTTTCCACGGGGAACAAGTCCGAGATTGCGGTGGGATACTGCACCCTCTACGGGGACATGAACGGCGCCCTTACCATCCTTTCCGATGTGCCGAAGAGCATGGTGTACCGGATCGCCCGGTGGCTGAACCGGAGGGAATCGGTCCCGATCATCCCGGAGCCGGTGCTTCTGAAGGCACCCTCTGCAGAGCTCAGGCCGGGCCAGACGGATCAGGACACCCTTCCTCCTTATAATCTTCTCGACGAGATCCTTCACTACCACATCGAGGAGCATGAATCCGCCGCCGGGATCGTGGCACGGGGGTACGATCCCGGCGTTGTCTACCGGGTGGCCCGCATGGTTAAGGCCGCGGAGTTCAAGCGGAAGCAGGCACCCCCCGGTATCAGGGTCACCGACCGGGCCTTCGGGACGGGGTGGAGGATGCCCATCGCCATGGCGGAATGGGATCTTCCCCCCGGGTAACCCGGGCCGGGCGTTTCAGGCCCTCTTGTACCCGAACCTCCGGAGCAGTTCCGTGCGCCACTGCACACCGCCGGACTCTTCCACGCCCTTCGGCCTCGCCCCGTCGATGACCCCGAGGATCCCCCGCCCCGTGGCTGATTCGGCGACGACCACCTCGACGGGATTTGCCGTCGCACAGTAGATGCCGCAGACCTCCTGGACGCTCTTCACCGCATTGAGCACGTTGATGGGGAAGCAGTCCGCGAGGAAGAGGATGAAGGAGTGCCCGGCCCCGATGGCAAAGGCGTTTCTCGCCGCGAGGTCCCTGAGGGCCTCGTCGTTCCCCTCCACCCTCACGAGGCACTCGCCCGAGGACTCGCAGAAGGCGAGGCCGAACTTTGCGCCGGGCACGGATCCCACGACGGCCTCGGCGATATCCTCCACGGTCTTGATGAAGTGCGACTGGCCGAGGATAAAGTTCATGTCCTCCGGCTTCTCGATCCGAACGGTCGAAAGTTCGATGTTTCCGGACATGGGTACACCGGGGAGATGATAGGGCCCGGAGCTTAAAGGCATTGACGCCCCATGCCTCCGGCCTCCAGCGGAACAGCATTAAAGAAGGGACGCGAATATGAGTGAGCATCCATGAAGAGCGGGGCATGAGGGGAGGGGAAATGGAGAAGATATTCATCCTCGGGCACCGGCAGCCGGACACCGACTGCATCGGGAGCGCCATCGGGTACGCGGCCTTCCTGAACCGCGGGGAGCCGGGCAGGTACGTCCCGGCAAGATGCGGGGAGATCTCCCCGGAGACCGCCTTTGCCCTCGGGACCTTCGGCGCCGAGCCCCCCCTTTTCGTTGACAGCGTCGTTCCCCGGGTATGCGACCTGCCCATCAACCGGATCAGCGTCACGCAGGATGTTCCGGTCGCGGACATCGCGGCGCTCATGGATGCGCATAATATCCGGAACGTGCCTGTTACCGATGAGAATGGGAGACTCCTGGGCATGGTGGGCGAGCACGGGCTCGCCCGGTACTACGTGCGCCAGACGCAGGCAGGGGATCACGCCATTCTGGAGCGTCCCGTTGAGGCCCTCGCGAGGATCCTCTCGGCCCGCGTTGCCGTGAAGGGAGGGGCTACTATCGGTGGCCGGGTTTCCATCGTGATCGATGGACCGGAGACGATCCGGAAGGGGATGCTCCCTTATGATATCGGGATTGTGGGCGACAACGAGCGTCTCCAGCTCGCCCTCATCTCGGCCGGGATGAAGGGGCTCATCCTGGCCGGCGGGGCGAGGGCGGGCGCCGGCGTCTCGAAGAAGGCAGGGGAGGCGGGCACCTCCCTCCTCCTCACCGATCTCGACGCCTTTGGCATCGGCCCGAGGCTCGACCTCTCGCTCCCCGCCGGCTCGGTCATGGAGACGGACATCCCCCGGCTCTCCCTCGCGGATACCCTGGACCAGGCGAAGCGGACCGTTTTCAGTTCCAAGTTCCGCGCCGCCTGCGTGGTGGAGCAGGACGGCACCCTCCGGGGCGTCGTCACCAGGACAACCCTCGTCCCCGACGTGAGGAAGAAGGTGATCCTCCTGGACCACAACGAGTTCTCCCAGGCGGTGGAGGGGATCGAGCAGGCGGAGATCCTCGAGATCATCGACCACCACCGTCTCGGCGTCATCTCCACCCTCAAGCCGGTTAAGTTCCTGAACGATCCGGTGGGGTCCACCTCGACCATCATCACGGAGAAGTATCGTCAGGCCGGCGTGGTACCGGAGCCTCCGGTCGCCGGGATGCTCCTCTCGGGGATACTCTCCGACACCCTCAACCTGAAGATGTCGACGACCACCGGGCGTGACAGGGATGCGGTTCCATGGCTCGCCCCCGTTGCCGGGGTAGATCCTGAACCGTACGGCATCCAGCTCCTCGAGCAGGGGATGAACCTGTCGGGGGCCACCATGGAGGATCTCCTCGCGAGGGATACCAAGCAGTACGAGCTCTTCGGGAGAAAGGTGATCATCGCCCAGGTCATGGTCCCCTCTTCCGGCTTCGTGCGGTCGCATACCGGGCAGATCCGGGATGCCCTCGCAGGGCTTCGGGTGCAGCACGGGGTGGACCTCTACCTCGCCATGTTCACGAGTGCCGCCGAGGACTCGAGCGAGCTCCTCGTGGCCGGCGACGGCGCCCTCATGAGGAGCCTTGACCTCGGGGAGATGCCCGTCCACCTCGAGCACATGCTGTCCAGGAAGAAGGATCTCGTCCCCTGGCTGGG
>DATKMC010000077.1:0-12310 GCA_035542115.1 Methanomicrobiales archaeon | reverse complement strand
CCACGAGATCCGGGACTATGCGTCCCTTGACATCCCCGAAGACGCCGTCCTCCTCTCCACGGGCGACCCCATGCTTGCCGGCCTCGGGGAACGGGGCGGGGAGGTCATCCCCGGCATTTCCTCCCTCCAGCTCGCCTTCGCCCGGCTCCGGCTGCCCCTCGCGAGGGCCTCGGTGGTGGACGGCCATGGCCGGGACGCCACGCAGGCCATCGCCGAAACCGTGGAAGAGCTCCGGCATGGGAAGATCGTGTTCCTCCTGCCGGACCCGTCATTTCCCGTGGAAACCCTCGCCGGGGCGCTCAAACGGGAGGGGATCGTCTGCACCATCGCCCTCTGCGAGGAGGTGGGGTACCCGGCAGAGCGGATCGCCCGGGGGACTCCCGATGCCCCGCCGGCCGTGCGGTCCCGGCTCTTCTCCCTCGTCATCGGGGACTTCCCGGGGGCGTAGGCACCGGGGGGTTCGGAGGGGACGGGTACTCAGGGCCCGGGATATAACAAGTTTTATGATATTAAAACAAGTCAGATTGTTTATGGTGATCTGATGCATATCATGGAGGGATTCCTCCCCTGGCAATGGGCGGTCTTCTGGTGGCTCATCGCCCTCCCCTGCCTGGCCCTGGGGATCTACCAGCTCAAGAGAGTCCTCGCCTTCGACCGCGAGGCCCTCCCCCTCCTCGGGATCTGCGGCGGGTTCGTCTTCATCCTCTCCTCCCTCAAGCTCCCCTCGGTCACGGGGAGCTGCTCCCACCCGACGGGGACGGGCCTCTCGGCCATCTTCTTCGGCCCCTGGATAACCTCCGTGATCGGCGTCATCGTCCTCATGTTCCAGGCCCTCTTCCTCGCCCACGGCGGGCTTTCAACCCTGGGCGCGAACACCGTATCCATGGGAATCGTGGGGCCCCTGGCGGGCTGGTGCATCTACCGGGGGCTCCGGGATACCAAAGTGAGCATGTTCGTCACGGTGTTCCTCGCCTGCGCCCTGGCAGACCTCTTCACCTACGTGGTGACCTCCCTCGAGCTCGCCCTCGCCTACCCCGCGCAGGTCGGTGGAGTGTGGAGTTCCTTTGCCGTGTTCATGGGCATCTTCGCCATCACACAGGTGCCCCTCGCCATCCTTGAATCGGTCATTCTTGTGCTCGTCTTCAAGTACATCGTCCAGCTGAGGCCCGGAATCCTGATCCGGCTGAAGGTGTTCCCGGAAACGACCATCACGGCCGCCCGGAGCGATGCATGATGCTGCGGAAGTACCGGTTCGAGATCCTCGCCATCATTACCGTCCTTGCCTTCTGTGTCCTCTTCCTCTACACGAGCTCGGTGATGAGGCATGCCGAATTTGCAGGCTCTGATGATGTGGGCTCGTCCCAGATTTCGAAGATAACGGGTATCCCCGAGGAGAACTTCCACCCGCTGATCTGGCAGTGGGTCCCGCCCAGCGGCGAGATAGAATCGGCCCTCTTCGCGCTCCAGGCGGCCGTCGGCGGGATCTTCGTCGGGTGGATCTTCGGGTACTGGAAGGGCCTGAAGGCCCGCGAAGGGAGCTGAGAGGAGAGAGGTATCGTCCATGTTCGAAGAGCTCCTGGAGGACATCGCGCAGGAGAACCGTCTCCGGGAGGTGAACCCGTACCTCAAGCTCGGGGCCGCCCTCGGAGGCATCATCCTGTGCCTCCTGTCGGGGAGCTTCGTCGCCCCCCTCGCCATCGCCCTCCTCCTCTCCCTCGGGGTCCTCCTCCTCGCCCGGGTCAGCCCCCGGACCTACGGGGAGCTCTTCATCGCCCCCCTCATCTTTGCCCTCACGAGCGTGTCCGTTATCCTCCTTCTCACCGGGGGGGCGGACCCCTTCTGGAGCTGGGTCCCCCTCCCATGGCTCTCCCTCTCCCTCACGCCGGCGAGTGTCAATCAGGGTCTCCTCGTCCTCTCCCGGATGATCGGGGGAATGGCAGCCCTCATCTTCCTCGCGGTCACCACCCCCATGACCGACCTCTTCATGGTGATGAGGCGGTGCAGGGTCCCCGAACCGGTCCTCGACCTCGCCATGATGATCTACAGGGCCATCTTCCTGATCCTGGACCAGTTCGTCCAGACATACCAGGCCCAGAAGATGCGCCTCGGGTACTCCTCCTTCGGCGAGTCCGTCCGGTCCCTCTCGACTCTCTGCGGGTCGGTCTTCATCGGGAGCTGGCTCGCGGGCGAGGACCTCGTGCGGGCGATGGATGCCCGGTGCTCGACGGGGAAGTTCGCTATGCTCGGGAGGATCCAGCCGGTCGGGGCCCGGTCCCTCCTCGCGGTCCTGGCCTTCCTCGCCCTCTCGGCGGGAATCGTCCTCCTCACGGGATCTGTCTCGGTCATGCAGGTGGGCCCATGAGCGGCATCATCCTCGAGGCACGGGACATCCGGTACCGGTACCCCCACGGCATGGAGGCCATCCGGGGTATCAGCTTCCACGTGCGACGGGGCGAGAAGGTCGCCCTCGTCGGGCCGAATGGCGCCGGGAAGTCCACCCTCCTCCTCCTGTTCAACGGGATGCTCAGGCCCGATTCGGGGATGCTCCTCTTCGACAACCGCCCCATCGGGTACGACCGGGAGTCCCTCCGGGAGCTCCGGCGGAAGGTGGGATTCGTCTTCCAGAACCCGGACCGGCAGATCATCGCTCCGACGGTCTGGCAGGACGTCGCCTACGGCCCGGTGAACCTCGGGCTCCCCGATGAGGCGGTCCGGGCGGCCGTGGAGGCGGCCCTCGGGGCGGTCGGCCTCGCGGGCTTCGACCGGCGGCCCCCCCACCAGCTCTCCAGCGGGGAGAAGAAGCGGGTGGCCATCGCCGGGGTCCTCGCCATGGACCCCGAGCTCCTGGTCCTCGATGAGCCGACGAGCAACCTGGACCCCGCCGGCTCTGAGGACCTCATGGAGCTCCTGGACGAGCTCGGGGAGCAGGGGAAGACCGTCTTCATCTCCACCCACGACGTGGAGCTCGCCTATCCCTGGGCTGACCGGGTCATCCTCCTCCGGGATGGGGAGATCCTCAGGGAGGACACCCCGGAAACGGCCTTCGCGGACGGGGGCCTTGTCAGGAATGCCCGGCTCTCGGTCCCGGTCCTCCTCGACCTCCACCGGGAGCTGGAGCGGCGCGGGCTGTCCCTCCCCGGGAGGAGGCCGAGGACCGCCCTCGACCTTATCCAGGCCATCGAGCAGGCTACCCGCGGGACAGGGGCGCGGCCCCCCTGCGGCACCATCCATGTCTGCGACGTGGATATGACCAGGGGGGAGGGCCTTGCCCGGTGGCTCTCTGCCCACGACGGGATCTCCCTGGGGGCCATGGGCACCCGGGCGAAGCAGCGCGCCGCCGCCGAGGGCCTGCCCCTGGACTTCTCGTACGGGGTCATCGACAAGTGTATCTTAAAGGCCCTGAACGGCCGGTCCTCCCTCATCCTCACCGTCGGGGGCATGGTCGCGCAGGTGGAGCGCCGGGTCGCGGGGTTCAGGGAGGAGTCCGGCGCCGCCATCGAGGTGCAGAGGCTGGAGGGGGCATGACCCGGTCCATCCCCCGGATCGTCATCGCCGGCACCTGGAGCGGGTGCGGGAAGACCACCGTCGCCCGGGGGCTCATGGCGGCCTTCACGGCGAGGGGCCTCTCCGTCCAGCCCTTCAAGGTGGGGCCGGACTTCATCGACCCCTCCCACCACACCGCCATCTGCGGCCGGGTCTCCCTGAACCTCGACCCCTTCATGATGGGGGAGGAGGAGGTCGCCCGGGTCTTCACCCGGGCCTCCGGGGGGGCCGACCTCGCCATCGTCGAGGGGGTGATGGGGCTCTTCGACGGTGTGGACGGCGGCCACGTCTCCAGCACCGCCCAGGTGGCGGAGCTCCTCTCCGCCCCCGTCATTCTCGTCGTGGAGCCGAAGGGGATGTCGGGATCGGTGCATGCGGTGATAAGGGGATACGCCACCCACCGGCCGGGGACGTCTCCTGCAGGGGTCATCTTCAACCGGGTGGGGAGCCCGCGGCACCGTGCCCTCATCGGGGCCGGCCTCACCGCCCGGGCCCTCGGCTGGATCCCCCGGCGGGAGGACCTCGTCCTCTCGAGCCGACACCTCGGTCTCGTCATGGCCTCCGAGGTTGAGCCGTCCGCCGCCCATGCGGGGATCTTCGGGGAGTGCTGCGACCTCGACGCCATCCTCGACCTGGCCCGCACCGCTCCGCCGCTTCCCACATCGGCACCCGTGGCGCCCGCCTCCGGGAATCCAGCGGAGAAGACACGGATCGCGGTCGCCCGGGATCTGGCCTTCTGCTTCACCTACCGGGAGAACCTGGACCGGCTCGCCCGGGCAGGAGCGGAGCTCGTCTTCACGAGCCCCCTCTCCGATACCCTCCCCGACGCCGGGGGGCTCTACCTCCCGGGCGGCTACCCCGAGCTCCATGCAGAGGCCCTCGCAGCCTCCCCCTTCCTCCGGGAGCTCCGGAAGGCCTGCGATGACGGGATGCCCGTGTACGGGGAGTGCGGGGGCCTCATCACCCTCTCGGAGTCCCTCGAAGCGGGGGGCCGGGTATACCGCATGGCCGGTGTCCTCCCGGCACGGGCCGCCCTCACCGGCTCGGTCCAGGCCCTGGGCTACGTTGAGGCCCGGGCCACCGCATCTGCCTCCGCCCTCACACCGGGCCTCGCCCTCCGGGGGCACGAGTTTCACTACTCCCGGCTGGAGTGTGACCGCGACGCCCGGTTCTCCCTCGCCCTTGACCGGGGGAAGGGTATCCGGGACGGGCTGGACGGCCTCACCACGGGGAACACGGTGGGCTCGTACACCCACGCGTACTTCACCGATGCCTTTACCGGGTCGTTTGCGAGAGCAGCTGAAAGATACCGGAAAACGTAATCCCCAGACACCCCGGAAGAGCCCTGATGGGGAGGGGGAATGAACCCTACCGCTTCTTCCCCGCGCCCTCGGGATCCGGGAAGCCCTTCTCCCTCATCGCCTTCACGAGGGGCTTCACCGCCGATCCCCCCATCCTCCCGAGGGCGATGAGGGCCTCGTCCCTCACCTGCCCGTCCGGGTCCTGGAGGAGGGGGATGAGGGCCTCGATGGCAACGGGATCCCGGATCCTCCCGAGAGCCCTCGCCGCCTCCCGGCGGCCCTCCTTCCCCTCACCCTGGAGGGCCTTCGTGAGGAGGGGCACCGCCCTCGGCCCCATGGCCTCGAGGGCGGCGGCGGCCTCCCGCCGGACGTTCTCATCGGGGTCCTCGAGGGCCCGGACGAGAGGCCAGAGGGAGCTCTCCGACCGGAAGACCGCGAGGGCCTTCACCGCCTCCCGACGGACCCGCCAGTTCTCGTCCTCCAGGGCCGCGACGAGCTGGTCCTCCACCCCGGGATCCATGAGAAGGCCGAGGGCATGGGCCGCCTCTGCCCGGACCCGCCAGTAGTCGTCTCCGAGGGCGGCGACGATGGCCCCCGTTGTCCCGGGGTCGGCGATCTTCGAGAGGGCGAGGAGGGCCTCGGTCCGGACCCGCCAGTTCTCGTCCCTGAGGGCTCCCACGAGGGCACCGGCCGCCCCGCCACCCTGGATCTCCCCGAGGGCCCAGGCGGCGGCGAACCGGACGTCGCTGTCGCTGTCCAGGAGACGCTCGGCGAGGGGGTCCGCCGCCCGCGGGTCCTTCAGGTGCACGAGGGCCTCCACCGCCTCGTACCTGACCTTCGCCTCGGGGTCCTCGAGGGCCTTCGCGAGGGGGTCGAGGAGCGCCGGGTCGGCGAACTCCCCGAGGGCCTTCACCGCCCCCTGCCGAACCACGGCGTCCTTCTGGTACCCGAGGGCCTTCACGAGTCCCTCCCGGTCCTTCCGCTCCCGGAGCCTCGCGATGTTCGGCCTGAAGACATCGAGCAGGTCCATCTCTCCCCCTCACCATCCTGAATTGAATTTAAGGCCGTCTCTCTTAAAGCCATTCCGGTAGAGGGTGCCGGCAAGCAGGGGGCCTGCCTCAGATCTTCGGGGGGCTCCTCCGGGCGAAGGGGTCGCGTTCCTTCATCCTCGCGGCGAGCTCCCGGATCTTCTTCACCGCCCACTCACCGCCCTGCCTGACGTTCAGGTCCGCTGTCTCCTGGACGGCCTTCTGGAGGGGCTCGAGGGCCACCGCCCCGAGCTTCACAAGCACCCCCGCCGCCTTCCACCGCACCCCCTCATCGTGGAGGGCCGCGATGAGGGGCTCCACGGCAGGCTCCCCGATCTCGAGGAGGGCCCACTCGGCCTCCATCCGGACGTGCCACTCGGGGTCCGAGAGCGCCCGGATCAGGGGCCTCACCGCCCCGCCGTCCTTCATGCCCCCGAGGGCCCAGGCCACGGCATCCCTCACCGGCGTGTGGGGGTCGGCGAGGACCTCGAGGAGGGCGGGAACCGCCTGACGGTCGCCGATCATCCCGAGGGCGATGACCGTCGCCGTCCGGACATCCCCGTCAGGGTCCGAGAGAAGGGGGAGGAGCCGGGGGACCGCCCTCGGGTCGGCGATCTTCGCGAGGGAGAGGATCGCCGCGAGCCGGACCTCCCCTTCCTTCTCCCCGAGGGCCTCCATAAGGGGGGGGACGGCCCTCGCGTCCACGAGGTCCCCGAGCGAGGCCGCGGCCGCCCGTCGCACCTCGGCGGCCTGCCCGGGGCCGAGGGCCCGGATGAGGCCCTCGACGTCGCCTGCGAGCCGGAGCCCCTCCACCCCCTCTGCCGTCAGGTCAGGACCGGTCATGCTCCCCGCTCACGTGTACCATAACGTGTACGATAGAGAGGATGGCGTGCACCCTCATGAGCTCTTCCCCCGGAGGAGCGTAAGGATCTCCCCGGCAAGGGCCTCGGCGACCGGCTTATCGCGCATGAGGGTGTCGAGCTGGACTGCCCCGCCGACCTTCACCGGGTCCCGGATGTCCTGGATGATGATGTCGGCAATGTCCTCGTAGAGGGCAAAGGTCCCCCGCGAGTCCGGCTCCCTTCCCCAGGCCCGCATGAGCTCCGCCGCCGGCCCGCTCACCGGCCGGTCGCCGATGAAAGGGCTTACTGCGACGACGAACTTTCCCGCGAGGGCCTCGGGGACGCCGGTGCACTCGAGGATGGGGGCGATGGAGGTGACGGGGTTCGAGGGGCCGATGACCACCCCCTCGGCCTCCCCGATGGCCCGGAGCACCTCCGGGGTCGCCTTCGGGGGCTCGGGAAACCTCCTCATCACCTCCTTTACCCTGGGTTTTCCCCGGTGCTTCACCCAGTAGTCCTGGAAGTGGAGGAGGCCGAGGTCGGTGTCGAGGAGGGTCGCGACCGGCGTGTCGGCCATGGGGAGGAGGACCGCCTCCACGCCGAGCCGCCGGGCGATCAGGGCCGAGGCCTCGGTGAGACGCATCCCCTTCCTGAGGAGCTCCCCCCGGAGGATGTGGATGGCCCGGTCCCGGTCCCCGATCTCCAGGGGCTCCTCCCCGCCCCAGCCCACGAGGGCGTCGTGGGTGGCGAAGCTGTCACCTGCGATTCCCCACCAGGATTGGGTATCGGCGAGGCCGGCGAAGAGGTACATCACCGTGTCGAAGTCGGGGGAGAGGTGGTTCCCCGAGATCCAGACGTCCTCGGCGGTATTCACCACGACGGCAATGTCCCTGTCGGGAAGGTGGGATCGCATTCCCCGGAGGAGCTTCGGCGTCCCGGTGCCTCCGGAGAGGAAGGTGATCATCACCCAATACTATTATCAATGAATATTTGATGATTCTTAAACTGGAACCCGATGAAATTCATCAAGGACCCGGTGCATGGCTACGTGGAGGTGGAGGCGGAGCTCCTCCCGGTCCTCGACTCCCCGCCGGTCCAGCGGCTCAGGCACGTGAAGCAGCTCGGGTTCTCCTGCCTCGTCTACCCCGGGGCGAACCACACCCGTTTCGAGCACTCCCTCGGGACAATGCACCTCGCGACCCTCCTCGCCCGCCACCTCGCCCTCGACCCGGCCGATGCGAGGCTCGTCGCCGCCGCCGGGCTCCTCCATGACATCGGCCACGGCCCCTTCTCCCACACGAGCGAGGCCTTCCTCGCCGAGTTCGCCGGGCATGACCACCACCGGGTGGACCACCTCCTCGCCGAGCCGGCCCTCGCCGCGGCCCTCGATGAGGCAGAGCTGGACCCTGCCGCCATTGCCTCCCTCATCCGGGGCGAACACCCCCTCGCGGACCTCATCCACGGGGACCTGGACGCTGACCGGATGGACTACCTCCTCAGGGATGCCCACTACACGGGGGTCCCCTACGGGACGGTGGACGCCGAGCGGCTCATCCAGTCGAGCCTGCTCCAGGAAGGGGGCGGCCTCGGGATCGACGAGAGCGGCATCCAGGCGGCCGAGTCCCTCCTCATCGCCCGGACCCTCATGCGCTCGGCGGTCTACTTTCACCACACGAGCCGGATCGCGACCGCGATGCTCAACCTCGCCCTCTGCGAGCACTCGGCGGCGTGCGGGGGGTCCGCCGATCGGGCCCTCGCCCTCCTGGACGACGGGGGGCTCTCCCAGGCCCTCGCGGCCTCGGGGAGCATGGTGGCCCGCTCCCTCCTTGCGGGGCTCAGGTCCCGCCGGCTCTACAAGCGGGCCCTCTATGTCGGGCGGGACCAGGTGGGGGCCTCCTTCCTCACGGACCGGCCCTCCCTTGGCCGGATGCGGGCCCTCGCCCGGGAGATCGCCCTCGCGGCGGGGCGGGAGGAGTGGGAGGTCATCGTGGACATCGCCCCCTTCCCGGCGGACATGTCCATGGGGGTGCAGGTCAGGAACCGGACCGCCACCCTCGACCTCTCCCTTGTCTCGCCCCTCGTGAATACCCTGAACGAGACGAGGAGGAGCCAGTGGCGGCTCGGGGTCTACTCCCCCAGGGAGCACGTGGCGGCGGTGGAGCGGGCGGCGGTGGGGGTGCTCCACGTGAAGAAGGCGACGAGGCAGGACACCCTCTCCTCGCTGGAGAGGACGGAGGACTGATTGGCATGGGTAAGGTGTTTGTGGTCGGTATCACAGGGGCGAGCGGCATCGTCTACGGCCGGAGGATCGCCGAGGAGATCGCAAGATCGGCGGAGGTCCGGCTCATCGTCTCGGGGACCGCCCGGGAGATCGGCCGGCACGAGGGGGTGGACCTGGACGGGCTCCGGGCGGCGTATGAACAGAACGACAATCTCGCGGCCCTCATCTCGAGCGGCTCCTTCCGGCACGACGGGATGGTTATCGCCCCCTGCAGCATGAAAACCCTCGCCGGGATCGCCCACGGGTACGCCGAGACCCTCGTCAACAGGGCAGCCGACGTCACCCTCAAGGAGCGCCGGCGGTGCATCCTCCTCCTCCGGGAGATGCCCCTCTCCCGGGTCCACCTGCAGAACATGCTCACCGCCCA
The DNA here is from genome assembly GCA_035542115.1 of Methanomicrobiales archaeon. Taxonomy (GTDB): domain Archaea; phylum Halobacteriota; class Methanomicrobia; order Methanomicrobiales; family JACTUA01; genus JACTUA01. Next base: position 2,948 of record DATKMC010000077.1, on the reverse strand, counting down.
TGATGCGGGGGCCACGGTCATGGTGGCCTCCCCGGCCTTCTACCACCGGCCAGGGACCATCGACGGGCTCGTGGACATGGTGGTGGCCCGGGTCCTCGACCACCTGGACGTCCCCCACGACCTCCCCGTGCGGTGGAGGGGTTATGATGCGTGAGTTCCTGAAGGAGATGGAAGGAAAGGGCTTCGTGGAGGAGGTGCCGGGCCCGGTATCGTCGGAGTACGAGGCGGCAAAGATCGCCGCCGGGAACGACCGGATCCTCCGGTTCCGAAACCTGGACGGCCAGGAGGCGGTGATGAACCTCACGGCGACCCGCCGGACCCTCTCCCTCGCCCTCGGGGTCCCTGAGGAAGAGATGGTCTCCCGGCTCGCCGGGGCCTGCTTCAGCGGTGACGTGAGGGTCTCGGGGAAGGTGCGGACAGAGGAACCCGATCTCGACGCCCTCCCTGTCATGAAGTTCTACCCCGGGGATGCGGGACGGTACATCACCGCGGGGATCGTCTTCTCCCGGCTCGACGGTATGGAGAACGCCTCCATCCACCGGATGCTCGTCCTCGACGGGAACCGGGTCGCTGCCCGGCTCGTCGAGGGCAGGCATACCCACTCGATGCTCATGGCCGCCCTCGCGAAAGGCGAGCGGCTCCCCGTCGCCGTGGCCATCGGGGTGCACCCGGCCGTCACCTTCGCCTCCACGACCCGGGTCCCTCCGGGGATGGAGCTCCCCTACGCCGCGGAGCTCCGGGGAGGGAGTATCGGGGTCTCCCGGTGCGGAAACGGGGTCCTCGTCCCGAATGCCGAGATCATTCTCGAGGGGTCCATCGGGGCGGAGCGGGCCCGGGAGGGGCCCTTCGTGGACATCACGGGCACCTACGACGAGGTCCGGCAGGAGCCGGTCATTGAGTTCACGGGCATGTATGCGAAGGAGGATTTCATCTATGCAAGCATCCTCCCCGGGGGGAACGAGCACCGGATCCTCCAGGGGGTCCCCTACGAGCCCCTCATCTACAAGGCGGTCTCGAGGGTGACGGGGGTGAGGAACGTCCACCTCACCCGGGGCGGGTGCGGCTACCTCCATGCCGTCATCCAGGTGAGGAAGGCCACCCAGGGGGACGGTAAGAGTGCCATCCTCGCCGCCTTTGCCGCCCACACCTCCCTGAAGCACGTCGTCATCGTGGACGAGGACATCGACCCCTTTGACCTCCACGAGGTGGAATACGCCATCGCCACCCGGGTCCGGGGCGACCGGGACATCACGGTCATCACCGGCGCCCGGGGCTCGTCCCTCGACCCCTGCCAGGCGGAGGACGGGACGAACGTGAAGGTGGGGATCGACGCGACGATGCCCCCGGGCGATGAGGAGCGGTTCCGGCGGGCCGGGTGGTCCTAGGGGATGGAGCTCACCCGGGAGGAGGAGGGGATCCTCGCAGGGCGCGAGGGGGAGACCCGGCAGAGGATGATGGAGCTCCTCGTCGGCCTCGGGAAGGTCTTCTCCGCCACCCGGCTCGTCCCCGTCGCCTCCGCCCAGGTGAGCGGGGCCTCGTACAAGACCATCGGGCGGTGGGGCCTCGCCTGGCTCGAGAGCCTTGACGCGGAGGTGGCCGTCCCCACCATCCTCAACCCGGTGGGGATGGACCGGGAGCGGTGGCGGGAGGCCGGGATCACCCCGGAGTTTGCCGCAAACCAGGGGAAGATCCTCGACGTGTACCGGCGCCTCGGCGTGCGCCTCGAATGCACCTGCACCCCGTACGAGATCCTCCCTGCCCGGTTCGGGGAGCATCTCGCCTGGGCCGAGTCCTCGGCGGTCGTGTACGCAAACTCGGTCATCGGGGCCCGGACGAACCGGGAAGGCGGGCCCGGGGCCCTCGCCGCGGCCATCATCGGGAAGACCCCCTGCTACGGGCTCCACCTGGAGGAGAACCGGGCGCCGCAGCTCGCCATCCGGGTGGAGGGGTTCTCCCGGGCCCGGGGGAAACCTGACCATTTCGGGGCCCTCGGGTACCTCGCGGGGAAGATCGCGGGGAACCGGATCCCTTTCTTCCGGGGGCTCGCGGGTCCCGCAGGGAGCCGGGAGCGTCCAGGGGGGAAGGGGCCCCTCTGGAGCGGGATCCGGCCCGGACCCGATGACCTGAAAGCCCTGGGAGCCGCCATGGCGGCGAGCGGGGCGGTCGCCCTCTTCCACGTCGGGGGGGTGACCCCGGAGGCAGGACGCTTCATCCGCGATGCGGAGGATCTGGAGAAATACACCATCACTGCCGCCGAGGTTCGGGATCTCCTCCGGGGGATGGAGGTGGAGGCGGTGGCGATGGGGTGCCCCCACTGCTCGGCCCGGGAGCTCGCCGAGACAGCCCGCCTCCTCCGGGGGAAGCGGGTGGAAAAACCCCTCCTCGTCTTCACCTCCCGGCACGTCATGGAAGCGAACCGGGCTCTCGTGGAAGCGATAGAGGCCTCGGGTGCCCGGGTGTTCGCCGACACCTGCATGGTGGTCTCGCCCATGATGGAAGCGTACTCCTCGATCATGGTGGACAGCGGGAAGGCCTACGCCTACGTGCCCTCCCTGTGCGGGGCCCTGGCCCGCATCGGGACCCGGGAGGAGTGCGTGGCAGAGGCGACGGGCGGGAAGGCCGGGTGACGCCGGGTTCCTCCGGGCGGAGGAAACGGGTGATTGGCCCCTGTTCCCCTTTGGAGAAGGTATTTCTCTTTCTCATCTGAAGCTCTCTTGTGTTTGGCGAGTTCACGCCCCCCTGGCAGTACTCGGGGGACGGCCTCTCCCTCTCCGTCGAGATGCGGGAGGGGCACTACCAGTACGTGCGGGACCTCGCCGGCGTGCGGGTGGAGCGGTCCATCTCGGTGGGCCTGAACCGGCTCCTCGTCCACCCCGTGGAACCCTTCAACACCGGGCCCGTGCCGGTCAGGCACCTGGAGGTGGAGTTCCCCCCGCTCATCCTCGAGG
>DATKMC010000076.1:0-11887 GCA_035542115.1 Methanomicrobiales archaeon | reverse complement strand
CACAGGATCTCCTGAAATCCCTTCGGGGGGGCTGCAGCGCGGGGAGGCGGGTGGCGGATATCGATCCCTGCGGGAATGTGTACCCCTGCCAGTTTGCCCGGACCCCGGATTTCCTCGTGGGGAGTATCCGGGAACGGCCCTTCAGTTTACTATGGGCAGATTCGTCCAACCCCGTGCTTGCCCTGTTTCGGAATAAGAGAAGGAAGTTTAACGGCAGGTGCGGGGATTGTGGCTACCGGGATCTCTGCGGGGGAGGTTGCCGGATCCGCGGGCATGCAGCATCTGGAGATTTTCTGGCAGAGGACCCTTTCTGTTTTCTTCACGGGTAAGTTTCCCATTTATAGGCTAGGAAGCTTGAAGCATCTGAAGGAGACCTTCTCGGAGCTGCTGGGAGCCGAAGAGAGCCGAAATTCAGGTGGGGAGACGGGGAAAAAGTGTTACGCGGGAGCCGGCTCAAAGCCGTACTTCCAGGCGAGGGCCGCGAGAACTCCTCCGACAGCGAGGGCACCAACCGCAAGGGAGAAACCAGCCGGGAAGGCCGCCACAAAGGCCGGCCGGCGGGAGGCCTCCGGCCCTTTCGGAACCCCTAAACGAGGAGGGTCAGGGCAAGGATCAGGAGTATCCCCAGCCCCATGGAGACAAGCATCTTCTTTGGCGGGTACCGGTATGTCTCGGGGAGGAGGCTCGCCGCCCCGATGTAGAGGAACTCGCCCGCGAAGATGGAGAGGAGGACGGCGAGAAGGGGTTCCGGAATACGGAAGGGGACGGTGAGGAGGATCCCGAGAGCGGGGGCGATGGAATCCAGGAGGAGGAACACCAGGGAATTCCTCGTGGACTGCCGGTTCTTCAGCATGATCACCACCGTGTTCATCCCGTCGGTGATGTCATGGAAGATCACGGCGAGGCCGACGAGGAGGCCGACGCCTGCGCCCGCCTGGAAGGCGATGCCGATGGCTACCCCGTCCAGGAGGCTGTTGACCACGAGGCCACCGGCACCCACGGGTCCCATGATATGGCCGTGGAAGTCCTCGCTGTCGGTGTGGTAGAGGACGAGGTACCGCTCCAGCAGGTTGAAGAAGAAGAAGGAGGCGACGATGATGACCATGATGTACCTCATGGATATCCCCGAGGTTCCGCCAATCCCGAAGAGCACGGGCTGGATATCGAAGAAGGACACCCCGATGAGGTTTCCCGCGGCAAAGGCGAAGAGGTAGGGCAGGGTCCTCTTGAGCCGGAACACGACGAGCCCGCCCAGGAGGGTGGCGAGGAAAACCGTGAGCGCGATGGCGGCGATCTGCCAGTTCATTCACCGTTAGTGTGGACGGGCCGGTAAAAAACCCTGTCCCTTCCCCCGGGAGGCAGGGCAGCACGGCTACGAAAAGGTCTCCCGGGCCCTCTTCACCACCCCGGTAATGAGGTGCACCCCGCGGTTCATCCGCCGGAAGGTGTAGGGAGCCCCTGCGAGCCTATGGAGGAACTCCTTCGGGCCTCCGAAGGCCGGCACCTCCATCCAGACCCGCCCGAGCTCGAGGACCGTATGGGCATCCGATCCCGCCGTGAAGGGGATCCCCATCTCCGAGGCGAAGAGCACCGCGAGCCGGTCCTCCTCCTCCGAGAGGTTCCGGGCGTTGTGTCCCTCCACGAGGTCGATCCCGTCCACGAGGGCATTCCTCGCCCGGGCCCGGAGCGTCCGGCTCCGGTATTCCGAGAAGGGGTGGGGGATGAGGGAGAGGCCCCCCTGCCCGTGGATGAGGTCGAGGGTCTCTGCCGCGGAGAGCCCGGGACGGATTTCCCCGGTGAGGAACAGGCCGATGATCTCCCCTTCCCGGGTGGTTACCTCCTCGGCGAGGATGACGGGGATGTCCGGGTCTTCGGCCTTGATGGCCCGCATCACCCTGAGGGAGCCCGCGAGGGTGTCGTGGTCGCAGACGAGGGGGACTATCCCCGTCCTCTCCCAGGACTTCACGAGCTCCTGCGGGGAAATGACCGAGTCCCGGGAGTACGAGGAGTGGGTGTGCATGTCGATGCGCAGGATACCGTCGAGGGATTCGGAAAAGATGGCTCTCGGGCTGTCCCTGTCCGGCATCAGTGAGATTCCCCCGGGATAGTTCCCTGATTAATACGTGGGCACCGGGGGATATACCTATTTCGGAGGGGGACGCTTAAGAAGACGGGGGAACTACGTACAAGGGGCCAGGTGGGTGGCGGGGGCGGGGGGTGGGAATGGGTGGATGGGCAGCGGGGTCAGGTGGCGGTAGGGCAGGGCGATGGTGGGGGGCAGGGTCCCGAGGGGAAAGTTCCTCCGGGCTACACAAACCTCCTCACATCCGTCTCCACGTCGACGATGACCACCGTGTCGAGCTCCATCGCCCTGCGGATGGCGGGTTCGAGCTCGTCGGGCCGGGAGACCCGGATCCCCTCCCCGCCGCAGGCATCGGCATATGCCGCAAAGTCCGGGTTGAGGAGATCGGTCCCGAAGTTCGGGTAATGCTCCATCTGCTGCTCCACCCGGATCATCCCGAGCTCCCGGTTGTCCATGATCACGATGACCATGGGAAGGTGGTACTTCACCGCGGTGACCACCTCGGCCATGCCCATGGCGAACCCTCCGTCGCCGGTGATGCAGAAGACCTTCCTGTCGGGGTAGGCGAGCTTCGCGGCGATGGCTGCGGGGAGCCCGAAGCCCATGGTGGCGAGGTAGCCCGACATCGCGAAGCGCTGCCTCTTCATCCGGAAGTTCCGGCCGAACCACCAGCCGTTCTCCCCCACGTCGATGGTGATAAGGGCGTCCTCAGGGATGGTCTCGGAGAGGACCTTCATGATGTACGGCGGCCTGACGGGGACCGCCCTGGGGTCCGCCTCGGCCTCCAGCCGTTTCAGGATCGCCTCCTTCAGCCCGGCGACCCGGGCGCGGATGGCCGGGTCCTCCCTCGGGGCGACCAGCTCCACGAGCCGGGGGAGGGCCGCGTGGCAGTTCCCCCAGAGGCTCACGGAGGAGGTTCCCTTCCCGAGCTTGACGGGGTCGAGGTCGACCTGGACCATGGGCCGGTCCAGGGGGACGTTCGTCTGCTTCGAGAAGCCGACCCCGAGACAGATGAGGGGGTCTGCCTCTTGCGCGAGGACCCGGGCCTCGGGCATCCCAACAGTCCCGAGGACCGAGACGAACCAGGGGTGGTCGTATGGGAGGATCCCCTTTGCCCGGAAGGTGGTGAGGACGGGGGCCTGGATCTTCCCTGCGAGAGCAGAGACGAGGCCGGCGTCGGGGAAGGCCCCCCAACCGGCGAGGATGACGGGCCGTGACCCGGAGGATATGAGCTCCGCCGCCCTCCGCAGCTCCTTCTCCGGGGGGAGGATGTCCGGGTCCGGGATGCAGGTCTCCCGCCGGCAGGAGGTCGCCGCGAGGGGCTCCTTCTGGACGTCGTTCGGGACCGAGACCTGGGAAACCCCACGGCCGAGGAGGGCGAGCCGGAGGGCCTTCTCGAGGATGGTCACGGTCATCTCCGGGCCGGCGATGGTGTTGTTGAAAACGGTCACGGGCCGGAAGAAGGCGTCCTGGTCGATCTCCTGGAAACCGCCCGGGCCCGTGTACTGGATCTCCACCTGGCCGTTCAGGGAAATGACCGATGCGCCGTCCTCCTTGGCGTCGTAGAGCCCGGTGGCGAGGTTCGTCGCTCCCGGGCCAGCGATGGTGAGGCAGGCCGCAAGGCCGCCGGTGAACTTGTTGTACGCCGAGGCGGCGAAGGCGGCGTTCTCCTCGTGCCGGACCACGATGTACCGCATGTCGGGCCGCTTCCGCACCGCGTCCACGAGTCCGAGGGAGGAGGTGCCCGGGATCCCGAAGACGAGGGAGACCCCCCAGGCGGCGAGGTTCGCCATGATGACATCGGAGACGGTGGTCGGCGTGGCAGGAGCCGCGGGCGCCTCCCCGCCCTCCCGGACAAAGACCTCCTTCCCGGACCCGCAGACCGGGCACTTCCAGCCATCGGGCAGGTCCGCGAACCTCGTCCCCGGGGGAGTACCGGTCAGCGGCTCCCCTGCCTCCTCATCGTAGACATAGCCACATACCGTGCAGAGCCACCTCGCCATCGTCGTCCTCCGGTGAAGAATCCGGTCATGGATATATAATGGCTCCGGGAGGTTTCAGGAGATGGAAACCGGGCAACCTATTATGAGGGGTGGCGCAACCACTCAGGAAAAGGACGGTGGCACTGGATGGCCCTAGTACCGGCTTCAGGAAGACCCCCCGCGTGGATGGTGGAGTGCGATGCCGATGGATGATATCTACCGGGAGTCCCTCGAGCTCCACCGGCGAATGCGCGGGAAGCTTGAGGTGCGGGGGAAGGTCCCGGTCAGGACAAGGCGGGACCTCGCCCGGGCCTACACCCCCGGGGTTGCCCAGGTCTGCCGGGAGATAGAAAAGGACCGGAACCGGGCCTGGCTCTACACCATCAAGGCGAACACCGTGGCCATCGTGACCGACGGGTCGGCGGTCCTCGGGCTCGGGAACATCGGAGGGTACGCCGCGATACCGGTCATGGAGGGGAAGGCCCTCCTCTTCCGGGACTTCGCGGGGATCGATGCCTTCCCCATCTGCTTCGAGGGGTACCACACCGACTTCATCGAGGACGTGAAGAACATCGCGCCCGTCTTCGGCGGTATCAACCTTGAGGACATCGCCGCCCCGAAGTGCTTCGCCGTCGAGGAGGCCCTCCAGGACATCGGGATCCCGGTGATGCACGACGACCAGCACGGGACCGCCGTCGTGATCCTCGCCGCCCTCCTGAACGCCTGCCGGGCGACAGGGAGGAGCCTCGGCGACCTCACCATCGCCATGAGCGGGGCGGGGGCAGCGGGCTATGCCACCTTCCGGCTCCTGAAATGCCTGGGCTATGACCGGAGGGCCTGCCTCCCCGTCGGGGACATGATCGTCTGCGACACGAAGGGGATCATCCACCGGAACCGGCCCGACCTCCTTGCGAACAAGTACAAGTACATCATCGCCCACGAGACGAACCGGGAGGGGCGGACCGGGACCCTCGCGGACGCGATGAAGGGCGCGGACGTCTTCATCGGGGTCTCGGCGCCCGGGATCGTCACGGCGAAGATGGTCAGGTCCATGAAAAAGGATGCCATCGTCTTTGCCATGGCGAACCCGGTTCCCGAGATCATGCCGGATGTCGCGAGGAGGGCCGGGGCAGCCATCGCCGGAACGGGGAGGAGCGACTTCCCGAACCAGATCAACAATGTCCTCGCCTTCCCAGGGATCTTCCGGGGGGCCCTCGACGCCCGGGCCATGAAGATCACCGATGACATGAAGCTCGCCGCCGCCCATGCCCTTGCCGGGATGGTGAAGGAGCCCACCCGGGCCCGTGTCCTCCCGGGGCCCCTGAACCGGAGGGTGGCACGGGAAGTCGCATCGGCGGTGGGGAAGGCGGCTGAGGAGTGCGGCTGCGCCGTGGAGGTTACCTGAGGAGACCCACGTATGCTCAGGATCTACAACACCATGACCCGGCGGAAGGTGGTCTTCCGGCCGCGGGACCCGCCGGTCGTGAAGTTTTTCACCTGCGGCCCCTCCGTCTACCTGCCGGCCCACCTGGGGAACCACCGCACCTTCCTCTACGAGGACGTGGTCCAGCGGTACCTCATCTCGCTGGGCTACCGGGTCGAGCGGGTCCTCCCCTTCACCGATATCGAGGACAAGGCCATCGCCCAGGCCGCGAAGGAGGGCGTGAGCCTCACCGATCTCACCGCCAGGGTCGCCGAGGAGTTCTACCGGGAGGCCTGCCTCCTGAGGCTGATGCCCCCGACCTGGAACCCCCGGTCCTCCACGACGGTGGCCTCCGCCGTCGAGCTCATCGTGAGGCTCCTCGACAAGGGGGTTGCCTACCAGGAGGGGCCGGACATCTTCTTCGACCCCCTCAAGTTCCCCGGGTTCGGGAAGCTCTTCGGGCTCGACATGACGAGGTGGCCGAAAAAAAAGAGACATTTCCGGAGGGACACCTACCCGGGTGTCCGGTGGAACTACGGCGACTTCATCCTCTGGCACGGGGCCCGGGAGGGGGACACCGCGGTCTGGGAGACCCGGATCGGGGCCGGGAGGCCGTCCTGGAACGTCCAGGACCCGGCGATGGTCCTCCCCTTCCTCGGAAATGCTATCGACATCCATGCCGGGGGGATCGACAACCTCTGGCGGCACCATGACTACAACCTAGCCATCGTCGAGAGCCTCACGGGCAGGGAGTACGCCCGGTACTGGATGCATGGCGGGCACCTCCTCCTCGAGGGTAAGAAGATGTCCAAGAGCCGGGGGAACATCGTCTACCTCGCAGACCTCCTGTCGCAGGGGTACTCCCCCGAGGAGGTCCGGTTCTTCCTCATCTACGGGCATTACCGGGACCGAATGAACATGACTGGGAAGAACCTGGACGCGGCGAGGAGGGTGCTCGGGGAGCTGAGGGGCCTCGCGGCGCAGCTCAGTGAGGCTGCAGCCGGTGTGCTACCGGGTTCTCCCCCCCAGGCTCCCATCGAAGCGGTCTTTCAGGAGCGGATGGACGATGACCTGGACGTGAAGGGGGCCGTCGACGGCATCCTCGGTTCTCTCAGGGAGCTCGCCGCCCGGCAGGCCAGGGGCAGGCTCACACACGGCGAAACGCGGACGGCCCTCACCGCCCTCCACCGGGCAGATGCTGTGCTCCAGGTCATCTTCCCCCGGGAGGAGACCGGGCCCTCCCGGTAGACCCCTTTCCGGCGGCCGTCCGATGCTGCTCTCCAGCAATCATCGACGGTCCGTCCGGTGCAGCTCCTCAAGAATCATCGACGGCCGTCCACAAAGATTTTCATCACCTTCGGGCCGGAGAAAGAATGCTTATCTCCCGAGAAGGCGCATACCTCAGATAGCGACGGGGAGAGGGGATCCCTCGCTCCGCGACAAGGGGGTATTCATGGCACCACGTATCAATGCACGGCACCTCACCTGTCCCGGCTGCCAGGAGGAGGTCTTCATGGAGGAGCTTGTCGGCGGACGGTGCCCGCTCTGCGGCTGCGAGCTTGACGGGAACGAGGACTCCTGCGAGGGCTTCGAGGACCTCCTGGACCGCTCGGACCTCACCTGGCTCGTATACCAGTTCTTCCTCTTCCGGAAGTTCGAGGCCATGGGGGCGAGCCCCCTCCAGACACTCCACCTCATCTCCCGGTTCGACGACCCGGGCGCCACCGGCCCCGCCTATCCCGAAGGCACGCCCTATACCATCGAGATCCCCCTCACCTTCTGGGAGCGGATCGCGCCCAAGCGGTGCGGCACCTGCGGGCGAATCTTTGTCCGGGGCGGGAAAAAGAAGGTCGCGGGCGACCTGGGCCACACCGCCCAGGACATCACCTATATCTGCCCGTCCTGCTGATCAGAAGCTCCGGGAGAGGAGGGTGGGAACGCCCTCCTTCCCGCAGACGATACAGTTTTTCGAAATTTCCGGGAGCCGGTTCCCGCCAACGTCGGTCCCGAGGATACTCCCGCCGGTCTTCTCCTCGAGGAGGTTGGCGCACTTGCGCTGCCGGCACCAGGACACCACGGCGACACCCCTCTCCACCGCGGCCTTCGCCTCCTCCATGGTCCGGGGGGTGGTAATCCGGCTCCACATCTCCGACGAGGCCTTCTCCAGAAGGATCTCTGAGAGACCTGAGAGGACTTCTCTCACGATGCGGGTCACCGATTCTCGGGAACCTTCGGCCTTCTTCCCCATCCGTGTGACAAGAGTGACCACCCCGCGGTCCAGGTCCCGGGGCCCGATCTCGATTCTGAGGGGGACCCCCCGCATCTCCCAGTGGTAGTACTTCGCCCCCGGCCGGATTTCCCGCTCGTCTACCTCCGATCGGATGCCGGCGGATGCGAGCTCCCTCTGGAGCTCCCGGGCTGCCGCGAGGACAACCTCCTTTCGCTTCCCGACGATGATGGGGATGATGACCGCCTGGACCGGGGCCACGGCCGGCGGGAGGACGAGCCCGCGGTCGTCCCCGTGGACGGAGAGGACCGCGGCGATGGACCGCTCCGAGATCCCGTAACAGGTCTGGTGGGCGAACTGCTGCTCCCCCTTCTCGTCCTCATATTTGATACCAAAGGTGCGGGAGAAATTGTCCCCCAGGTGGTGGACGGTCCCGATCTGGAGGGTCCTCCCGTCGGGCATGGTGGTGTCGATGGCGACGGTGTAGTCCGCCCCGGGGAACTTGTCCCAGTCGGGCCGCCGGGTGATGAGGACCGGGATGGAGAGCCGCTCATAGAACTCCCGGTAGAGGGCGATGGCCTCCTTCGCCTGGGCCTCGGCCTCCTCCCAGGTTGCATGGACGGTATGGGCCTCCTTGAAGGAGGTGATCTCCCTCGCCCTGATGAGGGGCCTCGTCGCCTTCGTCTCGTACCGGAAGGTGTTCACCACCTGGTAGTACCTGAGGGGGAGGTCGGCATGGGACCGGACCCAGAGGGCGTACATCGGGTAGATGGCGGTCTCGCTCGTGGGCCGGAGGGCGAGGGGGACCTCGAGGGGCGACATCCCACCGCGGGTGACCCAGTACACCTCGTTCTCGAAGCCCCTGATGTGCTCCGCCTCCTTCATGAACTCCTGCTCGGGGATGAGGAGGGGGAAGAGGGTCTCCTCGTGGTCCCGGTCCATGAGCTCCCGGAGGATCCCGTAGACCTGCTTCCTCAGGGCAAAGCCGTAGGGGTACCAGACGTAGAGTCCCTTCACCGGGTACCGGTTGTCGACGATCCCGGCACGCCAGAGGATCTCGTTGTACCACCCTGAAAAATCCGCCTTCTGCGGGAGAGGGCCTGATTCGGCTTCGCCGGACAAAAATCCACCTCTAGGTCACCAGATGTATGATCTGGGGCGTGATAAATGCCTCGATAAAGGCCGCGATGGCGACGAGGGGCACGACCACGAGGAGAAAGGTCCGGGCATGGGCGCGGGCCGTGGCCGCCGAGTCCCCCTCCCCCCACCACTCGGCGAGGAGGGCGGCCCCGAGGACGAACCCGAGGGAGGAGGAGATGAGGAGGGCGGGGATCTCGAAGATCCCGTGGGGGAGGATGGCCGCCGCGACGAAGAGGGGCCCCCGCTCCTCCCGGGCGATCTCCATGATCCCGCCGATAATGACCCCGTTGCTCGCGATGATGAAGAGGGTGAGGAGCCCGAAGGTGGCCCCGCCGAGGAAGAGGAGGATGCAGGCCTGGAGGTTGTTGAAGAAGATGAACACCGCGAGGGACAGCGGGTCACGGGCCTCGACCTTCCCGAGCACCTGGTCCTTCACGATCTGGATGAGCTGCTTCCCCGTGTCCGGGCTCCCCACGACCACTGCCGCCCCGGCGATGGCGGTGAGGAGAAGGACGGCAATGGACACCAGCGCAGCGGCCCGGAGCGGAAGCTCAGACATGGAGCTCCTCCTGATCGCATGCGGAGAGCCTCTCCGCCGCCAGGTGGAGGGGGTCCATACGATCAAGCGTGGACCGCTGCGTGTCATCAGACGTGGAGCACCTCCTGCCGGAGGCGGAGGGCTGCGTGTCATCAGACATGCAGCACCATTCGAACCATGTCCCGGACGCCCGGCGCGAGGCCGACCGTGATCATGGCGAGGAGGACGAGGTTCGCGAACTCCCGGTTCCCGTCCCGCCGGTAGATCTCGAGGACCCAGATGGCAGGGATGACCACGGCGAGCTTGAGGGGGAAGAGGGAGAAAGCTGTGCCCGTCCACCTGATAAGGGCCGAGCCGACCACATGGACCTCCTGGTAAGGGAGGGGGCCGAAGTCGATGCCATATCCCGTCGCGGAGGCATCGAGCATCTGCCCTATCACGAGGATCCGGTAGAGGGGGTCGGCCGCGTATGCCCACCGGAGGACCCGCTCGAGGAGGAACATGACCGCGAGGGAGCTCACGGAGGCGATGAGGAGGATGCTCCCGAGGACCATGAGGTCGATGGTGGCCCGGGTGAGGCCGAACCAGCCGAGGAGGAGGGCGACGGCCACCGACAGCCCGGCCCCGGCCCCCCCGTAGAAGGCGAGGAACCGGGGGACGAAATGGCGTTTCTCGAGGGCCCTGGAGAGGACGAGGGCCCCGGCCGCGATGAAGAAGACGACGAAGAAGATCAGGGGGGTGATCAGAAGGTACCGGAGGTCCGAGTTTATCATCCCGGTATCCTCCACCACCCGGAGGAGCCCCCCGAGGACGACGTAGGGGATGGTGGCGAGGATGAACTCGCCGTCCAGGGAAATGCCTGAGCGCTTCAACCACCGGTACACGAGGTAGACCGAGATGACGAGGATAAGGGCGTAGGTGAGGGTATCCACGACGTTGTACGGCTGTCCGAGACGGATGGGATCGATGTAGTATTTGTAGATGAAGTCGCTAATCATGATCAGTCAGGATCGGGCGGAGATGGTATGAAAGTACTCAGGAATAAAGGTTTTGACAAGTCCAAATGGATGCAGCTCCCCCGGGACGTGGTGGTTGGCCACGATGTCCTTGCCCAGCTCCCCCAGGTCTGCGACGACCTCTCGCTGGGGGACTCGGTACTCATCGTGACCGGGAGGCACACCATGGAGGTGGCCGGCGGCCGGGTGGTTGAGCTTCTCTCGCGGGAGTACGAGACCCGGACCTTCCTCGCCGACGAGATTACCCCTTCGGTCATCAGGAAAGCCGAGGAGGAGGCGAAACGGGCGGACTTCCTCGTCGCCGTCGGGGGCGGGAAGAACATCGACACGGCCAAGGTCGCCTCGTACAACACCGACCGGCAGTTCGTCTCGGTCCCCACCGCCGCCTCTCACGACGGCATCGCCTCGGCGAGCGCCTCGGTCCCAACCCCGGAGGGGAACCTTTCCCTCAGGGCCCATCCCCCCATCGCCATCGTGGCGGACACCGGGATCATCGCCTCGGCCCCCCACCGGCTCCTCGCCTCGGGATGCGCGGACCTCGTCTCCAACCTCTCCGCGGTCCTCGACTGGGAGCTCGCCCACCGGCTCAAGGGGGAGCCCATCTCCGAGTACGCCTCTACCCTCTCCCGGATGACCGCCGAGGCCATGATACGGAACGCCGACCTCATCCGGCCGAACAGCGAGGAGACTGCCTGGATGGTGGTCAAGGCCCTCGTGGCCTCCGGGGTCGCCATGTCCATCGCCGGCTCCTCCCGGCCGGCGAGCGGCGGGGAGCACAAGTTCTCCCATGCCCTGGACCGGATCGCCCCGGGGAAGGGCCTCCACGGGGAGAAGTGCGGGATCGGGACCATCATCACCCTCTTTCTCCATGGCGGCGACTGGCGGGGGGTCAGGGAGGCCCTCCGGAAGATCGGGGCCCCGACTACCCTCAGGGAGATCGGGATCGACGATGCCACGGGCGTGGAGGCCCTCCTCCTCGCCACGACCATCCGGCCCGAGCGGTTCACCATCCTGGACTCGGGGATCACCCGGGAATCGGCAGAGAGTTTAATTTCAATGCTCTCCAAAGACTAGATTGGTATGCCCGAGGCAAAGCCCAAGGTCACCCTCATCGGGAGGCTCCTCGCCCGGCCGGGGCTCGAGTTCATCTTCGAGGGGGAGCTCCCCGAGTGCGAGCACTGCCGGGTCCGGAAGGCCTGCAACAACCTCCAGGCAGGGAGGAAGTACCGCATCGTCTCGGTCCGGACCGCGGCCCCCCATGACTGCGCCATCCACGACGGGGGTACCTGCGCCGTGGAGGTGGTGGAGTCCCCCCTCGTCGCCCTCGTGAACGCCGACATGGCCATCATGAACTCCCGGATCACCTTCGAGTTCTCCTGCAACAAGGAGGAGTGCAAGTCCTTCGAGCTCTGCCGGCCGGACGGGGTCATCGACGGCGACCGGTACCTCGTCGGGGAGATCCTCGGGAACGCCCCCGA
>DATKMC010000075.1:0-9533 GCA_035542115.1 Methanomicrobiales archaeon | reverse complement strand
CTCCTTCGTCCCACCGGCATACCCCGAGACCACCTCGATCACGCCGTCGATCATCCTGAACGGCGGCTGCATGCACCAGAAGCATCCCCCGGCGAAGGTTGCCTTCTTCAGCTGTTTCCCTGTTCCCTGTTTTTCATCCATGATATCACTTTTTTCCCGTGTCCCGGATCACCCGAAGGTGAAGGTGTACGCCCCGAAACCCGGTCCGGGGATGTCGAGCTCCAGGGTGTGTTCGCTGTAGTCGCCTCCCTGAACGAGCGAGTACAGCCGTTCATCCCGGATCGCTGCCACGCTCCCCGGGAGGTCCGGGCCGGCATCGGCGGCAGGCACCGGCTCCCTGTAAAGAATAGATCCCGTCCTGATCCATCCTGTCATCGGCTCGCGCCCCGTCGCATACCAGTTCCCGCCGTCAGACTTACTAAGGAAACCACACCCGTATCCGGGAAGGGGGGGCAGAGCATAAAGATTTGGCCATGTTCCAATTCCCGGATCAAATGATATTCGCCGGTGAAGCGCCGGTATTTCTCCCGGCATCCACCCCCGGGATGGGGGAGATGAAGCTCCCCCCTCCCGATTGACCGCACCCGGCGTATCTCCAAAAATGATGATTCCTATCAGGTCATTGCGGAATCAATCCCTCCTTCCGGTAATCGGGTGTTATCCCGTTCATGCCCTTCGCGATGGCCCAGACGGCGAGGGAGGAAAGAACGAAAACGGTTATCATGACGACGATGATCCCGAAGACCTCGATACCAAGCTGCTGTACTGCCGGGTAGCCTCCCCCGAAGAATAATCCGTTGGGGAGGTTCCCGTTCCCCGATGCGGCGGCGTAGGGCGCCTGGGTGAAGAAGGCGATCATAACCACGCCGAAGAGCCCCCCCACCAGGTGGCCGGGGAAAAGGCCGATGGGATCGGTGAACCACTTCATCCGGCCGAAAACCTTCTCGAAGTAGATGTACAGGGGGCCGCCAACCGCTCCGAGTATCACCGAGCTCGCGGGGCTCACAAAGCCTGCGATGGGGGTAATCACGATGAGTCCCATGAGGACGCCGTTTGCGGCATAGATGAGCCCCGGGCTCTTCCTCGTCTCCCACCACTTGAGGAACATCATCGAGAGGAAGGAGGTCGATGCGGCGATGAAGGTGGTGAGGACGACGACGTTCGCCTCATGGTTCCAGGTGAGGGTGCTCCCGGGGTTGAAGCCGAACCATCCCAGCCAGAGGAGGAGGATGGCGAGGGTGATCCACCCGGGGCTCACGTTAATGGGCACCTTCGGGCTCTCGGTGAGACCTTTCTCCTTCTCCTCCATCCAGATCCTCGCCACGATGGCAAGCCCGGCGGCGGCAGCGGCCCCGTGGACCACGAGCCCGCCGGCGAAGTCCCTCATCCCGAGGCCGTACAGCCAGCCGGTGGGGTTCCAGATCCATGCCGCGGGAAGGTTCCAGATGACGATGAAATAAACGATGGAGAAGACCGTGAAAGCCGAGAGTTTCATCTTCCTGAGGGCGATGATGCCCACGAGGGCGAGGGTCACGGCCGCAAAGGCGGTCTCAAAGAAGTAGTAGGTCGGCAGGGTGACATTGGTATTGAAGTAGTCAGGCCCCATGGACCACCAGACCCCCTGGAGGAGGCCCGGGAAATCCGTCGAGAAACCCCCGAGGAAGGGCGCCGAGTAGAGGGGATTCCCGATGATCCCGCCGATGCACGGGGCAAACGCGGTGTTGAAGCCGACGAATGCCATCACGAAGAACCCGAGGCAGATGATGATGATGGTCTTCAGGAGGCCCTGGCGATAGTCCTTCCCGAGCTCGCCGATCTCAAGGAGCCCGACGGAGATGGTCATGAGGAAGACGAGGGCTCCCGAGAGAAGGACCCAGAGGTTATTGAAGAGGTTCTCGGGCATCGGGACCGGAGCGGCCACGTCAGGTCACCCCCGTCGGGCAACCTAATGCAGGGGACCGGGGGGTCATGGTCTCCCCCACCCGATGCCGAAGGGAACGTTCAGGGCGTACGGGGCCGCGAGGATGAAGAACCATGACGTGAAAACAAAGGGGGCGGTCAGGCAGGGAATCCCCCAACGGCCCATGAAGTTCTGGAGTGCGGAGGTGGTGAAGAGGGTGCAGACGATGGTCGCGAGCACCGCATAGAGGAAGGTCACCCAGGTGAGGGGGAGGAAGCTCGTGAGGGCGATCATGACGAGGACCTGGTTGAACCCGTGGATCCCGGACCTGATTTCGGCCACGGGATACTTTGCCCAGATGGCGAGGGCCGCCCCGATGGCAGAGCCGATCAGGGCCATGAGCCCGGCGAGGAAGAGGGGCGAGGCCGGATCCCAGCCGGTTGTGTAGGCATTCGTGAACAGGCGGGCCCCGTTTGCCACGAGCTCGAAGGAGAGGGTGAGGCCCACAACCCAGAACACGCCGGTGACCCAGTTCTCGACGAAGGTCACCTGCGAGACCCCCTTCAGGACGGCGATGCCGAACTCCTTCGCGGTCCACCGGAAGCCCGGCACGGGCACCTGGACCGGGTTTTCGCTTCCCCCCATCAGATCGCCGGCACCGCTCGCCGTGTCATGCACCTCGATGAGACGGACGGGGCGGTCGGGGAGCGCCGGGCGGGGCCAGATGTCGACTCCGTAACGTTTCGTCGCGAACATGATGGTCCACGTCGTGAAAACGAAGGCCGCGGTGAAGCCCGGGATGGCCCAGCCGTTCCCGTTCTCCACGAACACGTCCCCCATGAAATGGGCGATGGCCATCCAGACGACTGAGGTGACCGCGGCGCCGAAGAGGGAGAGGCCGAGGGTCGCCCGGTTCGATTTCGTGAAGGGCCCGGACCAGAGGGCCATGCCCGTGAGGACCGAGTTGTAGCCGAAGAGGCCGAAGGTCACGAGGCCGAAGGGCGCGCCGAGGAGGAGAGCCATCCCGGCCCCGATGAGACTCGAAATAAACATGATGGCAGCGGCTTTTTTCGAGGCCACCAGGGTCCCGATGAGGATGAGGAGCCCGGCAAGGGGGGCACTCACGAGCGGGACTTCAGAAATCCCGTTGAGGAGAATATACGCAAGATCAATCACAAAATTGCCGGTCGTAAACACGGGGGCAACCATGGACAACCACCGCCGGTTGATCCCGCAGGGATATACTTAAAGATTTTCCCTCAAGTCAAAAAACAGAACACCGGGAGGGGAATCGCCACCAGGCCTTCGGCATGTCGGCTCTCCCTCGGGCTGGCGCCCTTCGGGTTCCCCACCGGTGACCCCTGATTTTCCGAACCGAAGAACCGGGATGGGCTTCCCTCGACGGTCGATCACGACAATCACCGGATATGGACCGCGAATCAGGACAACCGGAGAGATCAGTACATCCTGAGGGACGGTACCCCGGTCCCGGCCTCTTCCTTCCTGAAGATCTCCCAGAGCCCGAGCTGGAAGGCCTTCAGGTCCTCGAGGCGGTCGGACAGGGCCTTCACGACGAGGCCCTTCCGGCCGGGCATCTCCGAGACCCCGCCGTACAGGTCCCCGAATTCGATCTTCCCCTTCGACGACGGGACCTTCCCGGAATACCAGTACGCGGAGAGGAGGAAGGTCCGGTTGCCGAACAGGATCCCGGAACGCGCCTTGTCCTCTCCCGTGTACAGGGAACTGTCCACGAGGACCGGGTCCCCATCCTCGAGGATCACGACCCTTGATGCATGGAGGGTGAAGTCCCAGGATTCCTCGCTCGCGATTCTCCCGGGGCAGAAGATCTCGGAGAAAAGGAGCCGGGATCCCTCGCTTGCCCGGAAGACGGTATTCTGGTACCACCGCGACCCGGCAAAGGCGATGGTCTCCCGGGGGAGGTACTCGAGCCGGCATCCCTTCCCGAGAGAGACCTCGGTGTGCCTGCTCGCATAGTTCAGGTCCATGCGGTAGATCTTCGTTGCCATGCTGTCGGTGATGAAGGCCTCTGCCCCCTCCCCGAGGGCGATCCGGTATTCGTAGCGGTCGCCCTGGACGATGCCCCCGGTCGGATTCACGAAAATGACGTACGGGAGGCCGGGGAGGAAGGGATCATAATAGAGGGCCCTTAACACCCTGGCCGGGGTCTGGGTGTAGAGCCCGTGCAGGTAGGTCTTTTCATCGAACCTCTCGAAGGAGAGCCGGGCAACGGCCACCTTCCCGGCGGATCCGGTGCTCACCCGGGTCTCCTCCTCCCCGTATTTTCGGAAAGGAGAGGGGGCGGCCCAGAAGCCGGCGAGGGCCTGGTCCCCGTGGCCGGGTTCCTGAGACATGGTCACCTGAAGAGTGCCCTTTCCCGGACAAGGTTCACGATCTCGTCTATCCCGACGTTGTCCTTGAGGGAAACAAAGATGGTCGGCTTGTCGCCCCGGAGTTTTTTCGCGTCCTCCCGCATGAGATCAAGGTTCGCGGTCTTCGTGGGGGACTCGGGGATGGTGGTCTCCACGAAGGGCGCGAGGTCGATCTTGTTCACGATGAGGAGGTCCGCCTTCCTGATCCCGAGGCCTCCCTTGCGGATGGTCTTGTCCCCGCTCGCGACGTCGATCATGTAGATGAAGTAGTCCGCGAGGCGGGGGGAAAAGGTCAGGGTCACGTTGTCACCGCCGGACTCGATGAAGATAAGGTCGAGATCGGGGTGCTCCTTCTCGAGGGCCGCGGCCGCGCTCACGTTCATCGACGGGTCGTCCCGCACCGCGGTGTGGGGGCAGAGGCCGGTCTCGATTCCGACGATGAGGGTCGGGTCGACCACCTTCTCCCCGAGCGTGATAGCCATCCGCCGGGCATCCTCCTTGGAGTACACGTCGTTCGAGATGATACCCACCTTGTACCCGAGCGCGACGAACTTCGGGACGAGCTTCTCGATGAGCTCGGTCTTCCCGCACCCGATGGGTCCCCCGATCCCGATCCTTACCGTCCTTGGCATCTCCACATACCTCTTCAGCTGATAAACATCCTGCTCCTGCTCGCCTCGTGCCTCATGGAGGCGATGTCCGCGGCAGGGAAGGACTGGCTGATGTCAGGTGCCTCTCCCACGCCGGGCGCGATGCCCTGGATCACCCCGGCCATCACCTGCTGCGCCTCCAGGTAGTCAATCTCCGCCATCCTGACGAGGGATGCGACGACCTCCATCAGGTTCACGTAGATCAGGGAGAGCCCCCCCTGCTCGTCCAGGTTCATCTCCGCCGAAACGGCGGCAAGGACGACAGGGTACATTCCCGGAGTTTCTCCCCGGACGATCATGTCCCGGTAGGAAGCCCATGGCGTCCCCACCCCGAAGTGGACCGCATCGGCAAGGTTCCTCCCTGTCTTTGCCATGGCGGCCCGGTTCTCGTCGGTGATCTTCGACGCATGGCACAGCCGGTCCAGCCGGAGGAAGGTTTCCATGTCCCGGCGCTGGTACGCCCCCAGGGCATGGGAAAAGACCTGGAAATCAAAGGGCATCCAGATCTTCTCGAGGGCCGCCCGTGCTATGCCCGGGAACTTCTCCCGTTCGAAGAGGCCGTCGGCGACCAGCTGCTCCATCCCCTGGGAAACGGTGAAGGACCCGAGGGGAAAGAAGGTGTCCGAGATCCGGATGAGGTTCAGGATCTCCTCCGGAGTCGCCATCAGGAGCCCTCTTCCTCTTCTCCTTCGAAGTACCCCTGTTCACCGGGGGAAATCACCCGCGTGACCAGCCGGGTCCTGACCGGCACTCCCGATCGGCTTACAATCCTCGAGAGCTTCTCCCCGCCCAGGGTCAGGGGAAGGTACAGGCTATCCTTCTCGACCAGGACCTCGAGGTGGTGGTTTCCGAGGATGTAGCCGAGCTTCACCGCCTCCCCAGTGGAAAATTCGCCATTCCCGAGGATGATCTCCAGGACCTGCTCGGGTTCGATGGAGATCCGGTAGAACATACCCTTCGGTGAAGGCCCGAAGGTATCCCCGTTCCGGATGGCGGACCCCCGGGGGAGGTCGATGACCAGATCCTCGCCGTCGGGAGCCCTGGCCCGCACCCTACCCCTCGCGGCATCGACCCGCCTCACCAACACGTCAAGCATCCGGCCCCCCACCGGTTCGGCCGGGCTCTCGAATCTCGCCATCCCTCTTCACCACCTGATGTTGCCTTCCTGGAGACTCCTCTAAAAAGGGTGGGTCCTGTTCCGTTCAGAACAGGTAGTACAGCTGGGTCAGGGGGAGGGTCTTCGCAGGCTTCGAGGTAATCTCCTTCCCGTCCAGCGTGACCTTGTGGGTCTCCGGGTCGATGGTGATCTCCCCGGTCCGGTCGTTCCTGACCATGTGCTGCTTTCCCAGGTCCCGGGTCCCGGAGACCGGGAGCACCAGCCGGGTGATGCCGTACTTCTCCCTGATGCCGAGCTCGCAGGCGATCTTCGAGGTGAAAATCGCCGAGATGCGGGACTGGGCGAGCCCAAAACCCCCGAACATCGGCCTCCAGTAATAGGGCTCCGGTGTCGGGATGGAGGCATTGGGATCGCCCATCATGGAGTAGGCGATGAAGCCCCCCTTGAACACCATCTTCGGCTTTGCCCCGAAGAACTTCGGGTCCCAGAGGGCGATGTCCGCCATCTTCCCCGGCTCGAGGCTCCCCGTGTACTCGGCTATACCGTGGGTGATTGCCGGGTTGATGCAGAGCTTCGCGAGGTACCGGAGCACCCGGAAGTTGTCGTTCCGGGGTGTGTCCTGCGGGAGCTTCCCGAACTGCTCCTTGTTCTTGTGGGCGGTCTGCCAGCACCTCGTCGAAACCTCCCCCGTCCTCCCCATGGCCTGGCTGTCCGAGGAGTACATCGAGAGGACCCCGAGGTCGTGGAGCACATCCTCGGCGGCGATGGTTTCTGCCCGGATCCGGGACTCGGCAAAGGCCACATCCTCCGGGACCGCCGGGTTCAGGTGATGGGTGGTCATGAGCATGTCGAAGTGCTCGTCCAGGGTGTTCACGGTGTACGGCCTCGTCGGGTTGGTCGACGACGGGAGGGCGTTCGGCTCCCCCGCGATCTTCATGATGTCCGGGGCATGCCCGCCTCCTGCGCCCTCGGTGTGGTAGGTGTGGACGGTCCTCCCGTTGATGACATCGATGGTGTCATCCACGTACCCGCCCTCGTTGAGAGAGTCGGTGTGGATCGCCACCTGGACATCGAAGTCGTCGGCGACGGAGAGCACGGTGTCGAGAGCTGCCGCGGTGGCGCCCCAGTCCTCGTGCATCTTGAAGCCGCCGGCACCCGCCTCGAGCTGCTCGATGAGGGGCTCGGGCTTGCTCTCGTTCCCCTTCCCGAGGAAGAGCCAGTTCATGGGCAGCCCCTCGACCGCCTCGATCATCTTCCTGATGTTCCAGGGGCCGGGGGTCGAGGTCACGGCACAGGTCCCTTCTGCGGGCCCGGTACCTCCGCCAATGTACGTGGTGATACCGTTTGCGAGCGCCTCGAAGACCTGCTGGGGGCAGATCATGTGGACATGGGTATCAAAGAAGCCAGGGGTCGCGATGAGGCCCTCGCCCGCGGTGACCTCCGTCCCCGAGGCGACAACCATGTTCCGGTCCACGCCGTCCATGAGGCCCGGGTTCCCCGCCTTCCCGATCCCGGCTATGATACCGTCCCTGATGCCAATGTCGGCCTTGACGACTCCGAGCACCGGGTCGAGGACCAGGACGTTCGTGATGACATGGTCGAGCGCCCCGTTGGCATGGGTCGTCCCAGGGCTCTGTCCCATCCCTTCCCGGACGGTCTTTCCCCCGCCGAAGACAAGCTCGTCCCCGTACGTGGTGAAGTCCTGTTCGACCTCCACGACCAGGTTCGTATCGGCGAGATGGATCCTGTCGCCCTTCGTCGGCCCGTAGAGATCGATGTACTGTTTCCTGGGAATTTTCATCCTTCACGCCCCCTTGAAGAGGAGCTTCTTCGCCTTTGCGACGGCCTCCATCTTCCTGTATTTCGTCCTCGTGCTCCCGTCCACCAGGTTGTTGAACCCGTGGACGAACTTCTTGCCGCCATACTCCACGAGGGGGACCTCCTTCTCCTGCCCGGGCTCGAGCCTCACGGCCGTGCCCGAAGGGAGGTCGAGCTTCATCCCGTAGGCCTTCTCCCGGTCGAACTCGAGCGCCCGGTTCGCCTCGAAGAAGTGGAAGTGGGACCCGACCTGGATACCCCGGTCCCCTTTATTCCGGACCTTGAGGGTTACCCGCCTCCGGCCCGGGAAGGTCTCGATGTCCTCCCCGCCGGCCTCGATTTTTCCGATGTCGGTCATTTCTTCTTCCCTCCAGCCTTCGGCTGGATCGGGTCATGGATGCTCACGAGCTTGGTTCCGTCGGGGAATGTCCCCTCAACGGCGATGAGCGAGACCATCTCAGGTACACCCGGCATCACATCCTCCGTCGTAAGGACGTGTCTCCCCGCCTCCATGACCTTTGCGACCGTGTCACCCCGCCTGATACGCTCAAGGGCGAAGTCGGTGATGTATGCAACCGATTCGGGGTAGTTGAGTTTCACCCCGTCCTTCAAGCGCCGCTCGGCGATGCGTGCGGCGGTGAAGACCATCATTTTGTCCAATTCGCGAGGTACCAGTTTCATCTATCTGCCTCCTTTATTCCGATGAGACGGGAGGGCAGTTAGGGTGGTAACTTAAAAGGGTATTCCTGAATCTCATGGAATGAAACATGGGTGGCGGACCTGACTTCGGGAATAAAAAGACGGAGGAATTACTGCTGCCAGTACTCGAAGGGTATTCCCCGGTGTATCCCGGCCCTGTGGGCAGCATCCACAGCATAGGCATACTCCTTTTCCGTGATCCTCCGGAGCATCTTCCTGAGGAGGGGAATCCGTTCCACTCTCTTGTATAATATTCCCCCAGGCCAATGATACTGGTCCATGACGTTCACATAGGAATCCGGCGAGATCTCCCGGGCGATGAACTCCATCACCGCCTCCGTCCCGGCGAGGCCTTCAGGGAGCACCAGGTGCCGGATGATGAGCCCGCGTTTCGCGATGCCGCCCTCGATGACAAGATCCCCCACCTGCCGGTGCATCTCCTTCAGGGATTTCCGGTTAAAATTCGTATAGAGAGGGGCGTCGGAGAGGGCGAGGGCGACCTCGTCGCTCCCGTACTTGGCATCCGGCATGTAGATGTCAAAGATCCCGTCGAGGAGCCGGATGGTTCCGGAGAGGTCGTACCCTCCGCAGTTGTACACGAGGGGGATAGAAAGCCCCTGCCCGGCCGCGATCCCGACGGCGGCGAGGATCTGGGGGACAAAGTGGCTCGGGGTCACGAAGTTGATGTTATGGCATCCCATGGCCTGGAGGGCGAGCATATGCCCCGCGAGCCGGTCGACCGGGATCTCCTCGCCGTGGTAGCACTGGCTGATGCCGTAGTTCTGGCAGAAAGAGCACCGCATGTTGCACCCGGCGAGGAAAATGGTTCCCGAACCATGCCTGCCGACGAGCGGGGGCTCCTCCCCGAAATGGGGCCCGATGCTCGATACTCTCGGGAGGAACCCGCCCCTGCAGTACCCGAGCTCCCCCGCTGTCCGGTCCACCCTGCAGGTGCGGGG
>DATKMC010000074.1:0-4671 GCA_035542115.1 Methanomicrobiales archaeon | reverse complement strand
GAGGCGTGGGTCCACGGTGAAAGCCATCCCCGAGGGGGTGACCGGGTAGTCTGCGAGGCCGGTCTCGAGGGAGAGGAAGCCCCGGAGGGCGTGGGCCACCCCCTCGGTGGAAAAGAGGTCGGGCCGGTCCGGGAAGAACTCCGCATCGACATGGTCCTCCTCCAGCCGCTCGATCTCACACCCGATCATGGGGAGCCGGTCGAGCATGGTTTCGCGGTTCGTCCCGACGAGCTGCTCCAGGTACTGGTAGTTGAGCTTGATGATCGGCACCGGGCCTCACCCTTCCGTGGTTAAAGATTCCCCTGTTTCCCACATATAGCCAGCGGATTTCCCTTCCGGGACCCCGATCCTCCCTGCCTGGCCCGCTCACTCCTTTCTGAGGACGGTGATCCGCCTCGTGAGGGACCGATGCACCCGCTGCCGGTGGATCTGGAGCACC
Organism: Methanomicrobiales archaeon; assembly: GCA_035542115.1. Lineage (GTDB taxonomy): Archaea > Halobacteriota > Methanomicrobia > Methanomicrobiales > JACTUA01 > JACTUA01. The sequence continues at coordinate 4,232 of DATKMC010000074.1, read as the reverse complement.
GTGAAGAAGGAGCCGGCGACGTCGGCAATCTCCCGGTGGGTCACCACGACCGCTCTGCGCCCCGGGCGGAGAACGCGGTGTATCTCCCCGAGCGCCCGGGGATAGAGGAGGTCGAGGTTCCGGCTCCGGATCCAGGAGGACTGCCCGTACGGGAGGTCGGTCACGACGGCATCGAACGACCCGGATCTCAGGGGAAGAGAGCAGGCATCGGCGAGAAGGAGGGGCAGGGACGGGAAGTTCTGCCGCGAGCCGGCAACCATGGCCGGGTCGGCATCGCTCCCCACCGGCGATGCACCGACCAGGACCGCCTCGGCGAGGAGGCCCCCCGTCCCGCAGAAGGGATCGGACAGGTTCTCCCCGGGCATCACGAGGGAGAGGTTCACGGCGGCCCGGGCGGTCCGCGGGAGTATCACCCCGGGGTGGAAGAAGGGCCGGGTCGAGGGTTTCCTCAGGTCATAGCCACCCCGGTCGATCCGGAGGAGCACCCGGCCGAGGTAGATCCGGTCTGCCGAACAGATGGCCCGGAACTCGTCCTCCGGCCGGGAAAGGGAGATCGGGCCGTCGATGAGGGAGCCCATGAGCCTCTCGAGGGCGGGGACCGGTTCCCTGACCGCGGACCCGTCCATCACCTTTACCCTCGCCGCGAAGGGCCGGTCCGTCGAGAGGGCGAGGTCGCGGAGGAGGACGGAGAGCTCCCCGGCCGAGGGGCCCGAGGAGCCCAGGTACTCGAGGACGGAGTGGGTGAGGGCGAGGCGCCCGGTTGCTTCGGGTTCCGGGCACTCCGCCACCGCCACCTGTGGCCGGGCCTCGATCACCCTCCCCACGCACTCCAGCTCGGCGACCGGGAGGGTCGGGTGCTCCCCCGAGAGCTCGAAGATGAGCCGCATCCTTCCTCTCCTCACCATGGGGGGGGCAGGGAGATAAACCACCGGCTGCCCGGGGACCGGGACCACCATCGGAAGGGAGATGAGCGCGGGAGGAGGGTACACTGTAGGGATTCAGGATGGCAGAACCAGCCGTCGCCGGTCTCCCGGAGCTCCTTGCCCCGGCAGGGTCTTTGGAGGCACTCAAAGCCGCCGTTTCCTGGGGAGCGGACGCTGTTTACCTCGGGGGGCGGAGGTTCTCTGCCCGGCAGTACGCCGGGAACTTCGACGACAAGGGCCTGGCCGAAGCGGTGGCCTATGCCCACGCGAGGGGGGTCAGGGTCTATGCCGCGGTGAACACCCTCATCCATGATCGGGAGATCCCGGATGTTGCGAGGTACCTGGTTTACCTCGCCGGAATCGGGGTGGATGCCGTTCTCGTCCAGGACCCGGGGCTCGCGGCCCTTGCAAGGGAGGTGATCCCGGGCCTGCCCCTCCATGCCTCGACCCAGATGACCATCCACAACGCCAGGGGGCTGGAATGGGCTGCCTCCCTTGGCCTCTCCCGGGTGGTCCTCGCCCGAGAGCTCTCCCTCGGGGAGGTATCGGCCATGGGGGAGGCCGCGACCCGGCTGGGGATCGGGCTCGAGGTCTTTGCCCACGGGGCCCTCTGCTACTCCTACTCCGGGCAGTGCCTCCTCTCCTCGGCCATCGGCGGCCGGAGCGGGAACCGGGGCCGGTGCGCCCAGCCCTGCCGGAGGCCTTACACCCTCGTCCGTGGCGGGGCCGACCCCTACGGGCGGCCCCTCCGCATCGCTCCCGTTCCCCTCAGGGATCGGTACCTCCTTTCAACGAAGGATCTTTCCCTCTATCCTTACCTGGACCGGGTCGTCCGTGCCCCCATAACCGCCCTGAAGATCGAGGGGAGGATGCGGTCTTCGGATTACGTGGCAACGGTGACCGGGATCTACCGGAGGGCCCTGGACGCCATCGCCGCCGGAGCCTGGGCCCCGTCCCCCACCGATGAGGAGGCCCTCGCCCTCACCTTCAACCGGGGGTTCACCGGCGGGTGCCTCTGCGAGGGCCCCGAAGGGATCATGGGAAGGGATGCCCCCGATCACCGGGGGGTTCTTGCGGGGATCGTGGAGGCCGTGGACCCGGGGGCCGGGTCAGTCGCGATCAGGCTCACCGGTCCGACGATACCTGAGAAGGGAGACGGCCTCCTGTTCCGTGAACCGGGAGAAGAGGAACGGGACACCGGGATGATTCTCAGGGCCAGGCCCCGTATCGAGGCAGGTATCCTCTGGTTGAAGGCTGAAAAGGGAATCAGGAAGGGGGCACAGGTCTTCATCACCCGGAGGGCGCGGCTCGCCAGGGCCGGTGCATCCCCCCCGTCGTCGTCCAGGATTTCGCTGGACCTCCTGTTCAGGGCCGGCAGGGGGGCGAGGCCGGTCCTCGAAGGCTCGGTATTCCGGAACGGTATCCCCCTCACCATGATCAGGCTCGAAGGAAGTTTCGCCGCCGAACCCGGGCGGGCGCATGAACTCACGGGTGAAGCAGTACGTAAGATCCTCTCGAAGGGGGGGGAGTCCCCGTACTATATCGGGAGGGTCTCCGTGGAATGGCCGGAGGGTTCCTATGCCAGGAAGGGAGCTATCGGCGGTCTCAGAAGGGACCTCCTCGCGGAGGTGGAGAAATTCCTCGTGATGGCCGGTATGCCGGATCCAGGTCTGGTGGCCCGGTCCCGGGAGAGGCTGAACCGGGCACTAGACCGGGAGACCCGTCCCCACCCCGCTCCAGCCGGGGGGAGCCCGCTCCCGACACTCGCCATCCTTACCGACAGCCCGGACACGCTGGCCGCAGTCGTCGGGGAGGGCTCCGGCCTCGTTGCCCTCGAGCCCGGCCTCCCTCCGGAGACCCTGCCGGGAAAAGCACGACCTTCCGAGGCCTGCGCCGGTATGCGTGAGATCATCCGGAAGGCGATGGGGATCGCTGCCGGCACCGGCTGGACCTTTGTCTGGAAATGGCCGAGAATCACGCATGACGACTGGCTCAAGGAGGCGTCGGTGATCCTCGGTGCCGCGGAGATTTCCGGTCTCCCCGGCGTCATGGTGGAGGGACCCGGGGCTGCCCTCGCGGCCCGCTTCGCCTCCCCCGAAGTTCCGATCCACGGCGGCGCCGGGCTGAATGCCTGGAATGCCCGGGCGGTCGGGGCGCTCTCGCCCCTGTTCAGCTCCATCACCCTTTCACCCGAGCTCTCCAGGGAGGATCTCGGGGATCTCGCGTCCCGCATCGGGGTACAGGGGAATCCTCCCCTGCTCGGGTTCCAGGTGCAGGGAAACATCGAGGTGATGGTGAGCGAGGACCGGGTCGCCGCGCTCCTTCCTGAGGCGCGGGTCACGAACCGGGGCCGGCGTTTCACCGGGCTCCGCGACGGGACCGGCCGCATCTTCCCGGTCGAGGCGGACGGATGCGGGAGGACCCGGATCCTCAACCCGGTGGAGACCTGCCTCGTCGACCAGCTGCCGGCGCTGGTCTCCCGCGGAATCGGGCTCCTTTCCATCGATGCGCGGGGGAGGGGTCCCCGGTACGGGCGGGAGATGGCCGCCATCTACCGCGAGGCCATCGCCGTCGTGGAGGCGGGTGGAGGCGGGATGGACCGGGAGCTCGACCGGCTTCGGGAGGAATGCAGGAAACTGGCCCGCGGCGGGATCACCCGCGGGGCCTTCCAGAGGGGGCTCCGGGAAGAGCCCGAAGGGCTTTCCTGAAGGAACTCCAGGACGATGACGGACAGGCCCAAGGTTTTATGCCGGGCATCCCCAGATCATCTACCATGAAGATCGTGGCCACGGTCGTGGATGCCCGGGAGGCGGCCCTCGCAGCAGGGCTCTGCCCCGATCTCATTGAGGCCCGGATCGATCTCATGAAGGGGGACCCGGCCGGGGAACTCCCATTGATCCGAACGGCCTTTTCCGGGCCGGTCATCCTCACGATCCGGTCTACGCCCGAGGGAGGGGAATTCTCCGGCGGCCCTGGAGCCTGGTGGGAGTGCCTCGAGCCGCTCCTCCGGTACGGGGATCTCGTGGATGTCGAGACCCCCTGCTCCGCCTATGGCCCCCGGATCCGCCGGCTGGGGAAGGGCATCATCGCCTCCCGGCATACCGAGGACATGCCCGCCCCCGCCGAACTCCGGCGGCTGGAACGGGAACTCCGGAGCTACGGGGATATTCCCAAGATCGTCGTCCGTCCCCGGAACGAGCACGACCTCCTGGACCTCCTGAAGTTCACGCTCGAGGCAGAGAGGCCCGTCTGCACCGGTGTCCTGGGGGATGCGTACCGGTTCGCGAGGATCTTCCTCCCCCTGTTCGG
>DATKMC010000073.1:0-8820 GCA_035542115.1 Methanomicrobiales archaeon | reverse complement strand
CTCTCCATGGGGGCCGGGGGGCTCGGGGTTGCCCTCATCGGCGCCCTCGGGGACGTCATCGGCCTCGGGATGGCCCTCTGGGCCCTTCTCGGGATCACCCTCCTCGCCACGGTCCTCTTCATAGTCCTACCGTACCCGTGGCGGGAACAGAGTCCATAATTTGAAACGACTCAGGAAGCACCTGGGGGAGGGAGGTTTCGTAAGAAACCGACCTCGAGCGACGAAGTCGCGAGTCTGCCTTCGGCCCGCCCCCGAGAGCGTTGTGATTGTCACCAAAATCCTCAGACAGCCTATGGTCGGGGAGAGGGAGCTGGCGATTGGGTGGGTATTCCCGGATACTATCGGGTCGGATCCCTGGGTGGACCTGATAAAATGACATACAATACTCTTTCCGGATTGGAATCACCACCAAACCTCTTTTATTCCCTGAGGCCAAACACGGTGTCATGGTCTCCCGGTGGCGGCGCTACGGCCAGATCGCCGACGTGCTCGTGAAGTACGGCTTCGGGATCGCGGTGGAGGAGCTCACGCCGGGCATCTGGAGGTGGAGGTTCTACCAGCGGCTTTTCCCCGAGAAGCGACCCGTCTACGAGAGGATACGCCTTGCCCTCGCGGAGCTGGGGCCCACCTTCATCAAGTTCGGGCAGATCGCCTCCACGCGCACCGAGCTCCTCCCCCCGGAACTCATCGCCGAGCTCCACCAGCTCCAGGACCGGGTGGCCCCGGCCCCCTTCTCGGAGGTGCGGCCGGTCCTCGAGGAGTATTGCGGGTGCATCGAGGAGGCCTTCGCCCGGATCGACGAGGAGCCCCTGGGCTCCGCATCCCTCTCCATCGTCTACCGCGGGGAGCTCGCGGATGGGACAAGGGTCGCCATCAAGGTGCAGCGGCCGGGCATCGCGGAGATCATCGAGAAGGACCTCATCATCCTCCAGAGCATGGCGAGGAGGCTGGAGGGTGCCTTCCCTGACCTGAGGGTCTACAACCCCTCAGGAATGGTGAAGGACTTCGCGGCCCAGATCCGGAAGGAGCTCGACTTCGTCCGGGACGGGAAGAACGCGGACCGGCTCGCCCAGAACCTGAAGGGGATCCCGGGGGTCAGGTGCCCGAAGATCTACTGGAGGTACTCGGGACCACGGCTCCTCGTCATGGAGTACATCGAGGGGGTCAGGGTCGATGACGTGGAGGGGATCCGGAAGTCCGGGAACGTGGCGAGGGAGATCGCCCACACCGGTTTCCGGGCGTACATGAAGCAGATCTTCGAGGACGGCTTCTTTCACGGGGACCCCCACCCGGGCAACCTCATCGTGACGAAGGGAGGAGATATCGTCTTCCTTGACTTCGGGATCATGGGGGTCATCCGACCCGAGAAGAGGTTCACTTTCATCAGTATCATCAGGTCCATCCTCGAGAACGACGTGGACACCCTGATCCGGTCCCTGGAGCAGCTGGGCATCCAGATCAAGCCCGACCAGCTGGAGAGCCTCAGGGACGACCTCTACATCGCCCTCATGGACTACAGCGAGTTCGAGCTCGGGCAGGTGAACATTGCCCGGCTGATCAATGAACTCACCGCCATCATGCGCCGGTACAGCATGCAGGTCCCCATGAATCTCATGCTCATGCTCAAGGTGATCATGATGGTGGCCGACCTTGGCATGGCCCTCGATCCCGGCTTTAAGTTCGACTCCTACATGACCCCCTACATGGAGGAGTTCGACGAGAAGGGCTTCGTTCCCCGGGAAATGGCAAGGAGGGCCCGTAAATCAGCCACAGCCGCCCTCGAGGGCCTCTTCGAGCTTCCGGCAAGCATGAACACCCTCCTCAAGCGCTTCTCAACCGGCACCCTCAGGTTCGAGATCGCCGAGAGGGACCTGCAGCGGTTCCAGACCATCGTGGATCGGTCGAGCGACCGGATCCTCGCGGGTCTCATCACCGCCGCCATCGTCATCGGCTGCTCGGTGGTCATCTTTGCCTCCCGCCAGACCATCGGGGGATTCGTCCTCCTCCTCGCCTACGCGGGCTTCATCGTGGCGGTATTCCTGGGGATCCTCGCCCTCTACTACAGCGTCCGGGAGTAAGGATTCCGGGGCCCGGGGGGAGGAGAGGGGGGACCCGGGCAGGACCGATCGCAATGAATTTATCCCGGTGGGGAATAGGTACCCAAACCCATGCGGTGCCCTGTCCCGGTCCTCGTCCTCCTCCTGCTCCTTGCCGCCCTTGTTCTACCGGTATCTGCCGCCGACACGAACCGGATAGGGTACCTGTCCCTTGACGGGGTGAGCATCGAGCTCCAAGGCCCTGATGCCCGGATCGAGGTGGACTACGCCCTCGATCCCGGCATGGACATGATCATCCTCCTCTTCGGGAAGAGCGACCTCCAGAGGAAGCTCGAGAAGGCCCTCAATTTTCCCTCCCTGAGGGCCGGGGAGGTGGGCCTCACCCACGCGGTCTTCACCGAGATTCATGCGGCGGAGAACTACGGGGAACGGGCCTTCTGGTTCCCTCCCCACCGCTTCGGGATTACCTTCCCCCGGGTCAGGGTCGAGGCGCCGGGGTACTCCCTATCCTTTACCGATGCCCGGTCCATCCCGAGGGGGTTCGGGTACTTCGGGGCCGACTCCTGAGGGGCACCGCCCTCAGGAGGACTCCTTCAGCGGGGCAGCTCCTGCCTTTCCCCTTGTCCATTTCCCGATGACCGACTGGAGGTAGACGCCTGCGAGGGCCACGAGCAGCCCTCCAACGAGGGAGAGGGTGATAACCTGGGAGCCCTGGCTCGGGGTCACCGGGAAGGTAAGGAGGTTCGAGACCGAGAGGGTGTAGACACTCGCCCCGAAGGTGATGAGCCCGATGGCCGCGATGAAGAAGGGGAGGACGACGGTCCTCGGGAGGGCGGCGGGGTCGTTCAGGTAGGCGTCGGTGACCTTCCCGAGGGTGATGATGACCCCCGAGGCGGTGAACCACCCGATGGACCCGTAGAGAAAGGAGATGACATAGAGGAAGATGCCCATGGAGAACTCGGAGTTGTAGTACTCGAGGACCGAGGCCGACCCGAGGACGATCCCGAGGCCGGCAAGCACGAGGGCCGAGACCGAGGTGACGAAGGAGAACCGCCCCTTCTCGAGAGAGGACCTGAGGGAGGTGACCCCCTCGCCGAAGGCCGTGTCGATGCCAAAGACCCGGAAGAGGATATAGAGGCCGACGACGCCGAGGACGATGACCGTTGCCCCCTCGGGATACCCGAGAAGGGTTGCGACGGCATAGAGGAGCATCCCGAGGCCGATGGGGACGAAAAAGACCCGTGAGATCTTCGGGTCGTCCATGAGCTTCCTGATGGTGTAGTACGAGGACTCGAGGTTCGGCATCTGGGAGACGATGACCCGGCGGACGCTCGAGACCGGGATCCTCGACTGGATGATGGGGAGGACGAACTCGTCCTCGGCCCCGTCGGAGACGAGTATCCCTGCCCCGGCGCCCGTGAGCCGGATGACCTCCTCGAGGCCGGTCCCGATCTTACGGTCCCCCTGGATCATGTCCAGGTGGTCCCCGGCGAGGACCGCGACCTCGGCCTCCTCCCCCTTCCTCCGGAGGTCGTCGTATATCCGGATCCCCTCGAAGATGGCGTTCACGTCCGAGTCCTCGGGGTCGGCGAGGGCGAGGGCGGTGGCTGCCGCGAGGGCCGCCTCCCTCCCGATGACCGGGCTCGCGACCTGTGCCTTGTACCCGATGTCATCGTCCCGGTCCACGCAGAGGACCAGGGTCTTTTTCACCTGCATCAGATAACCGTTCGGCGCGGAACCTATATATTCCTTCCATGGGGCTCGAGGGCCGGTTCGGAAAAAGGGGTGATTCGGGGGGATTAAATGAGTTTCGAGCGCTGGAGAAGGAGGATATCGTCGGTGGTGAGCTTCTCGCCGCCCCGGAAGAGATTGAAGATCCGCTCGGCCTCCTTCCTCACCGCCTTCTGCTCCTTCGTGACCTTGGCCTTCTGGGTCTTCTTCCTGAGGCCGGAGATCACCTTGTCATAGTCCCGGAGCTCCTTCTGGCAGGCGATGAAGAACTTGTGCTCTGCATCCGCCGCCTCCTGGGCCTCGACGAACTGCCGGTGAACCTCGTCGGCCGCCTCCCGGGACCTGTCTGCCTTCTTGTAGCACTCCACCATGGCATCGTGGTGCTTCTGGGCGAGGTCGGCCATCTCGGTGACCTTCGCATGGAGGTCCGAGGCCTGCTTCCTGTGGTCCCGGGCCGAGGAGAGCTTCGTCCGGATCTCCTTGTTCTGCTCGAGCTCGGCCTCCTGCTCCCTGATGGACTCCTTCATCTGCTTGATCTTCTCGATGAGCTCGCGCTCCTTGTCGGTGGTGAAGACCTCGGTCTGCTGCCGGAACTCCATTAACTCGACCTGGCGCTGGAGCTCCTTCAGGCCCCGGTTCCGGATGGTGCCGTGTTCCTTCTTGTAGACCTCGATCTCCTCGAAGAGCTCGTTGGCCTGCCTGTTCAGCTCGTTCCGCTCCTCCTTGAGCGCCTGGACGCCGGTGTTGTACCGGTCCCTCTCGTCCTTGTTCTTCTGGGCCTCCTCCACGAAGCCCCGGGTCTGGGCGTTCAGGGCGTTTCGCTCGCCGGCGAATTTGCTCGCCTGGGTGTTCAGCTCGTTCCTCCGGTTTTTGTGCTGCTCGGATTCGGCCAGGGTCTTCTTCCTCTTCTCGATGAGATCATTGAGCATCTGTCTTCATTCCTCGACGTTCGGTACCGGTTCTCGACCCCTCCGCAGGGACCGGCCACGAAGTCCTTCCTGTCCACACAGTCTCTCGGGAACAACCCATGAAAAGAGTGCAATCGGCACGGACGGTCTCGGGGCAGCCGTCCCTCCGATGTTCGTCTGGCGGTACATGGTGTTCGACTCCCGTTCCTGCACGGTGCGAGGACTCCTTCCTGCACGAAAGCCCCGGTTCATCCGCTGTTTATGGCGGGGGCTGCCACCAGGGTTCTGATATATTCAAATGCCTTCCTGATTCTTAAGGATTTCGAAGAAAAGGTTTGTTTTGTGGATTTCAGATGAAATCGATGAGGCCGCCGCTCCTCTGGTCCCTGCGGCCGCCTGTTTCCCGGGTGGGGGTGGCTGCCGGCGCAACCTGCCTGGGGGCGGTCGTGTGCGTGACCTTGGCCGCGGTCTCGGCATAGGGGCCGAGGATCTGGGCCGAGCGGACACCGGTCATGATGGCCATGACCCGGACCTTGCCCTCGTATTCGTTCCGGATCCGGGCGCCCCAGATGACGTCGGCATGGGGGTCGAGCTCGTAGGTCAGGGACGAGGCGATCTCCTCGGCATCGGCGAGGGTGAGGTCGTTCCCGCCGGTGATGTGGATGAGCGATCCCGTGGCCCCGCGGTAGTCGATGTCAAGGAGCGGGTGGTTCAGGCACTCGTGGACGACGGACTCTGCCTTGTTCTGCTGCTTGGACTCGCCCACGAGCATGACCGCAACGCCGCCCTTGCTCATGATGGCCCGGACATCGGCGTAGTCAAGCTGGATGAGGGACGGCTCGGTGATGGTCTCGGAGATCCCCTTGACGGTCTCGGCGATGAGCTGGTCCATGACCGAGAAGGCCTGCCCGATGGGGAGGTTCGGCACATAGGAGAGGAGCCGGTTGTTGTCAAGGACGATGACCGAGTCGGCTGCCTTCGAGAGGGCCTCGAGGCCCTCCTCGGCCCGGAGGAGGCGTGCCTTCTCAACCTGGAAGGGGTAGGAGACCATGCCCACCACGATGGCGCCCTGATCCTTCGCGATCTGGGCGACCACGGGGGCGGCCCCGGTCCCGGTCCCGCCGCCCATGCCTGCGGTCACGAAGACGAGGTCGGCGGACTCCATGAGGCTCTCCAGGGTCGGGCGTGCCATCTCGGCGGCGCGCTTCCCGATGTCGGGATACCCGCCTGCGCCGAGCCCCTTTGTCAGGGACTTTCCGATGAGGACCCGCTTCCCAGCCTGGACCATGTCCAGGTGCTGCTTGTCGGTGTTGATGGCAATCGTCTCGGCGCCGGCGATCCCCATGTGGTGGAGCCGGTTCACGGTGTTGTTCCCTGCACCACCGCACCCGATCACCATGATCCGGGGCGCCCCGATAAAGTCATCAGCCTCGTTTGACTTGGTATCGGTCTTCTCGAGTTCGGCATTCTTTACGGCTTCATCAATCAGGCTCTGCATACCATTACCTCTCAGACATTGAATGAAACCTGGTCGCTCTCCTTGATGATCCGGTTGCCATGCTTCTCCACGAACTCCCGGACCGCATAGCGCACGGCCTCGGAGACCGTGGGGAATTCGCCGGCATCGACGAGCTTCTCGAGCATGTCAACCTGTTGTTTCGGTAATCGGATGGTGACCCGTTCCATTTCAATCACATTTCTGACACTTAGCTGCTTATTGTCTGCTTTGTGTCAGACACTTGTACTGCAATTGTCCGTCAAGCGGATAAAGAACTGATTCATTTAGAAGTATTTATACTTTCTCTTTCCGGGATTCCGGGGATTTCATAATTCTTTTATGGAGGCGGTTTCAAATATCTTCCCGTTTAGGGGGAGGCCCGTGAAAAGGGAGATTCCGGCAAGGGTTGTTCATGGAGGAAGAGAGCTCTGGTTCCGGAGGCACTCGGGCCGGCCTCCCCTGGACTTCTCGGCGAACCTGAACCCCTTCCCGCCGGAGGTGCCCTGGGAGCCCGACCCCTCCTCCCTCTCCTCCTACCCCGACGACCGGTACGAGGCCCTCCGGGAGGCCATAGGCCGGACCTTCGGGAGGAGGCCGGAGGAGATCGCCGTGGGGAACGGCTCCATGGAGCTCATCCGGGTGTTCTGCCAGGCCGCCCTCGCCCCGGGCGACGGGTTCTTCATCACCCCCCCTACCTTCGGGGAGTACGAGCTCTCGGCAAGGCTCGCCGGGGGAACCCAGGTCGAGGAGCCCGGGCGCGCGCGGATCAGGTTCCTGTGCAACCCGAACAACCCGACGGGAGAGATCCTCCCGGCGGGCCGGGTGCGGGAGGTCCTGCGGCAGGTCAGGGACAGCTCCGGCATCCTCTTCCTGGACGAGGCCTTCATCGAGCTCGCGAACCCCGCCGAGAGCCTCGCCCGGGAGCGGGACCCGGCCCTCTTCCTCATCCGGTCCCTCACGAAGGCCTTCGCCGTGCCGGGCCTCCGGTTCGGGTATGGCTTCGGGGACCCCGACCTCATCGCACGGATGGAGGTGCAGAGGCCGCCCTGGTCGGTGAATGCCTTTGCGGAGGCCTATGCCATCGAGGCCCTCCGGCACCTGGAGGCAGTCGGGGAATCGAGGCGGCGCATCGCCGTCGAGCGGGCATGGCTCGAAGGAAAGATCAGGGGCCTCGGGCTCGCCCCCCTCCCCTCGTCGGCGAACTTCCTCCTCATCCTCCTCCGGGAGCCTGCCGCTGCCCTCGCCGCACGGCTCCTCGAAAGGGGGATCCTCGTCCGGGACTGCGCCTCCTTCGGCCTCCCCGACTCGATGCGGATCGCGGTGAGGACGCGGGAGGAGAACGAGCAGCTCATCGGGGCCCTCACCGCATGCTTGCACTGATCCTTGCGGGCGGGGAGGGGACCCGTCTCGGGCTGGGGGAAAAGCCCCTCGTGGACATCTGCGGGAGGCCCATGCTCGCCCGGGTCCTCGACGCCTTCACCGCCGCCGGCCTCGAGGCCGTGGCGGTGGCCTCCTCCCGCACACCGATGACCGTGAACTATCTCCGGGCGCAGGGGACCCCCTTTTACCGGGCGGGGGGCAGGGGGTACGTGGAGGACATCATGGAGGCGGCCACTGCCCTCGAGGTAGCCGGCCCCTTCTTCACCTCGGTGGCGGACATCCCCTGCCTCCGGATGGAGCATGTGTCGGCAATCCGGGATGCCTACCTTGCGCAGGACAAGCCCGCCCTCTCCACCTGGATCCCCCGGGACCTTTGCCCGGCCGGTGGGTGCCGGACTGAGTATACTGAGATGGTGAACGGAGTCCCTTCAGTGCCTGTCGGGGTGAACATCCTCGTCGGGGAGCGGATCCGGGAGCTCCAGGAGGAGTGCCGTCTCCTCCTCCGGGACCCGGCCCTCGCCCGGAACGTCAACACGCCCGAGGACCTCGCCGGGGTCCGGAGGGCGTTGTGCGGGGGAAAAGATTCTCCGAGGCAATAATCCAGCAGCCCCACTCCTCTCGGGTGCACTCCCAAGGCAGGTCCAACTAGGGTGAGACTGAACCGGACTGACCTCCCCGGCCTCTGGATTAATCATATCAACCCCCTGCGCCGAAGTACAGGCATGGAAGCGTCCCGGGAGATCGAGCTCGAGGGTCACATCATTGACTCCGGCATCATGACCCAGGTCTTCGACCGGATCATGGACATGGAGGGGAACTTCGAGATCCTGGAGTTCAACGTGGGGAAGCGCAAGACCGATCCCTCCTACGCGAAGCTCCGGGTCAAGGCCCGGGACGAACCCAAGCTCGGGCTCATCCTCTCCGAGCTCCACCGGTTCGGGGCGCGGCCCGTGGAGATCGCGGACTGCCACCTCGTCCCCGCCGAGGGAAACCGGATCGCCCCGAGGGAGTTCTACTCCACGACGAACCACCCCACCTTCATCCGGTACCAGGGGAAGTGGATCCCGGTCGACGAGATGAAGATGGACAGCCTCGTGGTCTTCGATCCCGGGACCGGCCGGGCGGTCTGCAAGACCCTCTCGAAGCTCCTCGCCGGGGAGATGGTCGTCGTCGGCGAGGAGGGGGTGAAGGTGGTCCCCCCGTCACGGCCCAGGAAGCAGTCCCTCTTCGAGTTCATGCACGGGAC
>DATKMC010000072.1:0-7929 GCA_035542115.1 Methanomicrobiales archaeon | reverse complement strand
TCCACGACGAGTCGCGTGGTGTAACCGCGGTGATCTCGACCCGGGCCTCCCGGGTTGCGTCCACCAGGGCCTTCAGCTTCTGGAACGCCGCCTCCCTCGGGAGCATCCTGAGCCCGCAATCCGGGTCGATGAGGAGCTGGTCGGGGCCGAAGGCCTCGACGCCGGCGAGGATCCGTTTCTTGATGACCGGCACCTTCTCCACCGAGGGGTCGGTGGAGTCGACGCAGCCGAACCCGAGGAACCTGCCCCCGAGGTCCTTCCCAGAGAGGACCTGGAGGTTCACCTCGTTGTTCGCGAACTCGAAGTCAAAGCCCGCGACCCGCATCTTCAGGATCTCGTCGACGACCCCGGCGAGGGCGCCGCAGACATGGAGGCAGACGGGCTTCAGGAGGAGGGAGGTGAGGATCTGGAGGGCCTGCGCCCCGGTAGCGAGGTCGGCCGCTCCGGTGGAGAAGATGGGCTCGTCGATCTGGATGAGGGTGACCCCGGCGTCCTGGAGCGCCTTTGCCTCGTACGCGAGGGCCTGGGCGAGGTCGAGGATAAGGTCCGCCCGGTCGCGGTACATCGGCGTCGCGATCTGGAGCCCGTGGGCGAGGGTAGAGGGGCCGGTGAGGATCCCCTTCACCCACGGGTGCTTCGAGAGGGCGTACTTCGTATCGGGGACGGTGATGGGCCTGTCGGGCGGGAGGACCTTGCCCACCACCTGCTGGCCCCGTACCCCGGGGAGCCTCGAGGCGAAGGCTGTGATCATGTCCCCCCGGACCTGCCCGTCGGAGATGATGTCGATCCCCGCGTTCAGCTGGTCGGCGACCGCCGTCTCCACCGCCGACTTCAGGGGGTCCATGAGGGACCGGAGCGAGGTGCTCTTCACCACGGGGTAGCTCCCTACGACGGTGGTCGGGAGGACCTTGTGGATGAGGATCATGGCACGAGCCGGTGCCGGTCCCGGGGGAAGAGCACCGCCTCCCGGATGTTCTGGAGGCCGAGCATGGTCATCACGAAGCGTTCGGCGCCGAGGCCCCAGCCGGCATGGGGGGGCATCCCGTACCGGAAGGGCCGGAGGTAGAAATCGAAGGAGTCGGCGGAGAGGCCCTTGGACCGGATCTGGTGGACGAGGAGATCGTGCTGGTGGATCCGCTGGGAGCCGCTCGCGAGCTCCATCCGCGGGTGCATGAGGTCAAAGGCCCGGCAGAGCTCCGGGTCGTCCTCGCGGGGCATGGCATAGTAGGGCTTAATCGCCGTCGGCCAGTCCACGATGAAGTAGTGGACCCCCATCTCCTCCCCGAGGGCCTTTTCGGCCGAGGCCCCGAAGTCGTCCCCGAACTTCAGGGGTTCCCCGGTCCTCCGGGCGGCGATCTCGATGGCGTCCCGGTAGCAGAGCCGGGGGAAGGGCTTCTCCGGCACCTGGAGATCGACCCCAAGCCAGGAGAGGGGATCCTGGCAGGTGTCGGCGATGCGCCGGTACACCGAGACGAGGAGGTCCTCCAGGAGCCCCATCACCTCCCGGTCGTCGGCATAGGAGACCTCCACGTCGATTGAGGTGGCCTCGTTCAGGTGCTTCGTCGTGTTATGCTCCTCGGCCCGGAAGATGGGGCCGATCTCGAAAACCCGCTCGAACCCTGCGGCCATCATCATCTGCTTGTAGAGCTGCGGGCTCTGGTTGAGGAAGGCCTCCTTCTCGAAGTAGGCGACCGGGAAGAGGTCGGTCCCCCCCTCGGTCGCCGCCGCCACGAGCTTCGGGGTCGCGATGTTCACGAAGCCCCGGGCGGTGAGGAAGTCCCAGACCGCCCCCGTCACCGCGGACCGGATGAGGAAGACCGCCGAGACCCGGGGCCTCCTGAGGTCGAGGAACCGGGAGTCGAGCCGGGTGTCGAGCTCGGCGGGCACCTTCTCCACCACGTCGAGGGGGAGGGGCGATCCGGCCGGCGCGAGGATCTCGAACCGGTCGGGGACGATCTCCCTGCCGCCGGGGGCTTTTTCTATGGCCTTCACGGCGCCCTCCACCCGCACCACCGACTCCCGGGAGAGAGAGGCGAGGGCCGCGACGACGGTTGCCGGCGCCTTCTTCCGGTTCACGGTCACCTGCACGATGCCGGTCCGGTCCCTGACCAGACAGAAGGTGAGGCCCCCGAGGTCCCGGACCTCGTGGATCCACCCCGCGATCTCCGCGCGCTCGCTCCCGGGGGTGACGGATGCAATCGGGCTCGCCATAACGGTACCTCCTATATATCCCCTGCCGGGGTAAAAAGGTCTTGGGAACGACCGGGCGCCCGTCAGGGTGGCCGGTCATGGAGAGAATCGGCATCAGCCGATTTTCGACTGAACGACCGGGCGCCCGTCAGGGTGGCCGGTCGTGGAGACGACCAGGCGCCGGTAGGCGGCCGGTCATGGAGGGAATCGGTGCAAGCCGATTTCCGACAAGAATCGGCATCAGCCGATTCTTGATTACTGGGCCACCCGTGTGCCCATAGGAAGATGGCAGGAATGAATAATCAAGAAAATATACTTTAAGACAAAATTAGTTGTAGACCATGCACCTGCCGCCCACCGCGGGTTCCACCGCCGATGAGGTCCTGGCCATCGCCCTCGGGAAGCTTGCCCCCCGGGCCGACGATATCTTCGCCGACATCGGATGTGGCACGGGGAAGGTAAGCCTCGCGGCCTCCCCCCTCGCGAGGGAGGTCTGGGCCGTCGACCGGAGGCCGGAGGCCCTCGCCTGGGCCCGGGAACAGGCGCGCGCGGCGGGGGCAACGAATGTGCAGTTCATCGAGGGGGAGGCCCCGGAGGCCCTCGCCCATCTCCCGGTCCCGGACTGTGCCTTTATCGGCGGCTCGGGAAACCTGGCCGCGGTCATCGGGGCCCTCGCCGCGAAGGGGACGGGGAGGATGGTGGTTTCGTGCGTCCGGATCGAGACCCTCGGGACGGCCGTCGGGGTCATGCGGGAGCTCGGCATTTTCCGGGAGGCTCTCCTCGTCCAGGTGTCCCGGTCGAAGGACCTCGCCGGTGGTACCATGTTCGTCCCGGCAAACCCGGCCTACCTCGTCTTCGGGGGTGCCTGACCATGCTCATCGGCCTCGGCCTCGGCCCCGGCGACCCCGAGCTCCTCACCCTCAGGGCCGTCCGGGTCCTCCGGGAAGCCGACGCGGTCTTCGTCCCCGGGGAGCTCGCGGGGAAGCTCGTGGCCCCGTACAGGCAGGCCGAGATCCTCTCCTTCCCCATGAGCGATGACGAGGGGATGGTCCGGCGGGCGGTGGAGGAGGCCGCGGACCGGATCGCCCGGGTGGCCGGGGAGGGAACCGCAGTCTTCGCCCTCCTCGGGGACCCGAACGTCTACTCCACCTGGGCCCGGCTCCTCGGGCTGATCAGGGAGAAGCACCCGGAGATCGCCTGCAGGACCATCCCGGGTGTCTCCGCCATCACCGCCTTCGCCTCGGTGGCGGGGGTTACCCTCTCGGGGGGTTTCTCGGTCACGGACGGGAAGGGGGAGAAGGGCCGGATCCTCCTCAAGGTCCGGCGCCCCCGGGAGGAAGCGGAACGGCTGGCCCGCGAGGGATTCCGGGAATTCGTCCTCGTGGAGCGGATGTTCCTCGACGGGGAGCGGGTATACCGGGGGGAGCTCCCGGAGATGAGCACGTACTTCTCCATCCTCTACGCGGAGCGATGACATGGAACCGGTGTACTTTGTCGGGGCTGGGCCGGGCGATCCGGACCTCATCACGGTGAAGGGGCTGTCCCTCGTCGAGAATGCCGACCTCCTCATGTACACGGGCTCCCTCGTGAACCCGGAGCTCGTGGCACGGTCCCGGGCAGCCGAGAAGCCGGACAGCCACGGGATGACCCACGCAGAGATGGTCGACCGGCTCATGGAGGCGGCCCGGGCCGGAAGGAAGGTGGTCAGGCTTCACAGCGGGGACCCCTCCCTCTACGGGGCCATCACCGAGCAGATCCTGGCCCTCGAGGACCGGGGGGTCCCCTCGGTGGTGGTGCCCGGGGTCTCCTCCCTCTTTGCCGCGGCGGCGGCTCTCCGGACCCAGCTCACCCTCAAGGGGGTCTCGGAGTCTCTCATCGTCACCCGCCCGGCCGGGGAGACACTTGAGGAGGACCAGATCCCCGGGCTCTCCGCCCTTGGCGAGACCCTCGTCATCTTCCTGGGTGGAAACCGGATCTCCGGCGTGGTGGAGCGGCTCCGGTGCCCGCCGGAGACTCCGGCGGCAGTGGTGTACCATGCCTCCTGGCCGGACCAGAAGGTCGTCCGCGGGACCGTCGCGGACATCGCGGCGAAGTCGGAGGAGGCCGGCATCCGGCGCACCGCTCTCGTCATCGTCGGGAAGGTGGTGGAGCCCCGGACTTCGGGGTTCAGGAGGTCGCACCTCTACCCATGACGGGAACCTGCGTCATCGCCCTCCCCCGGTTCATGAAGAAGGCGGGGGAGATCGGGCGGCACCTCGGGGCCGACATGGTCCCCTATGGCCCCGATGCCTTCGCCTCCGCCTTCTCCGCGTACAGCGGGATCGTCGCGGTCATGTCGGCGGGTATCGTGGTCCGGTCCATCGCGCCCCTCCTCAGGGACAAGTGGACCGACCCGGCCGTCGTCGTGGTAAGCCCCGACCTCAGCTGGGCCATCCCCGTCGCCGGAGGACACCACGGGGCGAACCGGATCGCCCGGTCCCTTGCGGGGCTGGGGATCCGGCCGGTCATTACCACGGCGACCGAGACCCTTGGGAGGATGTCGGTAGAGGCCGTCGCCGGGGAGAAGGGGCTCGGCATCCTTAACCCCCCGTCTACCCGGTGGGTGAACGCCGCCATCCTGGACGGGGACGTCCCCGTCTATCCGGTGCCGGGGCCGGGCATGGTCATCGCAGGACCGGCCGTCTCGGTCCTCCTCCGGAAGGGGGAGTACGCCGTGGGGCTCGGGTGCCGGAAGGGGCTCGCTGAGGAGGCGATCCTCGCCGGCCTGCGGGCCGGCCTCTCCGAGGCGAGAATCTCCCCGGAGGAGGTCTTCGCCTACGGGACAACCCTCCGGAAGATGGGGGAAGGGGGGCTCATCCATGCCGTGGAGACCCTCGGCGGAAACCTCGTCTTCCTCGACGATGCCGCCATCGCCGCCCGGCCCTCACCCTCCCCCTCCCGTGCGGGCCTCCTCGGTCTCCCGGGGGTCGCCGAGCCCTGCGCCCTCGCCCTCGCGAGGAGGGGGGTTCTTGTGCTCGCAAAGAAGAAGTACGGGGGGATGACCATTGCCATCGCACGATGACCAGGGCGCACAGCCCGGCGGGAGAGGAAGACTCTCCATCGTCGGGATAGGGCCCGGGGGGCTGGACCAGATGACCGGCAGGGCCCGGGAGGTCATCGCCGCCGCGGAATGCGTCATAGGGAACGGCACGTACCTCGACCAGGTCGCCCCCCTCCTCGGGGGAAAGGAGGTCATCCGGTCCTCCATGGGGAAGGAGGTGGACCGGGCGAGGAGGGCGGTGGAGCTCGCCTGCTCAGGGCGGGTCGCGGTGGTGAGCGGCGGGGATCCCGGGATCTACGGGATGGCCTCCATCGTCCTCGAGGTCCTCGAGCACTCGGGCCTTGCCATCCCCGTGGAGGTGGTGCCCGGCGTGACAGCCGCAACGGCGGCGGCCTCCCGGCTCGGTTCGCCCCTCTCCGGGGATTTCGCGGTCATCAGCCTCTCGGACCTCCTCACCCCCTGGGAGGAGATCGAGCGCCGTCTTGAGCTCGCCTTCCGGATGCAGGTGCCGGTCGTCCTTTACAACCCGAGGAGCCGGGGCCGGAAGGACCACCTGGCGGTCGCCCTTTCCCTCGCGGGCCGCCACCTCCCGTCGGAAACCCCGGTCGGGTTCGTGAAAGATGCCTTCCGGGCGGGGGAGCAGGCGGTTATCACCACCCTCGGGAAGGCCGGGGAGCGGATCGGAGAGGTGGACATGCATGCAACGGTCATCATCGGGGGACGCGGGAGCAGGATCTGGAGGAGAGGAGAGGAGGCACAGGGGATCATCACACCGAGGGGCTATGAAAGAAAGTATCTATATTGACCCGGGGGCACGGACCGAGGCGGCACGGGAGATCTCCCGGAGGAGCAGGGCCATCGCCAGGGCGGCCATCGGCGGACGGACGCCCGAGGACCGGATCCGGCAGCGGTGCTCCATCGCCGTCGGTGACCTCGCCATGGCCGGTCTCCTCCGGTTCAGGAACGAGCCGGTGGCGGCGGGGCTCGACGCGCTCCGGGGCGGCGCACCGATCGTTACCGACATCCGGATGGTTCAGGCCGGGGTCCTGAAGACCGGGCACCGGAGCGAGGTGCTCTGCGCCCTCGACTCCGTCGTTCCGCCGGTCCGGGAGGGAATGACCCGGACCGCGGCCGGGTTCCGGGCTATCGGGAAGCGCATCGATGGGGCCATCGTCATCGTGGGGAACGCCCCCTCGGCCCTTTTCGCCGTCTGCGAGCTCACCGACCGGGGGACCGAGCCGGCCCTCGTCATCGGGACCCCGGTCGGCTTCGTGCAGGCCGCCGAGAGTAAGGAGCTCCTCCGCACCCTTCCTGTTCCCTCGATCTCCACCGAGGGGACCCGGGGCGGGAGCCCGGTCGCCGTGGCCGCAGCGAACGAGATCATCACCGTCTTCATCTCCGGGAACGCGCCATGATGGACCCTGTCACCGGATTCGAGTACCCCGAGGCCTGGGTGAGGGCATGCAGGGACCCGGGCCTCCTCCCGGAGGTGGAGAGGGGGCTCGCCCTCCTGACGGCGGACGGCACGGTGCTCAGGCGGGGCTTCACCACGGGCACCACGGCGGCGGCAGCCTGCAAGGCGGCGATCCTTTCCCTCGGGGGAGAAAGGGAAGTGAACGGGGTCTCCCTCACCCTCCCCTGTATGATCCGGGTGGAGGTCCCTGCCCGCGGGCGGGGGGGCGAGGGAAGGTGCGTGAAGGACCCGGGGGACCATCCCTCTGATGCCACCGCGGGGCTCGAGTTCATCGCGGAGGCAGGGGCGGCTGAGGGGGACCTTGCCGTCGAATTCGGGGAGGGGATCGGGCGGTACGGGCGGGATGTCCCCGGGCACGATGAGGGGGTCCCGGCGGTGAGCGAAACCGCCCTCGGCTCCATCCTCGGGGCGGCGATGGAGGGGATGGAGGAGGCCGACTGCCATGGCGCCCGGGTCCTCCTCAGGGTCCCGGGAGGCCGGGAGGCGGCGGCCCGGACCCTCAACCCGAGGCTCGGGATCCAGGGGGGGATCTCCGTCCTCGGGACCACCGGGCTCGTGGAGCCCTGGGACGAGCACCTCGTCGCCTCGGTCCTCGAGCGCGTGCGGACCTCGGACTGCCCGGTCCTCACCACGGGGAGGATCGGCCTGAAGTTCTCGAGGCTCCTCTTCCCCTCCCGCGAGGTCATCCTCGTCGGGGGAAAGATCCGGGAGGCCCTCGAGGCAGCGAGGGGCGAGGCCATCCTGTGCGGCCTCCCGGGGCTCATCCTCCGGGAGATCAACCCCGGGATCCTCGAGGGGACCGGCTGCCGCACGGTGGAGGAGCTCCTGTCCCGGGACGGGTGGCGGGAGGCGGTGGAACCCTCCCTCGCGGAGTTCCATTGGCGGATGCCCGGCGTCCGGGTCGTCCTCTTCGACCGGACCGGGCGGGTGCTCGGGGGGATCCCGTGAAGGTCGTCGGGGTCGGGTGCGCCCCCGGCCTCCTCACCGATGAGGCGAGGCGGGTCCTCGCCGGAGCCCGGCGGGTCTATGGCTCCCGGCGGGCCATCGAGATCGCCCGGGAGGCGCTCCCCCGGTCCTGCGAGGTCCACGAGATCCGGGACTATGCGTCCCTTGACATCCCCGAAGACGCCGTCCTCCTCTCCACGGGCGACCCCATGCTTGCCGGCCTCGGGGAACGGGGCGGGGAGGTCATCCCCGGCATTTCCTCCCTCCAGCTCGCCTTCGC
>DATKMC010000071.1:0-5895 GCA_035542115.1 Methanomicrobiales archaeon | reverse complement strand
GTAACCGAATCGGTGATCTCCCCGGCTGTCCGGGGATACTTCCCGGGCAGGGTAGGGCCGGGCAGCCGTTCCCCGAAGGGAGGATAGGAGCCTCAATACAAACCGATTCCCGCCCTGCATGGCACTACCGGGGCTGTCGGTGGGGCTCCACAGCCACAAAAATCGTTTATAGTCTCTTCTCATACGGGCATTCCCGGAAAAAACGGAAAAATGAGGAGGTTTTGACATGATAGTCCAGCACATTACGTCCATCGACAATATCAGGAACGGGGAGGTCCATGATCCGACGAAGGTCAAGCACGGTGTGATCGCCGCGAACCGGATCTCGGACCTCTCCTGGTGGATCGATCCCGCCACCCACCTCAACCTCGACCTTCCGGCCAACCTGATGAAGCTCGTGTACGTCGCGACCCGGCTCGAGAAAGGAGCGAGGATTCTCGAGAACGGGAACGGGTTCATCGTTGCCCCGGTCGCGAGCGGGCTGTTCGGCAGGTACGGCAAGGTCGAGATCGCGGAGATGCGGCGGCGGATCTCGCTCCGGCAGGCCGTCCAGTAACCCCATGGACCGCCACGGGGAAGTCCAGGCGTACACCTGGTTCAAGGAACGGGCATTACGCATCAGGGGCCAGATACTCGATATCGTGGTAGCGGGTGATGATGCCACCGGGGGAAGGGCACGTATCCGGGCCCCGGACGGGAGGGACCTTGTCATCGATCTCCCGCAGGGCTCGGCAATCTGCGAGGGCGACGTGTTCGGCCCCTCGCCGGATGGCATCTATTACCGGGTCCGGATCGAGACCGCCCCCGCGAGCAGGAACATCCCCGCCGCCTGACGGGACCTGCCGGACCAGTCTCAACTCTTTTCAGAGAACTGGTTTTCCCGGCTGGGCAGGGGCTCGGACCATTCCCGGATGTCCCTGCCCCCGGACCATGCCTTTTCGAAGTTCCCCCGGAGCAGGGTGACAAGGCTCGCGTTCCGTGTCCAGAGGGACGAGACGCGGGCCTCCTTCCCCTCCTCCTCCTCTCCCGAGGTGATGAGGACCGCCTCCTTCCCGTCCGCGACGAGGAAGTTCCCGTCGCTTCCCCCGGGCCCTGCGAACCGGAAGTCCAGCTCCCTGCCCCTCAACCCTTTCAGGAACAACGGGAGGGCGAGCACGTCGGACTCACCGGTGATCACCCTGACCCGGATCCCCTTGGTCGCGAGGCTGTCCAGGACCTTCGTGAAGCCGGACATGAGGGGCGATGCCCGGGGGCCGGAGCAGGCGACGAGCAGCTCGTCCTCCGCCCTCCCGAGCAGTCCTGCAACGCTATCCCCGATGGCCGGGTCCCCGTCGAGGAGCACGAACTGCTCCCTCCCGGCGTCCTCGCCGGTGGCGCCGGTGACCGGGCTGAAGTACTCGAGGAACTCGTCCACCTGGTAATCGAGCTCGGCCGATTCCCGGGAGAGGGCCTCCTGCCGGTTCTTCACGAGGACGCGCAGGGCCCGGTCGACGGGGAGCGCCCTGACCCTGGTCGGGGTACCGATCACCCGCTCCACGATGCCCATCTCGTACAGCTTCGGGAGGATCCGGTAGATGTCCTCCCGACGAACCGCCGAGACCTTCGAGATCGGCTCGATCTGGGTGGTCCCGAGCGAGAGGATGGCGAGGTAGATCCTCGCCTGGTTCTGGGTGAGGCCGAACTTCGTGAGCTTCTCGGCGTCGTCCCCGAGTGACTTCCGGGCCAGGGGAGCGGTGATGAACCGCTTCCCCACCATTTTCTGGTAATCAACGATCTGCACGCGAACCACCCGCCCCTCCGTCGCGACTTCGTCGCTCGAGGTCCGGTTCTGATGAACCCTTCCCTCCGTCGCGACTTTGCGGCGACTTTGTCGCCGCACTCCCATTCCCCGCGACTTCCGTCGCGGGACTCCTGTTCCCTTCTGGAACAGTCGTCCCTTCGGGGAATGGTCGTCGTCGCTCGAGGTCCGGTTCTGATGAACCCTCCCTCGCCCGCCGGAACCCGCCGGGGGGAATACCGATTTCGAACCTTGCTCCCCTGCCCGGCTCGCCGGTCTCCGTGATGGTCATCCCGGTGATCGCGAGGATCT
The DNA here is from genome assembly GCA_035542115.1 of Methanomicrobiales archaeon. GTDB lineage: Archaea > Halobacteriota > Methanomicrobia > Methanomicrobiales > JACTUA01 > JACTUA01. The sequence goes on along the minus strand of DATKMC010000071.1, from coordinate 3,806 downwards.
CGCGGATCAGGAAGAGGCCGAAGCCGGTATGCCTCCCGTACCCACGCCGGAAGATGAGTTCCTTCTTCCCTTCCGGGATACCCATGCCGTCGTCCTCGACGAGGAGGATGTACCGGTCTCCCTCCGCCCGGGCCCCGAACCGGATCCGGGTCGCCCGCTCCCCGTGGCGGATGGTGTTATCGACCAGGTTCGCGACCGCCCGGGAGAAGAGGGGGTCCGCCCGTATTTCAAGGGCAGGCAGGTCGAGCTCGACCCGGAGGCCTCCCCTGTCGACGGCCGCGATCCCTTCCTGCACCGCATCGGCCACGTTCTCCCACTCCGGCTCCTTCATCCCGAGGTCTGCATAGTCCCGGGTGAACTCCATCTTCCGCTGGAGGCTCCGGAGGAGCGGGGCGAGCTTGCCGGTCATGGCGAGCGCCTCCCCGTCCCCGCCCGGGAGGGAGAGGTACATGCCCAGCGCCGCGATGTCGTTCAGGACGTCATGCCGGGTGACGGCGTTGAGCAGGTTCAGCTTCCCGTTTGCCTGCCGCAGCGCGTCCTCTGCCCTCTTCCGGTCGGTGAAGTCCCGGGCGAAGATGGCGACCCGGTCGACCTTCCCCGATGCATCCCTGACGGGGGAGAGAATGGTGGAGAAGAAGTGCCCGCGGATCTCGTCGGTGTAGATCCGGCCCTCTCCCGTTTCAAGGACCTCCCGGAAGACCTTCCGGGCCTCTTCCGCCTTTCCGGGTATGGCGTCGAAGATGGAGGTCCGGGCGAGGGGCTCTGTCCCGGCCTTCAGGAGGGCAGCCCCGGCCGGGTTCGCGAGGATGAGCCGCCCCCGGGTATCCACGAGGAAACCGGGATCGGGGTTCGCATCGATGAAGGCCCGGAGGGTCGCCTCCCCTGCCCGGGTTGCCCCCACGGTCTCCCTTCTCCCGCCCGTCTCCCAGAGGATGAACAGCCCGTACTCCTGCTCCCCGTGGAGCAGGTGGGTTGCCTTCACCTCGACGGGAAGGGGTTCCCCGGACCTGTTCCTGACCCTGCTCCCGAAGGAGGCCGGCGACGCCGTCTTCAGGTACCCCCAGAGTGTCTCCCAGGTGCCGTACGGCCGGTCCAGGTCGATGTCGGCAAAGGACATCCGGGCAAGCTCTGCCTCCGGGTACCCGAGGGCTGCCGCGGCCGCCTGGTTCACCCGGAGGAAACGGCCGTCCCCCGCAACCCAGAGCGCGGGTACCCCCGCCTGCTCGATTGATGCCTGGACGAGCCTCGACTGCTCCTCCTCCCGCCTCCGCCTCAGGATGTCCTCGAGGAGCCGGTGGTTCGTGGACAGGAGGGAGAGGGTGTTCTCGTCCATGATCCCCTCGAGCGTCCGCCGCTGGTGGGCCATCGCGGTGACGTCCTCGAGGGTGACCACCACGCCGGCCTTCTCCCCGGCCGAGGAGAGGGGCATGACCCTGGCCCGGAAGGTGTACGGGGTGTTCCCGGCGAGGCACTCGAACTCTGCGAGGCCGGCCTTCTTTCCGGCCCCTTCCCTGATGGCGGCGAGGATCTTATCCGTCAGGCACCGGGAGAGCGTGGACGCGCCCAGCCGTTTCCCGACGATCTCCTCCCGCCGGAGCCGGAAGACCGCGAGGAGGTTGTCGTTCACCTCCCGCACCCGGAGATCTGCCGAGAGGACGAGAACGAGGGGCTCGGGGGACCGGAGCAGGGACGGGAGGCTGACCCGGTGCGGGAGGGTGAACACCCGGGTCTGCCCGTAGGTATGGACATCGATCTCTCCTTTCCCGGCGAGGGCGCCGAGCCTCCGGCCGGCAGAGCCCCGGCTGAGCCCGGCTGCCCTCCCGACGTCCTCCGCGGTGAGGCCCTGCGGGTGCTCCCAGAGAATTTCCCGGATCCGGGAATCTGTTTCCCCGCCCGGGACACCGGGCCGGGCCCGCCCCGGCACTTCGTGGCCGGGCATTGCGGAGTAGGCCCCGCTCTTCACCTTCCCGTTCAGAAGCTCAACATTGTCCATCGGTACTGTCCCCTCCTGCATTGATCCGGAATTTCCCGGGAATTTTTATAGATGCTCGCCTGTGGATCAGATTTTGAGACAGATTTTGAAAAGACCGGGGTCCTGACCGGGGCATATCGGGATGAAAAATAGTGCTGGAGGCTTATGTGTCTCTGGAGCTGGCTGGCAGATAAACCTCAGACTGGCCCTGGTATTCCATGTGAACACGACTCTTCTGGCATGCGAAAGGATTACTCCACTGGTTGCGTGCCCTGCCGGGAACCTGGCTCAGGGATTCCCGCGGGCTGACCCCGTGCCCCATCCACGGTGCCCCCGCCAGGGTCCGCCGATGCTCCCGGCGGAGATGCCCTGCGGGGTCACATTCTCTCCACGGTGTCTTCCACTTCTGTGTGGGCTCTTCACCCACACCACTTCCCTGATCGGGCGGGGATAATATAGATATCCGGGTATCTCACCGGTTGTTTCAAAATTTGAGAATCGGCCGCCCGTCGGCAGGCTGCAGGGCGGGGGTCAGCTCCCCCCCGGCCTCCTCGCCCCTGGCGCCTCCCCGATGCCCCCGTCGAGGACATGCTGGAAGACAAACTTGTACTCGGCCATCTTCTGCCTGATGTGCTTCCTCCCCTTCTCGGTCGGGGAGTAGAGCTTGGACTTCCCCGAGGTCTTCATCTCGAGGTACCCCTCCTTCTCGAGGTCGTAGAGGAGGGTGTAGATCCGTGCCTGCGGGATGAGCACGTTGTACCGGTCATGGATCTCCCGCACGATGTCGTACCCCGAGATGGGCTTCTCGAGGAGCGAAAGGACCACGGGCTCGAGGGACTTTTTCACCACTTCCTCGAGGGTGGCCTGCGGGACGACGGTCACCGACTCGGCGGGGAAGGACCGGTGGGAGAAGGAGAGCATCGTGTCCTTGCCCGTGGAGACGATGATCTTCGAGACACCCTCCGAGAAGGAGCGGATCGCGTTGTGGTCCACCTTCCCGATGTTGAGGGCGATGATGCCCGAGACCGGGAGGCCCTCCTTCTTCTTTGCAAGGAGGAGGTCCTTCACGGCGACGATGTCCCCGAACTCCTCGGTGTCGTGGAAGTCGAGGAGGATCTGGAGGGTGTTCCCCGGCGGGGCGGGCGGGAGGGTGGTGGTGCACCGCTCGAGGAGTTTCACCATCGTGTAGAGCTCACCCTTCTTGAGCCTCCGTGTCACGAGGTCACCCTTCTGGATCTCGGGGAGGAAGAACCGCTGGATGCCGGACTGGTGGTAGGCGAACAGGTTGCGCCCGCCCTTCTTCAGCCCCTCCTCGATGGCGAATTTAAACGCCGGCTCGGTCACCGCCTGGTCGGTGTAGAGGTAGAGGATGATGTCGGTGAAGATGTCCTTCAGGAGCACCGTCTTGATGCCCGGGAGGTCGAGGTACTCCGGCTCCTCCTCGTCCTCCACGCTCACCCTTCCCTTCCCCTTCGGCGCCTTCGGCTCGCTGTCGTTCCGGAAGAGCGCGATCTCGATGGCCGCCTTGATCTCGAGCTCGTTGAAGGGCTTCACGATATAGCCGTACGGCCTCGCGGCCTTCGCCTTCTCGATGATGGCGTCATCGGCGTACGAGGTGACGAAGACCACCGGGATACCGAGCTGTTCGTTGATCTGCTTTGCCGCCTCGATCCCGTTCATCTTCCCCGGCATCACGATGTCCATGAGGATGATGTCGGGCGAAAGCCTCCTCGCCTTCTCGACGGCCTCCTCCCCGGAGGCGGCCATGCCGGCCACCTCGTACCCGAGGGTGGTGAGCCGTTCCTCGAGCTGCATCGTGATGATCGCTTCGTCA
>DATKMC010000070.1:0-2785 GCA_035542115.1 Methanomicrobiales archaeon | reverse complement strand
TGACATATGACATTGTTCAAGGCAAAGCAGAATCGGGATGGCCTCCATTCAATCGATCTTCGTCGTCAGGCTCCTGGGGGGCTCCGCCGACAACGGATCTTAGATCTGCCCTAAATGGAACTCATGGTTTATCCGGCTATTCGGTGACTTCATCAGGCTCTTGGAGGGGGCTTCGGGTCGCGCCCCGCCTGATAGCGGGGCGCTCCAGGCCGGGTTCTTCGCGACTTTGTCGCTCGAGTGTCGGGTCCTTCGGACCCTCCCTCAGATGAACCCACCCTCCCCTTGGAGCGTCCATGGTGTCACCGAAAATGTTCACTGGAAAATCCGATTACAGCGGATTTCCCTCACAGGACCAGTTCCCGCGTCACGTCGTGCTGGGCGGCGACGATAACCTCAACGTCCCCGAGGTAGAACCCGAGGCCCCCCTTCGCCGAGGCGAGGGCCTTCTCCGGGGTGTTGTTGATCTCGGAGAGATGCCCGAGGATCACCGCCCCGAGGTCGGAGGCGATATCCCGGAGGCAGGAGGCCGCCGCCACGTTCGAGAGGTGTCCCCGGCGGGACCGGATCCGGCGTTTCAGCACCTCGGGGTAAGGGCCGGTCCGGAGCATCTCCGGGCAGTGGTTGGACTCGAGGAGGATGGCATCCGAGTCCCGGAGGAGCGCGCCGACGGGATCCGGGATGAGCCCGGTGTCTGTGCAGGAGGTGAACCGGAGGTCCCCACTCCGGAGGGAAAAGCCGCAGGGCTCCCGGGCGTCATGTGAGGTCGCGAAGACCTCCACCGAGAACCCGTCGATGGCGCACCCAGACCCCGGGTCGAGTCGCACCAGCCGCACCGGTTTTCTCTCGTTCTCGGCCCCCGCGAGGCCGAGGAGGGTCCCGCCCGTGCCGTAGACCGGGACCCCGAGCCGCCTCGCCATGGCGGCCGCCCCGTGGATATGGTCGGCGTGCTCATGGGTGAGGAGGATGGCCCGGACGAGGGCCGGGTCCCTCCCGGCGGCCTGCATCCTCGCGAGGGCATCCCTCACCGAGAGGCCGCAGTCCACGAGGAGGGCACCGCTCCCATTGTCTACGTAGGTGCAGTTGCCCTTGGAACCGCTCGCAAGAACCGTGACCCGCATGCCCGCACTCAGGATAGAAGCATAGGAGCTGTCGGGATATTAGGTTCTGCCCCGGCGTGACCCTTTAACCGGGCACTGCACACCGCTGTCACTCTTCGCGGGGGAGCACGTGGATCGCGGTCGCCTTCACCGCCGCCCACACCTCCTTCCCCACGGAGAGCCCGAGGTCCTCGGCGGACCGGATGGTGACGAGGGCTGTGATGTCGATGCCGCAGTCGATGACCACGTGCACGAAGGGCCCCGACGGGATGGTGCGTTTTATGCGGCCCTGGTACACGTTCCGGGCGCGCGTCCTCGCGCCGCCCTCGAGGCCGATGGTGACGTCCTCAGCGCGGAAGAGGAGGTTCACCTTTCTCCCCGGCCCGAGGGGGGTCACCGTGCAGAAGCTCTTCCCCTCCACCACCACGTCCGCCTCGCCGCCGGTGTTCGCGGCAACGATCCCGTCGAGGATGTTCGCGACCTGGACGAACCGCGCGATGTTCTTCGTGGCGGGGCGGTGGAAGATCTCCATGGTTGACCCCGTCTGGGGGAGCCTCCCCTCCATGATGACCCCCATCCTCCCGGCCAGGCGCTGCCCCTGGAGCATGTCATGGGTGCTCACGACGACGGTGGTCCCCGTGTCCCTGTTCAGCCGGAGGATGGTCTCCTCGATGGTCTCCACGGAACGGGGGTCGAGGTTTGCCGTCGGTTCATCGAGGAAGAGGATCTCGGGGCCGGTGACGATGGCCCGGGCGAGGGCCACCCGCTGGGCCTCGCCCCCCGACAGGGTCCGGGCCGGGCGCCGGGCATAGCCGGTGAGGCCGATAACCCTGAGGGCATCCCCGACCCGTTTGTCGATGGTTGGCCGGCTCTCCTTCCGGTACTTCATGCCCATGGCGATGTTGTCATAGACGGTCCGGTTGAAGATGACGGGCCGCTGGGAGAGCATCCCCATCCTGCGGCGGAGGCCGAAGCGGGAGTCCTTTGCCAGGGCGTCCTCGCCGAGGATGGAGAGGGACCCCCGGGTCGGCATCTCGATGAGATCGAGGAGCCGGAGGAGGGTGCTCTTCCCCGAGCCGCTGGGTCCGATGAGCCCGAAGACCTCCCCGTCACGGACAGAGAGGGAGATCCCCCAAAGGATCTCCTTCGCCCCATAGGACTTCGTGAGCCCTTCCGCCTCGATCATGGGGTATCCCTGTCCATGCTCCTCAGGAGCCGGAGGAGCTCTGCCACGCCGATCCCGACTGGACCAGGTTCAGGCCGATGTTCACGATGACGGCGACGCCGAGGAGGATGATCCCGAGGGCGATGGCAAAGGCGAAGTCCCCGACCGAGGTCTCGAGGGAGATGGCGGTTGTGAGGACCCGGGTGTACCCGCGGATGTTCCCCCCGATGATCATGGCAGCTCCCACCTCCGAGATGGCCCGCCCGAACCCGAGGATGACCGCGGCGAGGATGGCAAACCTCGCCTCGAGGATCAGGGTCCCCACGGACTGCAGGGTCGTCGCCCCCAGGGAGGTGACGGTCTGCTTCATTTCCGGGTCGATCCCGCTCAGGGCGGCGAAGGTGAGCCCGGTGATGAGGGGGATGACGAGGATCATCTGGGCGATGACCATGCCGGGGGCGGTATAGAGGAGGTGGAGGAACCCGAAGGGTCCCTGGTTGGAGATGAAGAGGAAGAGGAGGAG
>DATKMC010000069.1:0-52239 GCA_035542115.1 Methanomicrobiales archaeon | reverse complement strand
CTTCAGGCTGTCTATCCCGAGGACCTTCCGGAACCATTGCTTCCGGCCCTCGGGGGTGGCATCGAGGAGGGCGAGGAGCTCCTTCTGGCCCGAGAAGATGGTGTGCCTGAAGTCCGCCTGTCCCATCCGGATGACCCCCCCGAGGGCCTCGTGGACCTCGGATACGCCCTTCGCGAGGAGCACCCCCCCTCGGTTCAGCTGGGCCTCGTGCTTTTTCCGGGGACCGAGGCTCCGGACGATCTGGAATTCGTCGCCCCGGACCGAGAAGTCGAGGCGCACCTCGGCCCGGTCCCGGGGACCCGCGGTGGCGCTCAGGATGTACTCGAGGCCGGTCTCCTTCACCCCGTAGAGGCAGAAGAGGATGGCCTCGACGATGGTGCTCTTGCCCGTGCCGTTGTTCCCGAGGATGCCCGTGATACCGTCCCGGAACACCACGTCCTGGTGCCGGTACCGCCGGAAGTTCCGCATCTGCAGTTTAAGGAGCTGCATCCCCGCCCCCTCCCTCGCCGGCCATGACCTTCCGGATCACCTCGCGGCCCTTCGAGAGGACGAACCGGTGCCTGGCCTCGTCCAGGCCCCGGTCCTTCAGGTACTCCCCGAAGAGCTCTCCGTAGTCCACCCCGGCGAGGTCCCGCCTGCCCCCCGCGAGCGGGGCCCCCTGCGGCGTGGAGCGGGCGGCGATCTTCAGGTCGAGGAACCGGTCCCTCGCCTCCTGGAGGAGGGCCGGGTCCATGGCCTGGAGCGTCCGCCTCTCCGCCCCCGCGAGGGTGATAATGGCCATGGCCGGCTCCCCCGGCTCACCGGCCGCCTGCGCCCGGTGGGCGATCTCCTCCCCGATCTCCCGGGAGGTGAGGGAGGTGCAGTCCAACTCCCCCAGGTCTTTCAGGTGGCTGCAGGGGAGGTCCAGGTGCACCACCGAGCCCTCCTCCAGGTCGACGAGGAGGCCCCCCTTCGTGTCCCCCGCCTCGGCATAACTGATGTACTCCTGGGAACCGCAGTACCAGGCATTGTCCGCCACCTGCGCCTGGCCGTGGAAGTGCCCGAGGGCGATGTAGTCGAAGGCCGGGGAGAGCATGGTGGTGTCGATCTCGTGCTCCATGACCGTGCCGAGCCGGCGGTCCCTGAGAGTGCTTGCGAGGCCGTGGGTGACGAGCACGTTCCTCCTGTCCTTCGCGGGTTCGATACGGTCGAACTCCTCCCGGTACTGGTCTGGCTGGAGGAGGTTGGGGATGAGGTGGAAACGGGTATCCCCGAGGTCGACGTGCTGGTAACCGGAACCATAGGCGGCATGGAAGGGCGCGTGATGGTATCCGAGGATCTCGAAGGGCGAGGGGGTGTACCGGGACCTCCGCATGTCATGGTTCCCGGCGATGACCACGAGGGGGATCCCGGCATCCCCGAGCCGGGTTATGGCCTCGAGGGCGGTGATGTAGGCGCGGGTCCGGGGCCGTACCGACTGGAAGAGGTCGCCGGCATGGACGAGGGCATCCGGCCGCAGGCGAAGGATGGCATCGATGGCGGCGAGGAAGTGGTCATAGACGAGGCGCTCCCGCAGGTTCCCGCCGTCCTCGTCCAGGCGGCTGAACTGCGAGAGGCCCAGGTGGCTGTCACCGATGTGGACGAATCTCATCTCTCCCCTGCCCGGGTACCACCGCCCCGCATATAGAGCTCATGCGGGTGGGGCGAAGGTGAAAGGGCCCCCGATCACCAGCTATCTATACCCGTGCCCTGATAGTTCTATGCGATGCTATGTCGCGAAGAGCAGTCGACGCCGTTTTCCAGGGCCTCTTCACCCTTACCGACATCCGGGTGATCCTCCGGAGGACCGCCCCCTCCCACGAGCTCTCCGGCGAGGACCGGGAGGCGGTTCGGAGGTCCCTTGCAGACCTGAGGCAGCAGGTCAGTATCCTCGAGGAGGAGCTGCTCCGATGAGATGCACGGGGGACATCGAGGTCAGGGAGCTCGAGGAGCTCGCCATCAACATCGACCCCATCCAGGCCGGGGGACGGCTCACCCCCGAGGCCATGAAGGCTGTCATCGCCTACGGGGACGGGTACTCGGTCTGCGACAACTGCCGGAGGCCCTTCCGGCTGGACGCCATCAAAAAACCGCCCATAGACGCCTTCCACCGTGACCTCGCGGCCTTCGTGCACATGGACGAGGCAAGGGTCATGCCCGGTGCCCGGCGGGGCTTCCAGGCCGTCGCCGACACGTACGTGGAGAAGGGGGCGCCCGTCCTCCTCACCGCCCTCTCCCATTACACGAGCTTCCTTGCCATCGAGGGGGCGAGAGGGATCCCCCGGGAGATCCCAAAGGATGCGGGGAACCGGATCACCGGCGATGCAGCGGCCGCCAGGATCGAGGAGGTGACCCGGGAGTTCGGGAAGCCCCCGGCCCTCCTCTTCGTCGACCACTTTGACTACCAGTTCGGCAACGAGCACGAGGTGCGGGAGATCGCAAAGGCCGCCCATGCCCATGACATCCGGGTCCTCTACAACGGGGCGTACTCGGTCGGCATCCTCCCCGTCGACGGGAAGGAGCTGGGGGTGGACTTCGTCGTCGGTTCGGGGCACAAGAGCATGGCCTCACCGGCCCCCTCAGGAGTCCTTGCCACGACGAAGGAATATGCGGCCGAGGTCCTTCGGACGACGAAGACGCGGGGCGACCTCACCCGGCGCCAGTTCGGGGTGAAGGAGGTGGAGCTCCTCGGCTGCACCCTCATGGGCGCGACGGTCATGGGGATGATGGCCTCCTTCCCGGCGGTGAAGGAGCGGGTGAACCGCTGGCAGGAGGAGCTTGCGAACGGGAAGGTCGTGATCGACGCCCTCCGGTCCATCGAGGGGACCGTTATCCTCTCGGAGTACCCGAGGAGGCACACCCTGACCCGGGTTGACACGAGGGACTCCTTCGACACGGTCGCCCAGACCCACCGGAAACGGGGGTACTTCTTCACGAGTGCCCTCGGCGACCGGGGCATCGGCGGGGTCATCCCCGGGGCGACGCGGGTCTGGAAGTTCAATACCTACGGCCTCACGAAGGAGCAGTGCGGGCACCTCGCCCGGGCCTTCACGGATATCGCGACGGAGAACGGGATAAGGGTCGGATAATACGGGGAACGGGCTGCGGATCCAGGAAAAGAGTCGCTGAAAAGGGAAGGCCGGCGCCTAGCTCTTCCTGCTCCCAACCTTTCTCGCCATCCCGAAGCACTCGAGGGCCTCGTCCTGCCTGCTGAGCTTCACGAGGGTGTTTCCCTTCGCGATCCAGGCCTGGCAGGACTTCGGGTCAATCGAAAGCGCCGTGGCATAGCACTCGAGGGCCTCGCTGTACCGCTCGAGGGATTTCAGCTCGTTGCATTTCCCGAGCCATGCGTCGGTGGACCGCGGGTTTTCCCGGATGGCCTCGTCGAAGTGGCTGATGGCCTCCTCGTGTCTCCCCTCCTTCGCGCACCGCTGCCCCTCCTCCAGCGGGCTGCAGGCCTTTACCCCGTCCCCTTCCGGCTTCTTCCCGGCCATGATCAGGAGTGGAACGGGGAGATGATGAGGGTTGGGGTGATCACCGGGTGGAGGGACCGCCCGGCGGTTAAATATTCCTCGCGCAACCTGAGACAATAGCCGCCTCCCTCACTCCGGCTGCCACCTGCATGGTGACCTCCCGGTCAAGGACGGCAGGGACGATGTGTTCCGGGTCGAGCTCTGGCACATACCCTGCGAGGGCGTGGGCGGCGGCAACCTTCATCTCCTCGCTCATCCTCGTGGCAAACACATCCAGGGCCCCCCTGAAGACCCCGGGGAAGGCCAGGGCATTGTTGATCTGGTTAGGGAAATCGCTCCTGCCGGTTCCCACCACCGAGGCACCTGCTTTCTTCGCCAGGTGGGGCATGATCTCAGGAACCGGGTTTGCCATGGCAAACACAATGGGATCGTCATTCATGGACCGGATCATTTTTTCGGTGAACACCCCCGGGGAAGAAACGCCAATGAGAACGTCCGCTCCCTCCACGGCATCAGCGAGGGTCCCCGTTTTCCCGGCATGGTTGGTTTCATCGGCGAGGATGAACTTGTATTTATTCGTGTAGAGGCCCTCCCTTTTCCGATGAATGATCCCCCTCGTGTCACAGACAACGATGTCCCGGACCTTCCGGCAGACATTGGGACCGTACCCGATACACCCCAGGAGGCGCACGATGGCGTACCCCGCAGCCCCGGCACCGCATACCACGATCTGCAGGTCCTCAAAGCTCTTTTTCGTGACCTTGCAGGCATTGATGAGGGCGGCGAGGACCACGATGGCCGTGCCATGCTGGTCGTCATGCATCACCGGTATCCCGATGTCCTGGAGGGCCTCCTCCACCTCGAAGCATTTCGGTGCGGCGATGTCCTCCAGGTTTATCCCGCCGAAGACCGGGGCGATGTTCCGCACCTCGTCCACGAAGCCGGTGTGATAGCTCTCAAAGCAGATGGGAAAGGCATCGATATTCGCGAATTTTTTAAAGAGGATGGCCTTGCCCTCCATCACCGGGATGGCTGCATAGGGACCGATGTTCCCGAGACCAAGGACCGCCGATCCATCGGTAACAATGGCGACGGAATTTCCCTTGAGGGTATACCGGTAGGCGAGGTTCCTGTCCTTCTGGATTGCCCGGCATACCTCGGCAACGCCGGGGGTATATGCCCGCGAAAGATCCTGCCTGTTCTCCAGGGGTACCTTCGAGTGAATCTCCAGTTTTCCCCGGTGTCTTTCATGGAGCTGGAGGGCTTCCCTGTAGATCTTCTCCTTACCGGTATCTCCTTCCACGGCTCTTCCCCCAGCTATTCCGGGGTTTGGGGTCTCAAATTCGTTTCGATCCCGGCGAATACCGGTGCGACACCGGGGTGGGAACCGGACGGCGGGGGAATACACCCCTTCGCAGGGACGGTTTACTCCCCCTCTTCCGTCGTAAAATAAATCATGGTGACGATCTCCATCTCGTCAAAATCATCGTAGAGCTTCTTCATGGTGGCAAAGAGGGCATTCCAGCTCCGGCACTGGGGGTCATGTTCGACGGCGAGCTCCTGTTCCCGGATATCCCGGAACCGCTTCACCTTCAGCCCGGTAACGAGGGCCTTTCGCTGATCCCCTCCCTCGCGGGACTGCAGCCAGACGGTGTCCCCGACGGTCATTTTCGCTGCCATCTGGATACCCCGTCGCACTGTGAGATTCGTCTCGTCCCTGAATTTGTAAGTCGTGAAAAGGAGGACCGATTTCTTTTCGGGAGCCATGGAACGTTCCAACCTCGCCTGCTATGATGTTCTCGGTATCGCAGGTAATAAGAGTAGTGAAGCGCGCCGGAATACCGTCTGTCGATAGGACAACCCGTGACAACCCGGCACCCCCGACAATGGGGTGCCCCCCCGTGAACATGCGTTTCCGATGGGCTTGAGCGGATTCGAACCGCTGATCCCCGCCTTGTAAAGGCGGTATCATAACCAGCCTAGACCACAAGCCCGCCCTAGAGTGGTGAGGCGGCGATCCTATTAAAATTGCTGAAGGGCAGGCCTCCTCTCTTTTCATGGTGGAACAGGCGGAAAAGGGTGGCTACTGGAACCCGAAGGAGTGATAACTTCGTCATCACCCTCCCGGTTTCACCGAAACCCGAAGGAGTGACTCACGTCGGAGTCACTCTTCATGTTCTAGGAGAACCCGAAGGACCTCAGGGTCACGTCGGGGTTCACGGCGCCGACATGGTACACGACCCCTTCGGTGAGCTCGTTGATCACGACCTCAGCGGGCGAAAAGAGGGAGGTGTCGATCTGGTAGAAGTCGAACTTGGCCTCCTTGAAGATCTCGAAGAAGGGCTTCCCGTACCCCTTGGACTTGTTGCTCGGGATCTTATCGAGGTACTCCTTGATCTTCGGGTTCTTCACGGAGAGGTAGATGGAGCCATGGTAGATGGTCGCATCGTTCGTCGTGCCCATGGCCTTCAGGGCATCCTTTTTCACGGGAGATATGGGCGCCGTACCGATGGCCGAGGCGATGGTCCGGGTGTCAAAGCCGAGCTCGTTCAGCTTGTAAACCGCCGTCTCGACGCACCGGCCCGCCACCTGGATGGACCCCACGATGGAGGCGGTGGGCGCCACCACCGCGCAGGTGTTGGCCGCGTCGACATTGCACTCGGAGGCGATCTTCTCGAGGACCGCGCCGTTGGGGAGATGGTCGCTCTCCAGGCAAATGACCGCGTCCTCGCAGTCATCCTCGTAGTCGATGACCTCGTAGGTATGCTTCGGCTTCAGGGAGAGGGCCCTCGCCGGGCCGCTCCCCATGGCCGAGTAGTTCCCCACCTTGACCGTCCAGCCCGCCTTCTGGGCCCCGAGGCAGGCGATGGACGGGAAGTCGGTGGCCACCTCAATGAAGGGAAGGGGCACCCCCTTGATCTGCCCCATCCTGAATCCGACCTCCCCTAGGCCACCCATGCAGATCTCGGTGAAGATCCGGCCCGCCTGGTAGCCCCCCCGGGTCGAGACGCCGCAGTCCACGATCCGGGCACCGTTGTCCAGCTGGTGGAAGGCCGCGTTGAAATCCTCGGGATATTCCGCCAGCTCGTTGAAGAGATCGAAGGCAAGTTCATTGACGCTGAGCACTGCAATTTCCCCCGGTTGAGATGATGAAAAGAGTGAGGGTCGAGGATATGATAAGCATTGTTAAACTGCTCTCAGGGCTTCCCGAGGTACTCGAGGACCCGGCCGGGATCGTAGCGGAGGCTGATGAGCCGGGTGCGCCCCCTCCCGTCGCGGTACGAGAGGTTCACGAGGCGCATGGCATCGAGCTTCTTCACCATCTCGTAGAACCGGGTGTAGCCGAGGGACTCCTTCTCCTTCAGGGCCTTGTACACCTCGCCGGCGTTCATCTCCTTCTCGCCGCTCGAGAGCTCGGCCACCTTCCAGAGGAGCTCCTTCTCCTCGTCCTTCAGGGTCTTAACGGTAAACGCGAGGTGAAGGTACCGGGAGACCTCGTACGCACGGCAGATGTCGTCCCGCTCGATGGTCCGGCGGGCCGCCTTCTCGGCGGAGAGGGCCGCCCTCTTCAGGAGGTCGATGCCCACCCGGAGGTCGCCGCTCTTCATGGTCTGTTCCACCACGAGCCGGAACATGGGCTCGGGGAGGACGTTCGGGTAGAGGCCCTGGTTCACCCGGTCCCGGAGGATGCCCGCCACCTCCTCCTCCCCGTACGGCGGGAAGTAGACCTCGGTGGGCCGGAAGACCGAGGCGACCCGGGCGTCCACGGCCTGCACGAGGTCCACGGTCATGTCAGAGATGATGAGGATCACGCCGATCCGGGTGCCCGGGTACGCCTCGTGGGACCTGAGGAGGGTGTAGAGGACCTTGTTCATCTCGTTCTCGTAGAGGAGGTAGTTGGCATCGTCGAGGCAGACGAGGAGAACGATGTCCTCCTTGAGCATGATCCGGGCGATGGCATCGAAGACCTGCTTGAAGGAGGTGCCCGAGGCCGGGGGCAGGTGGCCGGCAAGCTTCCGGTAGATCTGCGAGAAGATGGCGAACTTCGTGTTGTCGATCTGGCAGTTCACGTACACGGGGACGAGCTTCTTCGTGGTGTCCTCGATCTCGGCGAAGAGCTTCCGCACCGAGGTGGTCTTCCCAGTCCCGGGGAGCCCCCGGCAGACGGTGTTCAGGGGCCGGGCCCCCTTGATTCCCGGCCGTACCTGGAAGGCGAGCTCCTTCATCTGGTCCTCCCGGTGCTGGAACTGGTCGGGGACATAGTCCAGCTCGAAGACCTCCGGTTCCCGGAAGAGGGATTCGTCCCACATGAGGAGGCTCTTCTTCATCCCACTAGAGACTGGATCGGGTTCTATTTAAACCCCGGCCATGCGCGGTGCGGAGGTGAACCGCCAGGAGGAAATCCTGGCGGAGAGCCGACGGGGCAAAGCCCCGTTGGCGAACGCGAAGGGGCGATAGCCCCGAGCGAGGAGCGACAGGCCGAGGGCCTGGTGCGACCACCGGAGGGCGGAAGCCCGAGGCATGACCGCCGGGGTGCGGCCCCGATGGGACCTCCCGAAGGGCACGGGCCCGAGGGAGGAGCAACAGGCCGAAAGCCTGGTGCGACCTCAGGGGTTCATGCACCGCTTGCAGAGGCTCTTCCCCGTGAGGAGCTTCGAGAGCTTCTCCTGGTTCTTCGTGATGCCGGCGCCGCAGCCCTCGCAGGCCACCTCGCCTTCGGCGAGCTTCGGCCTCCCGGCCGCAGGCGCCTGCTCGCCTGCAGCGGGCTCCCGCGGGGTCTCCCGGGGGGCCTGCGGTGCCGGGACCTTCCGGCGCACGGGTTCCTGCACCTGCGCCGGGGGAGCCGCCACCTCGGGCCGGGCAGCCGGCCGTGCCGCAGGTTTCACCGCCTTTCCTTCGGGGCTCACCCGGACCGTGGCGGGCTTCTCCTCCCGGGGGACGGGCTCCCCCCCGGGGGGTTCTGCCTGCTGGCGTGCCTCCCGGGGCTTCGGCGCCGCCTCCGGTGCTGGCCCGGTGGCGGCGGGGCGGGGGGCCGGGGCTGCCGCGGGTTGTGCAGGCTGCACCGGCGGCGCAGGAGCCGCCTCCCCACCCCTCCGGGCCGGGACCGGCCTGGCGGCTGCCGTGGAGGCTGCCCCGGTCCCCGGCGGGACGATGACCCTGCGGCGGTAGGCGTCCACGAGCTCCGCGGTGGCCTCGTCCCCGTGGCCGAGCCGCGCGAGCATCCCGTCGAGGAAGGCGATGAGTTCTTCGGTATCCCCCTCAGCCCCGATCTCCCCCTGCACCTCCAGCCGGAGGTTCTCGTAGTTCTCGAGGTTGATGGTGATCCCGATGGTCGCGATCTTCCTTGCCATGACAGATGATTAGGCGGGAGGGATATAAGTGTGTGAGGGCCGGCTTCCGGATTCAGGATGGATTCAGAGTCTCTCCCGGGGGTTGTCCGGCCCGACAGGCCCCCGGGGTACCACCGGCCCTTCCGGTTCTCCAGCCCCGGCCGGCCCTTCCGGTTCTGTAAACTCCTCTGGTCCCACCGGTTCTCCCCGTTCTGGATCAGCATACTCTTCGGCGGTGCTCCAGACCTCGAGGACCTGGTCCGCCGGTGAGCCGGGGGCAGGAAGTGGCAGGGTGTTCGGCGGGGTTTCGGGCCCCTTGTTCTCCGGCGCAGGTGAAGCGCCGAAGGCCGCCAGGTCCCAGGGGGAACGGTATACCTTCCCCTTATGGATCCGGTAACGGAACCGGTGGGGCCAGGGCTCCGAGAGGGTGATACCCCGTTCGTAGACCATGGCGGCGAGCGACCAGGTCAGGTAGACCGTCCCGTCGTCGGTGAGGAGGACCTCGTCCACGTACCGCTGGATGTACCACCGGAGCTCCGAGGCGAGGGAGAGGGCGCTCCCCAGTGAGGCGGTGGTGATCTCCACGCCGGCCGGGTGGCGAACGGGATGGTAGAACCTGAGCATGGCCCGGCTCGTCTCGGAGTCGTAGAGGGTGGAGTACAGGTCGGTGCCTTCCCGCTCGAGGAGGAGGATCTTCATGGCGGCTCACCGGGTTGGAGTGGTCTTCCGTATATTCTCGCCCGGGGCCGTTTGAATACTTTCCGCGGGCAGTAGTATCAGGCCGGGGGGGTCCCCGGCCTCTTCACGCTGCAGGCCCTGCCGACGACCCGGAAGGCATCCTCGAGGTCGGCAAAGTTCGGGATATGGTGGGCCCGGAGGATCTGTACACTGCTCGCGACCGAGGCGCCCCCTAGGAAGCAACCGACCACCATCTTCTTCGTGTTCCGGGAAAAGCGGACAACCTCCTGGGCGAGCTGGGTTGGATCGAGGACCGCGTCGGGCACCGAAACGATGAAGGCGATGTCCCAGAACTCCTGGTGCTTGATGAGGAAGTCGAAGACCCGGGCATACTGCTCGACTCCCGAGTCCCCGACGAGATCCAGGGGATTCCCATGGCTCCAGTTGGGAGGGAGGAAGGCCGAGAGCGCCGCGAGGGTCTCGGGGTGGAGGTCGACGAGATTGATCCCATAGAGATCGGCGTAGTCGGAGGCAAAGACCGCGAAACCACCGGCGTTCGTGATGACAATGCCCCGCCTGCCCGCGGGGTAACCCTCAGAGGCCAGGAGCTCGGCGAGGAGGAAGGCCTCGCGCAGGGACTGGGTCGCCGTGATCCCCGCCTTCCGGAAGGCCGCCATGTACACTTCGTGGCTCCCCGCGAGGGCCCCGGTGTGGGAGGAGGCAGCGGCCTTCCCCTTCGCAGAAAGACCGCTCTTTATCGCGATGACCGGGACCTTTGCAAAGACCCGCTCCACGGCCTCGAGGAAGGCCGGCCCGTCCTTCACCTCCTCGATGTACATGACGATGGCCCGGGTCTCAGGGTCCTGCCCGAGGTAGAAGAGGAAGTCCTCGAACCCGAGGTCTGCCTGGTTCCCGACGCTGATCACCGCCGAGAACCCGAACTCCTCCGGAACGGACCAGTCCACCATGGTCGCAATGACGGCCCCGCTCTGGGAGATGAAGGCGACCCGGCCGGGCCTCGGGGTGATGGGCCCGAAGGTGGTGTTTACCCCCTTGTGGGGGAGCATGATCCCGAGGCAGTTCGGCCCGAGGATGCGCAGCGAGTATCTCCGGGCGATCTCGAGCACCTCCAGCTCGAGGACCTTCCCCGCCTCGCCGGTTTCGCCAAAACCTCCCGAGAGGATGATGGCCGCCTTTGTCCCGGCCTTCCCTGCCTCCTCGATAATACCGGGGACGAGCCGGGCCGGCACCGCTATGACCGCGAGATGAACCGGTTCAGGGAGGGCGCCAAGGGAGGGCCAGGTCCTCCTTCCCTGTACCTCTGACCGGTTCGGGTTCACCGCGTAGAGCTTCCCGGGGAAGGGGAGGAGGTTCCTGAAGACGGCATAGCCCACCTTCGCCGGGTCGCCGGAGGCGCCCACTACGGCAATGGACTCCGGGGAGAAGATCTCGGGGGCCAGGGCGCAGTGGATCTTCCGCAGGCCTGCCGGGGCCTCCCCACCCCGGTACATCCGGGCATCCACGGCGCAGGCTCCCTTCTCGTGCAGGATCACGGGGTTGAGGTCAAACTCGGAGATGTCCTCCTGACCGAACATCCTCACGGCGGCGAGGATGAGGTCGAGGAGGGCCTCCTCGTCCTTCGGGGGCTCGCCCCGGTACCCGGCGATGAGCCGCCACCCCCGGATCTCCCTGACCATATCCCGGGCCTCCTCCCTGCCGAGGGGGAGGAGCCGGAGAGCGACATCCCGGAGGACCTCGACCAGGGTCCCGCCGAGGCCGAAGCTGATGACCTTCCCGAAGGTGGGATCGGTCTTCCCGCCAACGAGGACTTCGAGACCGGGGGGGAGTTCCTGCTCGACGATGACCCCCTCGATGGCAGCACCCGGCACCCGGGCCTTCACCCGGGAGAGGATCTCCCGGTACGCAGAGCGGGCCTCCGCGGCATCATGGACTCCCCAGACCACTCCACCGATGTCGCTCTTATGGACGATGTCCGGGGAGACGATCTTCAGAACCACCGGAAAGCCGATCTCCCCCGCGATCCGGACCGCATCCTCGTCGTCCCTCGCAACCTCATAGGCGGGCACCGGTATCCCCGAGCGCCGGAGCAGCCCGTATGCCTCTGGTTCGGTAAGCAGCCTCTTCGTCATCCGGCACGCACCTTTCGGCCCCGATCAAGGTGAGTTGACCCTGATGTCATAAATAGTGTTCCGGCCCGGCCTCTCCATCTCTTATTCGTTTTCCAGTGAAGCTCATTCCCGGGGTGTATCAAGGATCTCCGAGAGTGCCTCCGGGTCCGTGACCGGGAGCCGGCAGGCGTGGTCCCTGCATACGTATGCGGTGGCCTTTCCTCCTTTGGCCGCAAACTCCCGGGTGAAGGGGGCGAGGTCGTCGAGGACCGGGTCCCCATCCACCCGCCTGAGGAGAACCGTCATCCCAGGTGCATCGCGGGTGTCGAGGACTGAAAGGAGTGCCCGGGTATCCCCGCCCCCGGCATCCCCGACGATGACCACCTCAGTTGAAAGACCGGTTGCCATCTCCAGGGAGATCATCATGGCCGTGGAGGCGGCCGGGGACCCCCCGTGCTCCCCGAGGAACCATGCCTCCAGCTCCCGGGCGGCATCGGAGTAGTCGCCCCTCCCGGTGAGGGCCGAGAGCCTGAGGAGGAGGGCGAGGGCGAGGGAGTTCGCGGATGGAATGGCGCCGTCCTGGACCGGCTTCATCCTCGCGATAAGGGCCTCCCCGTCATCCGGGGTGAAGAAGAACCCCCCTTCCTTCCGGTCCCGGAAATGGGCGAGGAGGGTATCGGTCACCGCCATCGCCCGGTCGAGATACCTGACCTCGAAGCCCGCCCGGTAGAGTTCCGTGAGCCCCCAGGCGAGGAAAACATGGTCATCGGCGTTCCCGTCGATAGCCGCCTCGCCGTCCCGGTACCGGTGGAGGAGCCGCCCGTCGGGCTTCACGAGGGTGGCGAGGATGAAGTCCGCGGCCGCCCCTGCCGCGTCCAGGTATTCGCCACGGCGGAACACCCGGGCCGCCAGGGCGAAGGCTGCGATGGCGAGGCCATTCCAGTCGGTGAGGATCTTCCCGTCCCGGGCCGGGCGAGGCCGCCTCTCCCGCGCATGCCGCATCTTCCCGATCGCCGACCGGAGGAGGCCCCGCACCTCCGCGACGGGGATATCCATTTCCCGGGCCATATCCTCCTCCGATGAAGCCCGGAAGAGGACGTTCGGTCCCGGGAAGGAGGGCTCTCCCGTGGGTTCGTAATTTCCCCCGGGATGAATCCCGAAGTGCCGGATGAAAGACTCCCTCTCCCTGCCCGAAAGTACCGCCTGCACATCCGTTTCGGTCCAGAGGTAGAAGCCCCCCTCCACCCCGCCGCTCTCCGCGTCCTCGGCGGCAAGGAATGCCCCCTCCTCACCACGGAGGTCCCTGAGCAGGTAGCCGAGGACCCCTTCGGCGGTCTCCCGGTACAGAGGGTCACCGGTCAGCTGGAAGGCCTCGGTATAGGCAAGGGCAAGGAGCGCCTGATCGTAGAGCATTTTCTCGAAGTGCGGGACGCGCCACCCGGCGTCAGTGGAGTACCGGTGGAAGCCGGATCCGAGATGATCGTAGATACCCCCGTACCGCATGGCCCTGAGGGTCTGTTCTGCCATGGACCGGGCCTCCGCCTTGCAGGTGCGGCGATAATACCGGAGGAGGAACAGGAGGGTGTGAGGGGACGGGAACTTCGGGGCCCTGCCGAAGCCGCCATGCTCCCGGTCGAACCGGTACCGGAGCTCCCCGAAGGCCCGTTCGAAGGCCTCCTCCCTGCTCCCGAGGCCCGGCCCGGAGGGGCCCGGCCGGAGGAGGGCGGCCATGCCCTCGGCCGCCGCGAGGACCTCGTCCCGCCTCTCCCTCCAGACGTGCAGGATCCGGGGGATGAGATCAAAGAGCCCGGTCTGCCCCGGCTTCCCCCCGGGCGGGATGTAGGTGGCGGCAAAAAAGGGCTTTTTCTCCGGGGTCATGACGATGGTGAGGGGCCAGCCGCCCGACCCGGTGAGCCTGAAGGCAGCCTCCATGTACACCAGGTCGATGTCCGGCCGTTCCTCCCGGTCCACCTTGATATTCACGAAGGACTCGTTCATGAGGGCTGCCACCCGGGGGTTCTCGAAGGACTCCCGTGCCATGACGTGGCACCAGTGGCAGGTGGAGTACCCGATGGAGAGGAAGACCGGCCTATCCTCGTCCCTCGCCCGTTCGAAGGCCTCGTCACCCCAGGGGTACCAGTCCACGGGGTTCAGAGCATGCTGCAGGAGGTAGGGGCTCTTCTCGCCGATGAGCCGGTTGGGGATCTCTCCGGTCATGGTCCTCCGGTTCCCTCATGGCGGGGAGGTGCAAGAAGCCTTCGGTCCGGGGATCAGTCATATACGAACCGGGGAAGATACCCTCATGAGGAGGCGAGGCAGGCCGGATGATCCGCGAGCATTTCCAGTTCAGGGAGACCATCGCCACCATCCTCGCCGACGATCCCTCCCATGTCGCCGCGGCAAAGGGGGGGGTGATGACGGCGAGGCAGGAGCTCGAGGCTTATATCGCCCGGGACCCCTTCTTTGCCATCACCTATGATCCCTACCTCCCGGAGGGCGGCGGGGAGGTGGTCCAGAGGATGGCGGCGGCCGCGCGCCGGGCCGGGGTCGGCCCCATGGCGGCTGTGGCGGGGACCATCGCCTGGGCCGGGGTCGAGGCCATGGCAGCGGCCGGCGCCAGGTTCGGGGTCATCGACAACGGGGGGGACATCGCCCTCGTCACCGACCGGGAGCTCCGGGTCGGGGTCCATGCAGGGACCTCGCCCCTCTCGGACCGGCTCGCCTTCCTCATCCCGCCGGGCGGGGGGATCCGGGGCATCTGCACCTCCTCCGCCACCGTCGGACCATCGGTGAGCCTGGGGGTCGCGGATGCGGTCACCGTCTTTTCACCGGACGTGGCCTCCGCCGATGCCTGGGCGACCGCGCTCTGCAACGAGCTCCGCCCGGAGGACCAGCGGGTCCTCCGGCGCCTCGGCGGGACCGGTATCACCGCCGTGGTGGCTATTCTCGGCGAGGTCATCGTCAGGTGGGGGGACCCGCCGCCCCTCGTGCCGGCGAAGGTGGACCCGGACATCATCACCCGGGGAAAATACCCGATCCGGTGACGGCTCCCAGCTGCCCCCCGAGGGCCGACAGGAGTCCTTCACTCTTCCAGGTAATGCCTCGCACCGCGGTACGCCGAGGCACCCTCGAACCGGACGACCGGTTCTCCCGCCTCGGTCACCTCGATGACCGGGCCCCCTTCCCCCACCCGGAAGACGAGCCCGAGGTCGTTCTCCTCCTCGAAGACGATCCCCTCGAAGGCGGCGGCGGCCGGCTGCAGCATGAGCCGTTCCTCCCCGAGGAGCGTGGGCATCTCCCGGAAGTGGTAGTAGAAGGACTGGAGGGCGTTCAGGAGGTCGGAGGCGAGGAGCTCCCCCCGGGCCTCGGCATCGAGGGTGTCCAGCACCTCCGCGAGAGTCTTCACGTTCTCCCCCGCGATGGCGAGGACCCGATCCGCAAGCTCGGCGAGTTCAATGGGATCGATCATGCATTTACCCTTCTCCCGCGGAGATTCGCATTACGGGAAATCTGCCCGTTCCCTAAATAATATATCCTCCCCCCCGCGATGGGTACGTGTGCGGGACGAGGACCTGGACTGGGAGATCTACCACGCGCTCCTCGACGGGAAGGTCCGGACGGCAGGAGACCTCGCGGGGACCGGGTACGAGCCGGCCCTCGTCGAGGCCTCCCTCTGTCGGCTCGAGCGGTACCTCCTCATCGAGCGGAGGGGGGACGAGCTGAGGGCCCTCTCGCTCCCCGAGGCTATCCTCCTCTGCCAGGCGAGGAACGAGGTGGACAGCCCCCTCGTCTTCGAGAACGGTGTCATCCGGGTGAAGACCGGCGAGGAGCGGAAGGGCAGATGAAGGAGGTCTGCGTCCTCCGGATCGGCCACCGGCCCTTCCGGGACAAGCGGGTCACCACCCACGTCGGCCTCGCGGCACGGGCCTTCGGTGCCGACGGCATGTACCTCGCGGCCGATGACCCCGGCGTGGCGGTCAGCCTCAGGGACGTGGCGGCCCGGTGGGGCGGCCACTTCTTCGTCAAAGACGGGGTCTCGTGGAATAGCTGCATCCGGGCGTGGAAGGGGAAGGGAGGCACCGTGGTCCACCTCACCATGTACGGCCTCCCCCTGCGGGAGGTCATCGGGGAGATACGGGGAAAGGAGAAGATCCTCGTCGTTGTCGGCGCCGAGAAGGTGCCGGGCGATGTATACGGGCTCGCGGACTACAACGTCTCGGTGACCACGCAGCCCCACTCCGAGATCTCGGGGGTGGCCGTCTTCCTCGACCACCTCTTCGAGGGGGCCGAGCTCGACCGGACGTACCCGGATGCGGAGCTCCGGATAGAGCCGAGCCCGCACGGGAAGAGGACCGTGCCGTGAAGGGAAGGGTCCTCATCGCCGGATTTACCACCCGGCACGTGGTGCAGTCCGCCTGGAAGGCGGGGTACACGGTCTGCGCGGTGGACCACTTCTGCGACCTGGACCTGCCGTGGTACACCGAGGACCGGCTGAAATTCGAGGAACTGGAGGATCTCCCCGACCGCATCATGGAGATGGCGCGGCGGCATCGTGCGGACTGGTTCATCCCTACTTCGGGAGCCGAGACCTTCGGCCCCCCGGTCCCCCTCGCCGGCACCGATCCCCGGACCGCCGCCCGGCTCCTCGACAAGCTCGAGGTCCAGCGGTTCTTCGAGCGGGAGGGGATCCCCGCCCCGCCCCTCGCGGCGGAGGATGACTTCCCCTACGTGGTGAAACCGAGGATCGGGGCCGGGGGATGGCGGAACGCCATTATCCGGTCCCGGGATGACCTTGACCGGTGGTACCGGGAGAGCGAAGGGGCGGAGCCGCTCCTCCAGAAGCAGGTCGGAGGTGTTCCCGCGAGCGTCTCCTGCATCGCCGATGGGCATCACGCCGTCGCCATCGCGGTGAACGAGCAGCTCCTCCGTGGAGGGGATGCCGCCCCCTTCGGCTTCACCGGGTCGGTCACGCCCCTTGACCATCCCCTCGCCGGGAGGATGAGGGACCTCGCGGTCCGTGCCGTCGCGGGGAGCGGTTGCGTCGGGTCCGCGGGGGTCGACTTCGTCCTCGGGGAGGATGCCATCGCCATCGAGGTGAACCCCCGGTTCCAGGCCACGGTGGACACCGTCGAGGCGGCCTCCGGCCTCTCCCTCTTCTCCCTCCATCTGGACGCCTGCCGGGGGATGCTCCCGGCCCCCGTGCCGGAGCCCGGGCGCTGCGCCGTGCGGAGGATCCTCTTTGCCGACCGGGACCTCGTCCTCTCGGAGGACCTGTCCCGGTTCGCCCCCCGGGTCGCGGACATCCCCTGGCCGGGGACCTCCTTTGAGGAGGGGCAGGCGGTCGTGAGCCTGTTCGGCACGGGGCCGGACCGCGAAGCTGCCCTCCGGGACCTTGCCAGCACCCTTAACAAGCTGGAGCGATATATGAGAGGGTGATGTCCATCACGGAGATCCTGAAGGACGAGGCGGTGAGGTCGTACCTCCACCGGCTCATCGGGGACGAGGGGCTCGATCTCCTGGGGCGCTTTCCCGAGGAGGGGGAGAACAGCGACGAGGACCTTGCCGAGAAGACGGGGATCAACCTGAACTCGGTCCGGCACACCCTCTACACCCTCTACGAGAAGCGGCTCGCCGAGTACCGGCGGCTGAAGAACACCGAGACCGGCTGGCTCACCTACCTCTGGACCCTCCGGCTCGACCGGGTCGAGGCGGCCATCCTCGAGGACATGAAGCTCATCCTCGAGAAGCTCGAGGCCCGGGAGAACTTCGAGGAAGAGAACGACTTCTACCTCTGCGAGACCTGCGGGACCTTCACCTTCAACGAGGTCATGGAGCTGGACTTCGCCTGCCCCCGGTGCTCCCAGCCCGTGGAGCACTTTGACAACGAGGCCCTCCTCTCGGCCCTGAAGCGCCGGATCTCCGCCCTCCGCGAATGCCTCGGGTATGAGTGAGGACCGCGAGGATGCTAGTCCGAGCGAGAACCACCGAGCGGAGCGAGGTGGTGACCCCGAGGGCATCAGCCTGGGGGGTAGCCGACAGGCCGAAGGCCTGGTGGTGAAGTGGGAGGCGCTCCTCGTCCGGGCGGGCTGCGACCGGTCTGTCATCGCCCACGCAAAGGCGGTCACCGGCCTCGCCCTCTCTTTTACCGGGAACTCCGTCGCCGACCGCGATCTCGTCTTGGCCGGAGCCATGCTCCATGACATCGGCCGGAGCATGATCCACGGCATCGCCCACGCCCAGCGCGGCGCGGAGATCGCCCGGTCGTACGGCCTCGACCCCGCCATCGCGAGCATCATCGAGCGGCACATCGGCGCGGGGCTCACCGCCGACGAGTGCTCCCTCGGGCGGCTCGTCCCGAGGGACTGCATACCCGAAACCCTCGAGGAGAAGATCGTGGCGAACGCCGACAACCTGGTTCACGGTACCAGGGAGGCGTGCATCCAGGACACCCTCGCGGGAGCCATCCGGCAGAAGAAGAGGGTCCGGCGGAGGATCTACCGGCTCTACCTCGAGATGGAATGCTTCAGATAATGACCTGCTTCACCTGCGGGAGGGCGCGGATCTCCTCGAAGAGGCCGGGCGGCACCTTCTCCTCGGTGATCACGACGAGCTTCGGCTCCTCGGCGAAGTAGGGATCGGTGACGAAGATCTGCCGGATGGTGAGCCTCCGCCCCTGGACTACCCGGAGGACTGCGCTCACGATCCCCCGCTCCTGGGCGTTCTTAGGGATGACCGTGAAGGAGGAGAGCCCGAGGGCCTCGGCGACCCGGGAGAGGTCGGGGGTGGCCCGCAGGTTCTGAAAGACCGGCCTGATGGCAGGCACCGAGAGGATCCGCCGGGCCGTTGCATCCACCACCCGGCGGTCGGCCCCGATGACGAGGGCGATGTGGGTGGCCGGGATCTCGACGCCGTTCGCCACCACCTTTCCCTCGTCGTTCACCCCGAAGCCGTTCTCGAGGAGGAACTTCGCCACCCGGGCCTGGGCAGGGGAGTCGGCGAACTCCTGCAGGATGAGGGACCACATGGAGGAGAATAAGCGTCGTATAGATATATACATCCATGCCCCGGAAGGGTCATGACAGAGGGACGAATATGACGGCAATGGCGGAACCCCCGGGGTAGTGCGAAGGAGAAGATTCTTGTGATCCACGAGTGTACATATGTAGGCGCGAGGGTTGCCAAGCCAGGTCAAAGGCGCTGGCTTGAGGGGCCAGTCTCGTAGGAGTTCGTGGGTTCAAATCCCTCCCCTCGCATTTTCCCGGCCTTCACCTCTTCATCGCCTGCCTCTTCCATTCCGCCGGCATCTTCTCGATGGCATATCTGAGAGCGGTCCGGGGCATGTCCTTCCGGTGTTCCATAACAAACCGGAAGACCTCGTCCGGGTGAGCCTTGCCCGCCTCCTTCAGGAGCCACCCGTATCCCTTCTGCACGAGGTCATCGGGATCCTGCAACAGCCGGCCTGCGATGTCGAGAACATCCTCAATGAACAGCCCCCTCCGGGCGGGGAGGACCAGGGTCACCGCCGCGGCCCGCCTCAGCCACCGGTTCCTCGACCCGGTCCATCTCTTCAGGCCCGGCAGGTGCTCCGGGAACTGTTCGATGAAGGATCCGACGGCATGATTGCAGAGGGTATCGCACTTCGCCCAGCTATCGACGTATTTCCCGATCCATGCCTCGAAGACGTCAAAGTCGCCGGTTTCGTATTCGCTGTGGACCCGGTCCGCCCAGTCAGCCGCGATAAAGGCCTCCTCCATGTACCCGGACCTGAACAGCTCCTCGCAGAGGGCAAAGACCTCCCGCTTTCCCCTGTTCCTGATAACCCGGAAATACCGCCGGGCGATCTCTCTTGCGACGGGCGTCTTCACGCCGTAGCGGGTGATCTCCTCCCTGAAAAACCGCCGTGCGCCGTCTCTTGTCGCTTCATCCGCATGATGCCGAAGCTCATCCCGTACGGCCTCCACGATATCCGCCGGCGTGGCAGCATCCCTGCTATCATGAGCCGTCAAGGAGGCCCCTGTTTCTTCATCCGGATACTCAGGTCCGCGTCCACCCAGTTCCCGTACAGGTTGAGATGGTATTTCCCGGGGACGAGGAAGACCAGCCGCTTCGGGCTCTCGGTGGAGAAGGTTCGCCCGTATCCCTCCTGCCCGACCACGTGCCCGGAGCTGGCGTCCCGGACCGTGAGAATGAAGAAGCTGTACACGGGGTCGCGGTTGCCCGGGGTGACCGAGAAGTCGATGACGAGGGGGGCTTCATCGACGGTGGCGATAAGCCCCTCGCTGTTGTAGTTCATGGAGTACTGCTCGTGGAACACCTCCGTGAAGAGGGCCGGGTCAACCCGGTACTGGGGGCTGTTCCTCACGAACCGGGGGTCGATCTCATACGGCTCCGCGGGCGGGTAGGCATCCGCGGCGACCACGGGGCCCCGCACCGTGGTGCCCCCGGCGGCAGGGGTTGACCCGGTCCCGCCGGTATTTCCGGCGGGACCCTGGCATCCGGCGGCGAGGAGGAGGGAGGCGATAGCAAGGGAAAGGAGAACCGGGCCGGAGAGCTGCATAGAAGGGAGTAGGCCCGGTCGAGCATAAAAGGATGGGCCCCCCGGGGCCCGTATTCCGACGACCCACCGACAGGAACTCCGGGGCGGAAGCCGACATATTCCCAAATATCTTTTGCGAAAAGCAATGATACACTTGATAACACCATAAAATGAAAAGGAAGGCATTATATATTATAACGAAAGAATGATTGCATATGTCACCACGGCCGCCTGTTGTCCTCCTTGCCCTCCTTCTCCTCGTCCCCCTCGTCTCCTGCGCCCTCGCCGGGGAGGTCCAGATCACCTCGGACCCCGCCGACCAGACCGGTCCCGCCATCTGGGGAAACCGGATCGTCTGGACCGATGCCCGGAACGCGAACCTCGATATCTACCTCTATGACATTGACACGGCGAGCACGACCCGTATCACGAAAGGCCCGAAGGACCGGAAGTCCCCCGCCATCTGGGACAACCTCATCGCCGCAACGGACCTCACGCAGGGAAGCCCTGATATCTATCTCTACAACCTGGTCTCCCGGACGAGCCGGCTCATCAGCACCGGCGCCGTCAACCAGAAGTTCCCCCGGGTATCCGGCCCCCTCGTCGTCTGGGAGACCTCCCGGGATGGCCAGGCCGATATCGTGGTCTATAACTCCACCGATGCCCGGGAGGTAAAGCTCCCGCCCGGCTCCGGTTCACGCCGCTCTCCGGCCATCTGGGGCACCCGCCTGGTCTGGACGGACGGGAGCACCGGGACGAGCCTCATCCACCTCTGCGACCTCGCGACCGGGAGCGAGTCCCGGCTCACGACGGAGGTTTCGAGCCAGTACAACCCCTGGATCTACGAGGACCTCGTAGTCTGGCAGGACAAGAGGAACGGGAACGACGATATCTACCTCTTAGACACCGCGACCGGGAAGGAGCTGCAGGTCACCACCGACCCGGCCGACCAGCGCAACCCGCGGGTCTGGGGCGACCGGATCGTCTGGGAGGATTACCGGAACGGGAATGTCGACATCTACATGTACACCATCTCCACCGGGAAGGAGACCGCCCTCGCTACCGGCGGGGCCGACCAGCGCTCGCCTGCCCTCTGGGGCGACCGGGTCGTCTGGGAGGACCACCGGAACGGGAATGCCGACATCTATATGTATGATTTCGCCTCCCCCACGGGCGCCGCACCGGGCCAGGCCGGGACCGGGGCGAACCCAGCACCGACGCCCATGCCCCTGCCGGAGATCCTGCCGGCCATCGCCATCGCCATCGCCGTCCTTGCTGCCATGGCAGGACGGGCCCGGTCCCGCTGAAGGGACCGGCCTGCAGGAGCCGGTGGCTCACCCTCTTTTTCCGGGGAACAATTTTTGAAAAGGACGCCCTCTCGCCGGGCCGCCCGTTCGGATCCCCTAATCCTCCGGCGGTTCAGCCGCCCGGCGAACCCGTGTCACCGGAGGACCCGGCGGCGAGGGAGTCCCGGAGCCTCCGAACCTCGGGGACGTCCTGGATGGCGAGGGCCCCGTCGAGGGCCTCCACGGCCTCCCCGACACGGCCGAGGGATGCGAGGAGGAGGGCCTTCGAGAACCAGATATACATGTTCCCGGGGTCGAGCTCCAGGGCCTTCCCGAAGCACTCCAGGGCTTCGTCATTCCTCCCGAGCCCCTGGAGGGTCGTCCCCTTCTGGTACCAGGCCTTCGGGTTCTCGGGGTCCATCTTGAGGACCCGGTCGAAGATGAGGAACGCCTTCTCGTAGTGGCCGTTCATCTCGAGGATCATCCCGAGCTCGAGGTTGGACCCCTCGTGCCGGGGGTTGATGGAGAGGGCCATCTCGTAGCATTTCTGGGCGCGCCCGAAGTTCTTTGTCCGGGTGAAGATGAGCCCCTTCTGGTACCAGAGGTCCGGGCTCCGGGGATAGATCTCGAGGCCCCGGTCAAAGGAGTGGAGCGCCTCGTCGAACCTGCCGAGATACGAGAGGATGATGCCCTTGCTGTACCAGGCCATGACGTACTTCGGGTCCTTCTCGATGATCCGGTCCCAGGACTGGAGGGCCTCTTCGTACCGGCCCAGCCGGCCGAGGCTCACCCCCTTCTCATGCCAGGCCCGGATGGCATAGCTCGGGTCCAGCACAAGGATGGTATCAAAGCACCGGAGGGCTTCCTCGATCCTCCCGAGCATGCCGAGGACGAGCCCCTTCTGGAACCAGACGAGGGCCTCACCCGGCCGGTCCCCGAGGGCCTGGTCAAGGGAGGCAAGGGCATCCTCGTAGAGGCCCATGGTCTTCTGCACGAGGCCCTTCTTGAACCAGATCTCCCAGTCCGAGGGGGCGAGGGCAAGGCCCCGGTCGAACTCGGCGACGGCCTCCTCGAATCTCCCCTGCTCGGCAAGGGCCTCCGCCCGGAGCGCGAACCGCTCCGCCTCACCCTTCCTGGACAACGGGGTCATGTCTGTGCCGGACCTGCCCGGTCGTGTGTCCGGGAGGATCCATGGCTGGGCAGGGCGCCTCCCGGCCGGGCCTTTACTTCCATGTTTCAATGGGTGTTATTAAACTTAGCTCAGCGGAACGGGGGCATTTCCCCTTGCCGGTCCGGGAAAACCTTCCTGAGCGAAGGAATGATGTATCGGCAGGCACCGGGCCGGGCTGACACTGGTGCAGCGATGGCCTGCGGTTTTTTCCGGTCCAGGCCCCGGTTTTCTGTCCGGTTCGCCCGCCAGCCCTTGATAGCTTTTTAAGACCGGGGGGACAACCCTTTTTCCGCTATGGCCGATTCCCTATCCCTCGAGATCATCGGGTTCTCCACTGCCGAGTGCGGGCCCTTCCCCTGCGACCCGGACCGTTCCTGCGGGCTCACGGAATGCTTCCCGTCGGGGTCCTTCCTGGAGGCCGTGGAGGCCCTGAGGCACGCCCTCGCGGCGAAGTACGGGGAACGGATCACCGTCACCCTGACGCTCCTCGATGACGCGGTCCCCGAGCGGGTGAGGCTCATCTTCGAGCAGTTCCACCCGCCGCTCCCCATTATCCTCCTTGCCGGGAGGGTTACCCCCATCGGGAGGATCTCCTTTGACCGGATCGCCCGGGAGATCGACGCGGCCCTCTCCGGTTCACGGGACGCGTGAGATCTTCCCGGTCTCCAGGTCGTAGTAGAGGCCGTGGACCTTCAGCCTCCCCTGGGCCTCTCCATCCTTCACGAGGGGGTAGGTCCTCAGGTGGGCGATCTGGAGCCGGACGTTCTCGAGCTCGATCATGCGTCGCCTGCCCTTTTCGTCCGGGGGATGGGCCATCTTCGCAATCTCCGCGTCCACCTTCGGGAGCACATCCCCCGCATTGTTGAGCCAGAGGGGGATGTACGTGTCCCCGGTCGCCTTCCCGAGGGCCTTCATGGCCCCGCAGTCCGAGTGCCCGCAGACCACGATCTCCTCGACCTTCAGGTGCCTGATGGCGTACTCGAGCACGGTTGCAAAGGTCCAGGAGGCATGGGGGACAATGTTCCCGATGTTCCGGTGGACGAAGAGCTCCCCGGCCTCGGCCGAGGTGATCCGCTCCGGGGTCACCCGCGAGTCCACGCACCCGATCCAGAGGACCTTCGGGCTCTGCCCCTTCGCGAGGCCCGTGTAGAACTCCTTCTTCTTCGCGAACTCGCCGATCATGAAGGCATGGTTACCTTCGAGGAACTTGTCGATCATGGTCATCGCATCGGCGGTGCCGGTACCCAGCCGCACCCTTACCGTGAACTCGTTCCCGAGAGAGATAAAAGGGTATGAAGGGGATCCCGGGGAAATGTCCCTGTCCGGGCAGTGCATAAAGAGAGAGGAAGAGGAAGTAAGAAATGGGGGGAGGGGAAACGGACCGAACCCGTCCTTTTCACCGTTGCACGGCGCCGAGGTTCGCCTGCCCGACGGTCGCGGCGTACCGGGCCAGCACACCGGCGAGGGCCTTCTTCTTCGGTTTCCAGGACTTCCGGCGCTTCGCGAGCTCCTCCTCCGAAACCTCGAGATCGAGGCGCATCTTCCCGATATCGATTGCGATGGTGTCCCCGTCCCGGACGAGGGCGACGGGCCCGCCGGCCTGCGCCTCGGGGGCGATGTGGCCGATGCAGGCCCCCCTCGTCCCGCCGGAGAACCTCCCGTCGGTGACGAGGGACACCTTCCTGTACCCGAGCCCGTAGATGGCCGAGGTGGGGGAGAGCATCTCCGGCATCCCCGGCCCGCCGCATGGCCCCTCGTACCGGATGACCACCACGTCCCCCTCCCGGACCTCCCGGGCGAGGATGGCCTTCATGGCCGCCTGCTCCCCGTCGAAGACCCGGGCGGGGCCCCGGTGCCTCCACTGCTTCGGGTCCACGGCGGCGGCCTTCACCACCGCGCCGTCGGGGGCGAGGGTCCCCCGGAGCACCCGCAGCCCGCCGGCCACATGCACCGGCTTTTTCAGGGTATGGATGATCCCGGGGTCGGCGACCCGGGCCATCTTCGCGATCTCCCGGATACCCGGCCCGGTGACCGTCGGGGCGTCCTCGAGGACCCCCTTGAGCCTCGAGAGGACCGCCGGGATGCCGCCGGCCCGGTGGAGGGTGAGCATCGAGTGGGGGCCCGCGGGCTGCATGTCGCAGATACGGGGGATCTCCGCACCGATGGCATTGAAGGTGTCGAGGTCGAGGGCGATGCCCGCATCCGTGGCGAGAGCCATGAGGTGGAGGACGGTGTTCGTCGATCCCCCGAGGGCCATGTCCACCCGGATGGCGTTCCGGAGGCTCTCGGGCGTGATGATCTGCCTCGGGGTAAGCCGTTCCTTCACGAGCTGGATCACCCGCTCCCCGCTCTGCCTCGCGATCCGGAGCTTCCCGGCGTCCACGGCCGGGATGGTCGCACAGCCGGCAAGGGACATGCCCAGGGATTCGGTGACGCAGGCCATGGTATTTGCCGTGTAGAGCCCCTGGCAGGAGCCGCAGCCCGGCATCGCGGCGCACTCGAGGGCGTGGAGCTCCCCCTCGTCCATGGTCCCCGCGGCGACCCTCCCCACCGCCTCGAAGACGTCGATGAGGGAGAGGTCCCGGCCCCCGAGGGAACCGGGGAGCATCGGGCCGCCGGTGACGACGACCGCCGGGACGTCGCACCTGACCGCCGCCATGAGCATCCCCGGGACGATCTTGTCGCAGGTTCCGACGCAGACGAGGCCGTCGAACCGGTGGGCCTCCACCATGAGCTCCACGGAGTCGGCGATGTTCTCCCTCGACGGGAGGGAGTACCGCATCCCCTCGTGCCCCATGGCGATCCCGTCGCAGATGCCGATGACCCCGAACTCGAAGGCGACCCCGCCGGCCGCCGCGATGCCCTCCCGTACCTTCTCCGAGATCTGCCTGAGGTGCACGTGGCCCGGGACGATGGTGTTCCAGGCGTCCGCGACCCCGATAAAGGGCATGTCCATCTCAGCCTCGGTTATCCCGAGCGACCGCAGCAGGGCGCGGTTGGGCGCCCGGGCAAATCCCTGTGTTACCGTTTCGCTCCGCATAGCTCCTCCTCGTCGTAGAGGCCGACAACCCCGCCGATGACGATGACCGCGGGGGGCTTCACCTTTGCCGACCGAGCGATCCCCCCGATCTCCCCGAGGGGCCCGGCGGTGACCCGCTGGCCCGGGGCGAGCCCCTTCTCGATGATGGCGACCGGGGTGGCCGGGTCCTTTCCCCGGCCGACGAGGCCGGAGGCGATGGAGGCGAGGTTCTTCACCCCCATGAGGATCACGATGGTCCCCCGGAATCGGGCGAGAAGATCCAGGTCGAGGGAGGACTCCGCCTTCCCCGGCTCCTCGTGGCCGGTGAGGATGACCAGCTCCGAGGCATGATCCCGGTGGGTGACCGGGATCCCGACGCAGCCGGGGACGGCGATGGCGCTCGTGACCCCGGGGACGATCTCCACGGGCACCCCCGCCGCCCGGAGGGCCTCGAGCTCCTCCCCGCCCCGGCCGAAGAGGAACGGGTCGCCGCCCTTGAGCCGGACCACCTTTTTGCCTGCGAGGGCCCGGTCCACCATGAGCCCCTCGATCTCCTCCTGCTCGAGGGTATGCCGGGATCCCGACTTCCCGCAGTCGATGCGCTCAGCCTCCGCGGGGAGGAGCTCCCGCACCCCTCCGGCGAGCTGGTCGTAGAGGACGACCTCCGCCTCCCCGATGACCCTCCGGGCCTTCACGGTGAGGAGGTCCGGGCTCCCGGGGCCGGCTCCGACGAGGAAGACCTTTCCCGGTTTCGCGGCCTTCCCCGGCTTCTCCTCCTTACCCCGCCGCGGCATCGCCCTTCCCTCCGGTGAGCCCCCGTGCCTCCTCGAGGAGGTCCTTCGCCTTCCCGGCGAGGAGCCTCCCGCAGGCCCGGGCCGCCTCGCTGTCGGCCACGTCCTCCTCGACCCGCTCGGTCCGCTTCCCGTCGATGGAGAGGACCTCGGCGATGAGGTGTCCGTCGCGGCAGTAGATGCCTACCGGGGTGAAGCAGCCGGCCCCCAGCTCCTCGAGGGCCGCCCGCTCGGAGCCTACATCCCTCCTTGTCGGGGTATGGTCGAGGGAGGAGAGGGTGATGATCAGGTGGGGGTCGTCCCGGGCGACCACGGCGATGGCCCCCTGGTTCGCCGTGGGGACGAACCGTTCGGGCGGGAGCCGGTAGCCCCGGAGCCGGTAGTCCAGGCGCTGGAGCCCTGCCTCGGCGAGCACGATGGCATGGTAGTCTCCCGCGAGGAGCCGGCGGATCCTCGTGTCCACGTTCCCCCGGAGGGGCCTCACCTCAACGGCGGAGTCGTGCCTGAGAATCTGGGCCCTCCTCCGCATGCTCGAGGTGCCCACGATGCTCACCTGATCCATGGCCGTGGAGAGGCCGAGGAAATCGGCGGGGGAGTCCCGCTCCAGGATGGCCGCGGTAATGAGCCCCCCCGGGCGCTTTGCCGGGATGTCCTTCATGCTGTGAACGGCACAGTCGATCTCGCCCTTCAGGATGGCGTCATCGAGGGCCTTCACGAAGAGCCCCTGCCCCCCGACCTCGTGGAGCGGGAGGCCGGTCTCCTCGTCCCCCTTCGTCCGGATGATGGCAGTCTCCACCTCGACCCCCTGCGAGGCGAGGGCCCGGCAGACACGCTCGGCCTGGTTGAGCGCGAGCTTGCTTCCCCGGGTCCCGATCACGAGATGCATTCGCGGTACCCCCCTGCGATGGCCTCCAGGTCCCCATCGGTGTGCGCCGCCGAGAGGAAATTCGTCTCGAACTGGGAGGGCGGGAGGAAGATCCCCCTCCCGAGCATCCTCCTCCAGAACTCGCCGAAGGCCGCCGTGTCGCTCTCCTTCGCCTGCCGGTAATCCTTCGGGGGATACCCCCTGAAGAAGTACTTGAACATCGAGCCGAGCCGGACGAAGGACCCCTTCGCTCCCCGGGGCAGGGACTCCCCGATGGCCCGGGACATCCGGTCCAGCCGGCCATAGAGATTACGGTGCCCCCGGAGGTACCTGAGGGTGGCGATCCCCGCGGCGAGGGAGAGGGGATTCCCGCTGAAGGTCCCGGCCTGGTACACCGGGCCGCAGGGGGCGATATAGTCCATGATCTCCCGCCGCCCCCCGTAGGCCCCGATGGGGAGCCCCCCGCCGAGGACCTTCCCGAGGGTTGTGAGGTCGGGCCGGATGCCGTTCATCCCCTGTGCCCCGCCTGTCCCGAGCCTGTACCCCGTGATCACCTCGTCGAAGATGAGGAGGACGTCGTGGGCCTTCGTGATGGACCGGACCTCGGCGAGGTACCCCTTCTCCGGGACCACGGGACCGATGTTCCCGAGCACCGGCTCGATGATGAAGGCCGCGACGTCCGGGTTTCCCGAGAGGACCCCCTCTAGTGCCTCCGGGTCGTTGTACGGAACCTGAAGGGTGTGCCGGGCGAGGTCGGGGAGCACCCCCGCGGAGTCGGGCACCCCGATGGTCATCGCCCCCGAGCCCGCCTTCACGAGGAGGGCATCATGGGAGCCGTGGAACCCCCCCTCGACCTTCACGATGTCGCTCTTCCCCGTGAATCCCCGGGCCACCCGGAGGGCGGACATGGTCGCCTCGCCCCCCGTCGAGACGAACCGGACCATCTCGATGGAGGGGTAGTCCTCCGTGACGAGCCCCGCCATCTCAGGCTCGAGGGGCGTGGGCGTCCCGTAGAGCCACCCCTCCTCCAGCCTTGCCGCGATGGCCGCCCGGATCTCGGGGTGGGCGTGCCCGAGGAGGAGGGGGCCGTAGGCCATGCAGCAGTCGATGAGCTCCTGCCCGTCGGCGGTCAGGATCCTGCTCCCCCTCCCCGACAGGGTGTAGAAGGGCCAGGGCCGAATGGCCCGCACGGGGCTGCTCACCCCGCCGGGCATGAGCTTCACGGCCCGGGCGTAGAGCTCACTGCTCTTCACTCGCCCACCCCGCGGCCTCCTCGGCGAAGTACGTGATGATGAGGTCCGCCCCCGCCCGCCGGAGGCAGGTGAGGCTCTCCATGACCGCTACCCTGCCGTCTATCCAGCCCCGTTCGGCCGCTGCCCTGATCATGGCGTACTCGCCGCTCACCTGGAAGGCTGCGAGGGGAAGGCCGAAGTCCCGGAGGCCGGCGAGGATGTCGAGGTAGTAGCCGGCGGGCTTCACCATGAGGATGTCCGCCCCCTCCTCCACGTCGAGGGCAGACTCGAGGATGGCCTCCCGGGCATTGGCAGGGTTCAGCTGGTAGGTGGTCCGGTCGCCGAAGCTGTACCCCGAGTCCGCAGCCTCCCGGAAGGGGCCGTAGAAACCCGAGGCGAACTTGCTCGAGTAGGACATAATGAGGACGTCCTCAAACCCGGCGTCGTCGAGGGCCGCCCGGATGGAGCCGACCATGCCGTCCAGCATGCAGGACGGGGCAACGATATCCGCCCCGGCCTCGGCGTGGCTGACGGCGATCCGGTTCATGAGCCCGAGGGAGGGGTCGTTCAGGAGGTCGTCCTCGATACCCTTCTTCCCGATGATCCCGCAGTGGCCATGGTCCGTGTACTCGCAGGCACAGACGTCGGTGGCGACCACGAGGTCCGGGACCGCCTTCTTCATTGCCCTCACCGACTGCTGGATCACTCCTTCCGGCGCATAGGCGGAGCTCGCCACGGCGTCCTTCTCCCTCGGTATCCCGAAGAGGAGGGCGGACCGGAGGCCGAGGGCCTGGAGACGTTCCGCCAAGGCCGGGAGGTCCCCGACGGGTTGCCTGGACTGGCCGGGCATGGAGCCGATGGGCACCGGGCGGTCGATACCCTCCTCCATGAAGACGGGGACCACGAGGTTCGACACGTGCATGCAGGTCTCAGTGAAGAGCTCCTGCACGATCCTCCGCCGGTACCTCCGCATTCTCCTTGCCGGGAACCCATCCATGGCATCTCCTCCCGTTTCTTTTACCTGAGGTTTCAGGTTCTATCCAAAAGAAGATACCGATCGAGGAGAGGCCGGCTCCCGTGACGGAGCCGGGCTGTCCCGGGGTGGGAGGGGCTCCTCGGGACGCAGGCAGGACTCGTGAGGCTACAGGGTTTTCGCAAAAACCTTTATGGTGCGGGGCCCGTATGTGGTTCCTGAGGGATACGGATGGAGAAACCTGTCGGCAAGGTGACCCATGTCTTTCCGAAGATCGGGGTCGCGGTGGTGGCCCTCACGGATGACCTGAAGCAGGGCGAGGAAATACGCTTCACCGGCCCCCGCACGGACTTTACCCAGAAGGCGGCTTCCATGCAGGTCGAGCACCAGGCCATCGCAAGGGCAACCCGGGGCCAGGAGATCGGCCTGAAGGTCGATAAGGACGTGAAGGTGGGGGACCGGGTCCTGAAAACAGAAGCCGGGTCCTGAAACCCGGGCAATCCAGAGGGAGGCTCCGGCCGGGCCTCGACGGCCCCCTCATAGTCCCTGATTAAGCCTTCCGGGGGTCCAGGAGGTGAGGAGGTCCCCGGTTTCATTCCTTCTTTTCGCCGGCCCCGTCCCGGAGGCAGGACCCGTTCCCCCGGGTGATGGCCCGCACCATGCCCTCGGCGGCCCCGATGTCGCCCTGCTCGGCGCACTGCCGGATGGAAAGGGTGACGTCCGAGAGGAGCTTCTTCACCATGGCCCGGGTGAGGTCGTCGATGACCTCCCGGGACCGGTCGTCCTCCCCGAGCCGGTGGACCGCCCGGTCCCGCTCCCGGATCCGGATGGCCTCCGCCCAGGTGTAGAGGCCGGAGAGGGTGTCGTCGGCGGCCGTCCGGTTCACAAGGGAGACGAACTGCCCGAGCTCATGGCCGATGAACTCCTGCGCCCGCTCCGCCTCGGCGCGCCGCTCCCGCAGGTTATTCTCGGAGACGACCCGGAGGTCGTCGATGGAGAAGAGGCTCACCCCGGCAATCCCGGCGACCCCCTCCTCCACGTCCCGCGGCTGGGCGATGTCGATGATGATGGTGGGCCTCACCTGGTCCTCGCGGGGCCACCGCCGGTCCTTCATGGCCTCCCTGAGGGGATCGCAGTGGATGACGGGGTGGGGGGCCGCGGTGCAGGAGATGACCACGTCGGAGAGCTGGATGAAGTGGTAGAGGTCCTTCATGTTCACCGCCCGGCCGCCGATCTTCGCTGCAAGGGCCACCGCCCGCTCGTAGGTCCGGTTCGCCACGTAGATGGCAGAGAGGCCCCGGGCGGCGAGGGCCTGGGCGACGAGCATCCCCATCTCGCCGCTCCCGATGACGAGGATGTGCTTGTCCCAGAGGCTCCCGAGGAGGTTCTCGGCCAGCTGGACCGCGGCCGAGCCGATGGAGACCGCGCCCCGGTTGATGTTCGTCCGCCTCCGCACCTGGATCCCCACGTGGATGGCCTTCTCCACGCAGGTCTCGAGGAGGTTCGAGGAGGCCCCCGCCTCCTTCGCCCGGGCGAGGGCCGCCTTCATCTGGCCGAGGATCTGGTCCTCGCCGACGATCATGGAGTCGATCCCGGCCGCGAGCTCGAGGAGGTGCCGGAGGGCCGCGGTCCCCTCGAGGACCCGGAAACCCATCCGGCCGTTCGAGGTGAGGAACCCGCCGAGGGCCTCCCCGGTCCCCAGCGCGAGGATCTCCACCCGGTTGCAGGTCTGGAGGAGGAGCACCCCCCTGAAGTGCCCCCGGGCCGCGGCGAGGAATGCCCCCTCGTCGGGAAACCGTGCCGCCTCGAGCACCGCGGCGGGGGCGTCGTGGTGTGAGAGGCTTGCGATGGCGAGGGGGATGTGGAGCTGCCTATCCATGGAGGTACCTCCGCCGGATATACTCCCAGGCAGAGTCCCGATTCCGGGAGAGGATCTCCCACGCGGCCCGGTCCGCGAGGATCTCGTGGAGGATGGCGGCGCGGCGTTCCTGGGAGGGCTCCAGTCCTTTGAGGGCCTCCCGCGCCCGCTCCTGGAGTTCGATCATCTGGTCTGTCCGCTCCGCATCCCCCGAGAACCGTTCGCGGAGGTACCGTGCCGTAGCAGGCGACCGGCCGAAGGTTGTCACGGCGACGAGATGGTGACGCCCCGAGCAGACGGCCGGGATGATGACGTCCCCCTGTTCGCCGGAGACAGTATCGCAGGGTATCCCTGCCTCCCGGGCAATGCGGAGGATACGGTTGTTCAGGGCCGGGTCCCCGATTGCGGCAACCACGAGAAAGGCGCCCTCCATCAGGTTCTTCAGGTGCTGGTCCGACGCGCTCCCGAGGTCCACGGCGGCCCGCTCCACGTCCATGCCATGGATCTCCCCGGAAAAGGACCTGCTCACCACCGTTACCTTGCACTCCCCGAGGAAGTACCGGGCCTTCCGGGCACCCACTGGTCCCCCTCCGAAGATGACGACCCTGCGCCCGGTGAGGTCGAGAATGAGGGGGAGCATCGGTACAGTAGTAGGTGGAGGGGAAAAATAAGGTGATCCATCCGTGCCGTTCCCATGAAATTACCCTCCCCGGTGGCCTCCCCCGGGAAACAGGTTCCATTCCAGGGAGGAGCGGGACGGACCCAGGCGAGACATGCTCCCTGCGGACCACCCCGCCTTCGCCTTCACGGCAATGCCTTTATTCCGGGCAGGAGATAGCTCTTGAAGCTGGAGGAGATCGGTACCTGATTACCGTGCTGCAACCCGCCGGGCTCCCGCATGAAGGGACCAGGATCGTCGCCCGTCAGACCAGGACTGCCCCATGAGCGATGAGGAGATCATAAGGCTGGAACACCTGACCAAGGTCTTCCGGAACAAGCACGCGGTTACCGCGGTCGACGACGTATCCTTCGACGTCAGAAAGGGCGAGATCTTCGGGCTCCTGGGGCCCAACGGGGCGGGAAAGAGCACCCTGATCCGGATCCTCACCACCCTCATCCTGCCCACCTCCGGCACGGCCTATGTCGGCAGCTTCGAGGTGACGAAGGGTGCGGAGGACGTCCGGTCCATCATCGGCGTCTGCCCGCAGAACAGCACCCTCGACCTGGAGCTCACCGCCTACGATAACCTGGATTTCTACGGGCGGCTCCTGAACGTGGAGGACGGTGTCCGGGATGCCCGGATCTGGGAGCTCCTGAAGATGGCCGATCTCACCGACCGGGCCAACTCCCGGGTCAGCACCTTCTCCGGGGGAATGCGGAGGAAACTCGAGATCGTGAGGGCCTTCCTTCACCGGCCCCTCATCCTTTTCCTGGACGAGCCCACCATCGGCCTGGACCCCGATTCCCGGTTCGAGGTCTGGAAGCAGATCAAGGACCTGAACACCGCGGAGACGACTATCATCCTGACTACCCACTACATGGACGAGGCCGAGAAGCTCTGCAACCGCATCGCATTCATGGACAATGGGAGGCTCATCGCCCTCGCCACCCCGGAGGACCACAAGCGGGCCCTTCCCTCGGGTGATCTTATCGACATCGGCTTCGATCGGCTGGACGAGAGGGTCCTTCCCGCGCTCCGGGACTCGGGCATCATCACCTCGGCCGAGGTCAAGGAGAAAACCATTCGGATATCTGCACGGAACGGGAACAGCGTGCTCCCCCAGATCATCGGCATCTTCGAGAGGTTCTCGGTCCCGATGACCTCCATCTCCATCCGCTCCCCCTCCATCGAGGACGTCTTCATCCATCTCACCGGGAGGAAGCTGGACTCCGGCGAGGGGGAGCAGCCTCAGCCCGCGACCAGGGGGCGGCCGGCATGACACTCATCAAGGGAGCGATCGCGATCTTCCGGCGGGACATAAAGAAATTCATCTCCACGCCGTACGTCATCGTCTTCACCCTCTTCATGCCCATCATGTACCTGGTCATCTTCGGGAATGCCATAGGCGGGACCATCACGGGCATCCACATCGGGGTGGTCCAGAGCGAACCGTACACCGTCGAGACCCCCCTCTTCGCCCAGAGCGTCGAGGCCCTCCGCAACTTCCGGTCCGCCGCCGACAAACCCACCGTCTTCGATGTCACGATCTACCCTGATGAGAATACGGCAAAGCTTGCGCTTGCACGCGGGGAAATCAGCGGAGTGGTGGTCTTCCCATCAACGCTCCCGGATGATACGACCGTCCGGGTCTACGAGGACAGTTCGGATTACGCGATCCCGGCCCTCATGGAGGGCGGGATCACGGCGTCGGTGGCATCGACAGGCGCGACGAAACCCCTAGCCATCAACCAGATCTATGGGAAGATCGAGTACTTCCAGTTCTTCGGGGTCGGGGTCATCGTGATGGCCATCTTCATGACCACCATGATGGGCGGGGCATTTGCCCTGATCCGGGACCGGGAGCAGGGGATCATCGAGGGGTACCTGGTCACCCCCGTGAAGCGCTCTTCCATTATCCTCGGGATCATCGGGAGCGGCACCGTGAAGGCCTTCCTCGCGGGGTTCATCATCGTGATTGTGGATGTCGTCGTCGCAGGGATCGTCATTCGCACCCTCGACCAGTTCCTCCTCGTGCTCCTCGTGCTTGCCATATCGAGCGTCGGCGTGACGGCCCTCGTTGTCTCGGTTGCCTCCCGGTTCAATACCCAGCAGGAATACGCCTCCACCGTTGCCTTTTTCAACCTGATCCTCTTCATGACGAGCGGAGCATTCTACCCACCCCAGGGGATGCCCGACTGGCTCCGCTGGATCACGACGATAAACCCGGAGTGGTACACGGTCCATGCACTGAGGAGCATCCTCCTCCGGGGGCAGGGGCTCACGGTCATCGGCTACGACCTGATCGCCCTTTGCATCTTCTCGGCTGCCGCCATCATCCTCGGCATCGCGACCTACAAGCGGACCATCGAGTAACGGGGAACGAGCCCGGGCGGCCAAGGGCCTCTCCCCCCCCCTCCGGTCAGGCAGGGACGGCAGCGGGCATGCCGGTATGGCATGCAATGAGAAAGGTACATCTTCCCCCAGTCCGAATACTCGTCGTTGGACCTGTCCGGGGCGACGACATGATATCCCTCCTCCTGGTGGACGACGAAGAGGAGCTCCTCGACCTCGCCCGGCATTTCGTCGGCCGCGCTGAGGGGATCGAGCTCTCCACGTCCCTCTCCGCGCCCGAAGCCCTCGGGATGCACCGGGCGCATCCCTTCGACGCCATCGTCTGCGACCTGAACATGCCGGATATCGGGGGGATCGAGTTCCTCAAGATGCTTCGGGACGAGGGGGATACCACCCCCTTCATCATCCTCACGGGAAAGGGGAGCGAGCAGGGCGCCATGGAGGCCCTCAACCTCGGGGCGGACTTCTACTTTGCCAAGGGAGGGGACCCGGAGAACCTCTTCGCCGAGCTTGCCCGGATCGTGGTCTTCACGGTGAAGAACCAGCGCATCGAGAAGGCACTCCGGGAGAGCGAGCAGCGGTACCGCGCCATCTTCGAGATCACGGGGTCCGCCACCGCCGTCCTTGACGAGTCGGGGACCATCGTCCTCGTGAACGACGAGGTCGAGCCCATCCTCGGGTACCTCCCGGCGGAACTCGAAGGGAGGGTCCACTGGTCGCGGTTTGTGCCTCCCGATGAACTGCCGAGGATGAACGAGTACTGGCGCCTCCTCCACGAGGACCCGTCCCGGGCCTCGCAGCGCC
The DNA here is from genome assembly GCA_035542115.1 of Methanomicrobiales archaeon. Lineage (GTDB taxonomy): Archaea > Halobacteriota > Methanomicrobia > Methanomicrobiales > JACTUA01 > JACTUA01. The sequence continues at coordinate 17,063 of DATKMC010000069.1, read as the reverse complement.
TGGAGGCCCGGCTCGTGGACCGGCACGGGAGGATCCGGGCGGGGATCATCTCGGCAAAGCTCATCCCCGGCACCCGGAACACCGTCATCTCCATCGCCGACATCACCGAGCTCCGGTACACCGACGGGAAGCTCAGGGCCTCCGAGAACCTGTACCGGACCATCTTCCGAACGACGGGGACGGCCACCGCCATCCTCGACGGGTCGGGGACCATCATCCTCGCGAACGGGGAGGTGGAGCCCCTCTTCGGGTTCCCGCCGCAGGAGCTGGAGGGCCGGATGGCCCTCGCGGACTTCATCCCCCCCGCGGAGCTCCCCCGGTTCTCGGAGTACTTCCGGCTCCTCCACGAGGACCCTGCCTCCGCCACCCAGCACTACGAGGCCCGGCTCGTGGACCGGTGGGGAGGGGTGAAGCACGGGATCTTCTCGGTGGCCCTCATCCCCGGGAGCAGGGACAGCGTCATCTCCATCATGGACATCTCCGGGCTGAAACGCGCGGAGGAGGCCCTCAGGGAAAGCGAGGAGAAGTACCGCACCCTCGTCGAAAATGCAAGCGACGGAATCCTCGTCATCCAGGACGAGATCATCAGGTTCTCCAACAGCCGGGCCGCCGAGATATGGGGCGGGGCCCGGGGGGAGAACATCGGCAAGAGGTTCGTGGACCTCCTCGATCCCGGGGAGGTCGGCCGGGTCACGGAGATCCACCGTGCCAGGCTCGCCGGAAGGATCACCCCGCGGGTGTACGACACCATTATTCACCGGAAGGACGGGACTCCCGTCCACCTCGCCATCAACGCGGGCATCATCACCTACCTGGGGGCCCCCGCGACCCTCGCCTTCATCCGGGACATCACCGAGCGGAAGAAGGGCGAGGAGGCCCTCCTCACCGCCCACCGGAAGCTGAACCTCCTCTCGTCAATCACGAGGCATGACATCAGGAACCAGCTCATGGTCATCCTCGGGTACACCGAGCTCCTCAGGCAGGAGGCGAGGCCCGATCAGGCGACGAGAATCATCACCTCGGTTGAGGAGGCTGCGCGGGCCATCCAGCACCATATCGAGTTCACGAAGGAGTACCAGGAGGTGGGGATCCATGCCCCGGCATGGCAGGACCTGCGGGAGGTCATCGTTCTGGCCGGCGGGAGGTGCAGCCTCGGGAGGGTCAGGCTCGCCATCGGGGTTGAGGGGGTGGAGCTCTTCGCCGACCCCCTCCTCGAGCGGGCCGTCTACAACCTCATCGACAATGCCCTCCGGCACGGCGGGCCCCTTACCATGATCCGGTTTTCGGCCACCGAATCGGCCGCGGGGCTCACCTTCACCTGCGAGGATGACGGCGCGGGGATCCCGGCCGCCGACCGGGAACGCATTTTCTCACCCGGCTTCTCGAAGGCCTCCGGCTACGGGCTTTTCCTCGTCCGGGAGATCCTCGGGATCACCGGCATCTCCATCCACGAGACGGGGGAGCCGGGAAAGGGCGCCCGGTTCACCATGGTGGTTCCCCGTGGCAGCTACCGCATCGCCCGGTGATCTGAATCCAGCCGGCCTCGTCCGGTCACGATGATCCCGCCAGGTGCAGCTGGCCCCCGGGCGCAGCCTTTGCAGATCGGCTAACGGCCTGCGTGATCTTCCCCGGAGTCTGCCGCAAGGTACTCCTCTATCGAACGCTGGTCCGCACCCCGCTCCTGGAGTCCCGAGAGCCGGATACCGACGAGGCGCACCGTCGATCCCCCGGGGGCGGCAGCGAGGAGTTCCCGGGCGAGTCCCCGGATGGTCGCCAGGGAGCTGTCCGGGTGAGGGAGGGTCCGGGACAGGGTCTTCGTGATGAACCCCGTGTACCGGATCTTCAGGGTGAGGGTCCGGAAGAGGAGGGCCTCCTCCCCTAGGCTGGCATGGAGGTCCTCCGCCATCCCGTCGAGGGCCCCGAGGAGGGCGGCCGGATCGGCGGTATCCTCCGCGAAGGTGACTTCCCTGCTCACCGACCTTGAAACCCTCTCCTCGTTCGCACCCCGCACGTCCCGGCCATGGGCAAGCTCATGCATCATGGTTCCCCACTTGCCGAACCGGGACTGGAGGATCTGGACGTCCACCTTCATGAGGTCGCCGATGGTCTCTATCCCCATCCGGGCGAGCTCGTCCCCCGTCTTCCTCCCGATCCCCGGGATCTTGCCCACCGTCAGCGGGGCGAGGAACCCGGGGACCTCCTCCGGCGGGACGACGGTCAGCCCGTCCGGTTTCCGGAAGTCCGACGCGATCTTTGCAACGATCCGTGAGGGCCCGATCCCGATGGAGCAGGTGAGGTGCTCATTCTCCCGTATCTCCTCCTTTATTCGAACGGCGAGCTCCCGGGCCGCGGGGTAGTCCCCCGCAGGGGTAATATCAAGGAAGGCCTCGTCGATGCTGACCTGCCCGGGACCCTTGCCATACTTCCCGAGGATCCCCATCACACCCCGGGACACCGCGAGGTAGAGCGGGAAATCAGGGGGGAGGTACACGGCCCCGGGGCAAAGGGCATACGCCCGGGAGATGGGCATCCCCGACCGGATCCCGTATTTCCGGGCCTCGTAGTTCGCGGTGCTCACCACCCCCCGGCCATGCCCGCCCTTCGGGTCCGCCCCGACCACGACGGGTCTCCCCCGGATCTCCGGGCGCTCCCGCTCCTCGACGGAGGCGAAGAAGCTGTCCATATCGAGGTGGAGGATGATAAAGCTCGGGTCCATCCCATTTAGCATGCCCCTCTCCCCTCATGAGAGTATGGCATGGACCGGGATGATGGCGAGGGGCCTGGTCGTTCAGGGGTGCCGGCAACTCAAAGGCCGCAGGTTCGCAGAAGGAAGATAGGAAGGGTGGACTGGTTCGCAGTGCCCCGTTCTCAGGAGGCCTGATGTGGCTGCGGGCTCGCTGCCTCCAGGGGAACCGCCTGGATGGGCATCCTCATCCCGGCATCGATGCTTTCATATGAGACAAACTCGAGCTTTCTCCGGAATTTATTCCCGACGTACTCGATGCTGACCGTCCCGTCTGACTGGATGATCCCCTTGATTAGTCCCTCGTCGCGGACGCTTCGCGCTTTCTCCCCGACCTTTGTCTCGAGATCGATGATAAACCGTCCGATCCGTATGATCCTTCCCCCGATACGGCTGCAATCCAGGAGGATGGTCCGGAGATCGTTGACGAAGATCCCCGAGGACCGGAGCATCTCCTGGTTGTAGTCGGGAATCCTTTCCTCGGTGCTCATCCGGGGCCCGAGGGCCATGGATGCCAGGATCATCTCGAAAAGGAGTTCCCCCGTGTTCATGCTGTTCTCGCACTCCATGATGTCTTCCCTTCCCAAGGGTGATTCGTGCATTTCAAAGGGGTGAAACTGGTGAGTGGTGTGGCCAGCGAACAGAAGATTCCTGTCCCGCTGCTTTCTTCACCCCGATAACTAACTTTATCAGGTGAATTATATATTAATCCCGACCTTACCCGTTCATCGCGGTGATGAATCTTCATCGGTGCGATGAATAGCGATTTTCTCTCCCATCAGGAAAATCGCCAGGTTTATGAGTATTTTGATGCATACTCTAAAAATCATTTAATTAATCTTCATTAACATATAATCCTGAACTTGTTTAAAAAAAAATCAATAAATATAAATTATCATAATTGGGGATAAGCCAATTATTGCCGAGGTTATTTAAAAATATTTATATATTATCATTGACTTTCTCCCTATTTGCCCCGCATGTCTTTCACTACTTACGGAAAGGTATTCGACTTAGTTCATCCAATCTGGATTCTCCGGAGGATGGAGAGCGAGATCAGGAATCTCTATGATCTCCTGGTATTCAGTTCGGTATATCTCGCCCTTGAGTGCGTGGCCATGACCTATATCTCCTGTTCCATCCAGGAGATCCCTCTTTCAGCGCCCGCGGTAATGATCCCGCTGTTCATCACCATTGGCATCTATAACCTCAACCGTAATACCGATGAAGAGGAGGATGCCATCAACCGCGAAGCCAGGTACCGGTTCACGAAAAGGTACGAGAAATACCTCTTAGGGGGTTCCCTTGCTGCCATCGCGTCGGCTCTCGGCGTCTCGGCGCTGCTGAACCTCCCTTCTCTCCTCATCACCCTTACCCCTTTTCTCTTTGGCCTCCTTTACAGCATTCCCTGGCTCCCGCCGGTGAGCCCCTACCGGCGACTCAAGGAGATCCCCTTGGCCAAGAACCTGGTGGTCTGCATCTCGTGGGCACTCCCCGCGGCTATGCTCCCCGTTTGCCTGAGCGGCGGTGCCCCCAGCATGAGGACCCTCATCCTGTTCCTCCTGTTCTTCTCCTGGGGCTTCCTCGCCTCCGCGAGCCCCGATATCAGGGACCGGATAGGAGACGAGCGCTCCAATGTGAGGACCATCCCCGTCATTTACGGCGAGGAGAGAACCCGGAAGATCATGACCGGTGTAAATCTGGCATTCGGGGGCGCGATCCTCATCCTGAGCTGTGCCTTCCTGACTCCCCTCTTGACCCTCCTTCTTGGGATGACCATCGTGTATGCACAGGCCTGCATTCACCTGCTCGAGAGACATGATGTGAAGGATATCGTCTGCGATATCCTTATCGACGGGCAATATATCTTCTTTGCCGGGGCCTTCATGGTCCTCGTCACCTTCCATGTTCATCTGTGAGATCCCGTATGGCGTGGGCTGGAAGAACCGGGGCCGCTCTTCCCTCTAGCCATGTGAGCTGGCGTCGTGCGGGGTTTGTCAACTTATATATACTTTTTAATGCATCGATCTTATGATGGAACCCCTCGTGATTTACAACAAGACATATAAATCCATTCAATCCATCTACTCATCCCGGCTGAAGATCCAAATCCTCCTTTCCATCTCCAGTGGCCCCAAATCCCTTGCCGACCTCAGGGAGGTAACCGGAAGCACCTCCCAGGCCATCATCCCGAAGATCCGGGGCCTGGAACGCCTCTCCCTTATCGAGTCCGGTGAGAAAGGGTACGTCCTCACCTCCGTCGGCAAAATCATCACCGCGAAGATAGAGAATTTCATCATGACCATGGCAGAGGTCATGCACCACCAGGAGTTCCTGTCGACTCATGACATTATGGGGATACCCGAGCCCTTCCTCCTCGAAATCGGGGATCTCCTGGATTCGGAGCTGAAGTACGATACCCCCGATGACATGTTCCATGTCTTCTCCCACTTCGTGAAGATCCTGAAGGATGCGAAGTATATCTACGGGATCTCCTCAGTCATGAGCCCGGAGATCGCAGAGGTCCTGAGGGAGAGGATCGTGGCCGGCATTCCCATAGAACTCGTGGTGAACAAGAAGGTGGCAGAGACTCTGAGACAGGAACCCTTTGCCAGTGTCCTGAAGGAACTCCTGAACTTTGATTATTTCAGGATCTGGGTCACCGAAGAGGCTCTCCGGGTCGGCATCACGGTGACCGACAAGCACCTCTCCTTCGGCCTCAACAAGAAGGAAGGGAACCTCTACGACGGGTCGGTGGATCTCTACAGCAGCAATCCGAGGGCCATCAACTGGGCAAAACGCCTGTTTGACTATTATAAAAGCCGATCTAAGATCCTGACCATGGAATGAGACCAAGCCCTTGATCTTCAATCATTCTCAAGGCTCATGCTGGGCCACATTTTCCCGCTGGGACAGTTGCCGGCCCACCCCGGCGTCCATGCTCCGGAAGAACAGGTTCATGCCCAACCGATCTCATTAAATACGCTCCACTCCAGCGTTAGTCCAAGCAGATGTGCGAGAGAGCGGATATCGTGATCATCGGTGGTGGCCCTGCAGGTCTAACCCTCGCCAAATTCCTGGCAGAAGAGTGTGTTGAGTGAAAAGGGTAGCGCACCGGTTCCTGCAGGGGGGCTGCAGCGGGGAAGCGGCCATCATGGGAGGGTTCCCCTATCCTCCCCCTCCGGATCCGGCGGGGTAACGCTCCGCAGCCTCGCAAGTTCCTCCTCGAGGATCCGGATGAGCTTCTCCCGTTCAGGCTCCTGGTCGGGGTACTCGGTGTTCCAGTGACGCCAATGGGGTCTCCGGTGGGCGATCTTGAACTTGAACCCTTCCATGAAGGTCTCGTAGCTGTCCTTGTCCCGTTTGCTGACCCGCTGGTGGGCGAGGATGAACCAGTGGTACCCTGTCCCGATGGCGGCGCCCGATCCCTCCGGCGCATTCCGGGTCCTTGTTTTCAGGGAGGAGAAGGTGAATGCCCACCGGTCGGGATCGAGCTTCCGCTCCTGCCAGATCCCGCGGGGATATACCCAGGCATGTTCCCCTCCGACGGGCATGCCGGTATAGACCCTCCCCTCCTGTTCCTTCAGGTCATCGTATGCCACAGGGATAAGGGGAACTGCAGGGAGGAAAAAACCACGCCGGAAGGGGGGTGAAAGTGCCGGTGACGGACAAAGGGAAAAACAGGGAAAGAGGAGGGGAGGAAGGGACCTTCCTGTCTCAAGCCTCGGGCGGGGATTGAACCCGCGACCTTCGCCTTACCAAGGCGACGCAATACCGCTATGCCACCGAGGCAGCTATTCTTTTTTATTGGTGGGGGTCCCTAATAAATTGTGGTGGTTGGGGAGTGAATTCAGGTAGTTCTGCCGGGGGGGCCGGCCACGGGGGATGCTCAGCTGCGATACAGGGCCATGGTGTCCGGGCGGCGGTGGCGGCTGCCGCCCTCCTCACGCTCCTCGCCATCGTACCGGCGGGAGCACTCCTCTCCATGATGCCCATCACCGAGGACTTCCAGATCGGGGAAACGGTGACCCTGTCGGGGATGAACACCGAGAACGGCACGACCTTCCTCTTCCTGACCGGGCCGGGGCTCGACGAGAACGGGGTGATGCTCACCGACACCTCCGCGATGGCGCGAAACGGCTCCTTCAACTCGGTGACGGTGACCGACTATGCCTGGAAGTTCGAGTGGGACACGTCGCTCTCCACGGTGAATCTCCAGGAAGGGATGTACTCCATCTATGCGATGACCGATCCCCTCCCCCGGGGCAGCCTCCCCGGGCGCAGGTACGTGACGGGGGCCATCGTCTTCCGGGGCCGGCTATTCCCGGCCACGACGGCAACCACCCCCGCACCCACTCCCGTGCCCACCTGGACCCCGGCACCCGCCGGGGTCGAGGTCAGGGTGAGCACCGGCCCCTCGGACGATTACCCGGGCAGGTCCGAGGGAGATTACATCGTGTACGAGGCAAAACGGGGTGAGGGGGACTCGGACATCTACCTCTACAATATTTCAGACGGGAAGACGACGGCGGTGGCCACCGGCCCGGCCCTCCAGACATCGCCCTCCTTCTCCGGGGGAAAAATCGTCTATTCTTCCTCCGAGGTCGTGAATTTTAAGCGGAACGATGCCGACCTCTTCATCTATGACATCGCCACCGGGAACACGACGCGCCTCACCCTCCCCGGCGATCAACTGTATCCCCGGATCTCCGGATCCATCATTGCCTGGCAGGACGAGGCGCCGGGACGGAGCAGCGTGAGCGTCATGCTCCACGACCTTGAGACGAACGTCACGCTCAGGGTGCCTTCCAGGACCTGGGCCTATCACCCTGACATCTCGGGAAACGGCGTCACCTGGCTCGACGATCTCACCGCCCCGGCGGTCTACTTCTATGACATCGGCGAGGAGAGCTGGCGCAGGGTCCTTGAGAAGAGGGGGATCAAGGGCACCCCCGCCCTCGGCGGGACCCGGATTACCTGGGCCGAAACGGTGGACGATTGGGATGAGATCCTGGTCCTTGACCTGGAGACCGGGAAGGTGACCCCGGTCACCACGGATTTCTCGAACCATTTCACCCCCGCGATCTCCGGCGACAAGGTCGTCTGGGTCGATTTCCGGAACGGGAACCGGGACATCTACCTGTACGACCTCTCCTCGGGGAGAGAGCACGAGGTGACCACGAGCTTCGGGCAGCAGCTGGCCCCCCAGATCTGGGGGTGCACCGTCGCGTGGGCGGACGACCGGGACGGGGGGTCCTTTGACATCTATTACGAGCGGCTTGCGGGTTGCACACCGTCCCCGGTACCTGAGCCCGTCCACCTCCGGCCCGAGGAAACTCCGGCACCGGTAACCGGGACCACTGTCGCCGCCGCCACCGCGACCACCCGGTCAACCCCTGCGGTCACGACCCCCGTGACCACCCCGACCACGAAGTCGCCTGGTTTCGGGGCTCCTGCTGCCCTGGCCGGGCTTGCCGCCCTGGCCGCCCTTATCCTGAAGGGCCGGGAACGGTAGCTCACGAAGGATGGGCCTGGGGGGGCGAGAGCCGTCCAGGATCCCCCGGGGACGGCGGGAGTTCAGGCCTTCCCCAGGGACACCATGCTCGAGAGCACCCCCTCCAGGGTGGCCACCTCGACAATCGCCGGCGCATGGTCCCGTTCCACCGCACGCATGACGGCCCCGAAGTCAATTGACCCCTTCCCGACGGCCGCGTGGGAGTCGTTCTTCCCGTCGTTGTCATGGAGGTGGACATGGGTGAGGGGAAGCTTGAGGAACTCTCCCAGGCACCCGTTCAGCCGGGCATGGCCCACGTCGAGGGCGAGGCCCTGCCCCTCCAGGAGGGCGACGTCCCCGGGGAACCGGAGGAGGAAGTAGTCCCAGGCAGGCATATTTTCGACACAGAAGGTGACCGAGAGGTCAGCCGCGGCCCGCTTCAGCTCGCCGAGGGACCGGCGGAACTGCCCGAGGGCGGCCTCCCGCTCCTCCTTCCAGGCAAAGTAGCCGGGGTGGATGATCACCGGGGCGCCCACCTCGGCGGCGACGCCGAAGCACTGGGACAGGACCTCGACGCTCGCCCTCCGGATGGGCTCCCGCAGGCTTGCGATGTTCACCCCCCGGGAGGGAGCGTGGAGGAAGAACCTGAGATCATAGCTCTCAAGGGGCTCGGCCGTCTCCAGGTAATGGTTCCCGTCATCCATGATCTCGACCGTGTTCGTGAGTCCCCGGAGGGTTTCGAGGGCCGCGGTGAGGGGGAGATCATGGAGGCAGAAGCTGGAGATCCCGAGCATGGGGAGATGGTCTGCCACGGGGAGGATAAAAGATATGTTTTGGCCCTCCTCCGGGCAGCGATGAGAAAAACGGCGAAGGGGTCACTGGACCCGGGGAGGTGAGGGAGGGATCCGGGGAGGCCCGGATCATGGGTGTGAGGGAGGATACGTGCAGGTGTGCTCTCAGGATCTCTGTGTTACCATCCAGGTCGTGCTGTGGGAGTATGACCACCTAGTGATCTTCAGGTCATCGCAGATATCAGAGAGGATGCCTAGGTTGGTTCCGACTTCCTTGGACGACAGGCCGAGATCATTCGCGATGTACTTCGATTTGAAGTAGTGCTGGCCGCGGGACAGGTTCCCGTACAGGTAATAGAGGATCTTCTGCTGGGTCTCGTTGTAGTGTTCGAGGATCGGGAGCATGAGCATTTGCATACCAGTTACCCCTTTGCCTACATACATACATACCTACATACATATATAAATATATCGGCAGGGATTTAACCTCAACTTACATACATACATACAAACATGCTTCTCCAGTGCCAGAGATGCGGTTACCAGTGGGATTACAAGGGGAATGCAGACTGGTACACCTCCTGCCCCCGGTGCCGGACCTCGGTGAAGGTGCCGAGGCGGAAGGAGAAGAAGCACTCATAGCAGGCCGGATTACAGGCCGCAGTGCGGCGCCATCACCGCTCCCATGGCTCCGCCGGCGTTACGGGGTCCGGGGGTATGCTTATCTTCTTGCCTGCGAGATAAGCTTTCGAGAAATCCATGCCCATCGCCACGGAGATTTCCCGGGCCATCCATGAACTTGCGGACCGCCCCCTGGCCTTCATGCATATCTGCGGGACCCACGAGGCCTCCATCGCCCGCTCCGGCCTCCGGAGCCTCCTCCCCCCCACCCTTTCCATCGTCATGGGCCCGGGGTGCCCGGTCTGCATCACCCCCCAGGGGGAGATCGACTGCGCCCTCGGGCTTGCCGAAAGGGACATCACCCTCGCCACGTACGGGGACCTCCTCCGGGTGCCGGGCTCGAAGGGCTCCCTCGAGTCCTGCGGCGGGGATGTGCGGGTGGTCCAGGGCGTCCACAAGGCCGTGGAGATCGCCCGGGCCGGGGGGAAAGATGTCGTCTTCATCTCCGTCGGGTTCGAGACCACCGCCCCCACCGTGGCGGCGACCCTTCTCGCCGATCCACCGGAGAACTTCTCCATCCTCTCTTTCCACCGGCTCGTCCCGCCCGCCATGGGATGGCTCCTCTCCCAGGGCGAGGCGAAGCTCGACGGCTTCCTCCTCCCGGGCCATGTCTGCACGGTGAGCGGGTATGCCGACTACGAGCAGTTCCCCGTGCCCCAGGTGGTCGCCGGGTTCCTCCCCGAGGACATCCTCCTCGGGCTCCTCATGCTCCTGAAACAGGCGAAGGCCGGTGAGCACCGGGTGGAGAACGCGTACCCGAGGGCGGTCTCCCGCGAGGGGAACCCGAAGGCCCGGGAGGTCATGTACCGGGTCTTCGAGCCCTGCGATGCCGAGTGGCGCGGCTTTCCCGTCATCCCGGCCTCGGGCCTCAGGCTGAGGGAGAAGTTCGCCGGCTTCGATGCCCTGAAGAAGTACGGCCTCACCGTGAAGCATGTGGAGAAGCACCCGGCCTGCCTCTGCGACCGGGTCCTGCGGGGGATCGCCAAACCCACCGACTGCCGGCTCTACGGGAAGGGCTGCACCCCCCAGAGGCCCATCGGTCCCTGCATGGTAAGCCACGAGGGTGCCTGCCGGATCTGGCATACGTACCGGGTGAAAGGCACCTGATCGGGTGAAACCCCGGCTGCCGGGGTTCCGGCCCGGTTCCCCCATCGCAAGCTTTCGGGGCCGCCTGCACTCAGATTGGCTTCGCCACGTAGATGTTGTGCCTGGCGGAGATGATCTCCACCCGGACCGTCCCCTCCATCCTCGGGCTGTCCATGACGGAAACGACCCGGTTCTCTCCGACCCCGAGCATCTCGCCCCGTATCCAGCCCGGGGCCCGGATGTCCACCCGCGTCCTCTGGCCCTTTCTGAAGACCGGGGGGAGCATCTCCCTCTTTTCGATCCCGAAGTCCCGTGGGGTGAGGAGGAGCTTCATGCCGGATTCCTTCTCCCACGACCGGATAGACCGGTTGTAGAACTGCCACCAGTTCTGGAACCTCATCCCGCCGATAGTCCTTCCGTAACGGTACCGCTCGCACTTCTGGATCCCGACGGCGGGCCACCTTTTCCCGGCGCCGATCTCCCGGGCGAAATCGATAAGACCCGGGATCTCGCCGTCGTTCTTCCCCGGCAGGTAGACCGGCGCGACGAGGAGGTCGACCCTGCTTTCGGTAATCCTCCGGGCAGCCTCCTTCACCTGTTCCACGTCATACCAGGAGACCCCCGCAAGGGACCTCGCGAGGGCAGGATCAAGGGCATGGAGGGAGAGATTCACCCGGTCAAGGCCCGCTGACTCGAGCTTGCCAACGAGCTCCGGGGTGAAGAGGGTCCCGTTGGACTGCATGGAGACCACCCGGACCCCCGGGAGGGATTTCAGGTCCGCAACAAGGGGGACAATCTCCCGGTACAGGAGGGGCTCGCCCGGTGAATCGATGTGGCACTCCACCCCGTCTCCCTTGAATTCCGCCACCTGCTTCACCCATTGAACGAGGTAGTCCCGCTCCACCTCGTACGTGGTGATCCGGGTCCTGGACTCGGGGCCGGCATCAACCGAGCAGAAGGGGCAGTTGATGTTGCAGGAGCAGTTCGGCCGCACCTGGAGGAGGTTCGTCCCCCGGTCGATGATCCCGAAGTAGAGGGAGCCGACGAGAGGGATGCCGGACGCCCGGGTGACTCGAAAGAGGGGCATGCGAGAGATCTGTACTGCTTTTTGTCTCCGGACAGAAGAAGACATCAGATGAATCCTGGTGGTCGCTCCATGGCCGGGAAGCGAAATATTTATTTCAGGGTGCCTGCTCTCTTCATACGGGGGTGTACGAGGTGAAAGAAAAGGATCTTGGAAAGGAATTCCCGAGCGTTCTCGACAGCGCCTACAAGGAATCCCAGAGGCACAAAAAGATCGCCGACATCATGAGCAGGGACGTCGTGACCACGACGACAGACACCCCGATGGACGATGCCGCGAAGATCATGGGGAAGAAGCATATCGGGAGCCTGATCGTCGAGAAGTATGGCACCCCCATCGGCATCGTCACCGAGAGGGATCTCCTGACAAAGGTCCTCGCAGGGAAGATGGACCTCCGGGAGACGAAGGTGGAGGATGTGATGTCCTTCCCGCTCGTCAAAGTTTGTCCGACGACGGAGATCAGGGAGGCTGCCCAGATGATGATACGGAGGAAGGGGAGGCTTGCCGTCTTTGACTGCGGGGACCTGGTGGGGATCATCACTGCGTCCGATCTCATCCGGGGCATGCCCGATGCGCCTGAAACCAGTCTCCGGGTGGATGACTTCATGAGCAGGGACGTGGTCACCGTGGACGAGTCGGCATCCGTGGCACGGGCCGCGGAGATCATGGGGAGCAAACGGATCGGGAGTGTCCTTGTCACCCGGAAGAAGGAACTGAGGGGGATCTTTACCGAACGGGACCTCCTTTCCGCGTTCCTCGCCAAGGGAATGCCCCTTGATGTGCCTGTTGGTGAGACATCCTCATCACCACTCTGCACCGCACCGGTGGGTATCAGCATTCACGAGGCCGCAGCGCTCATGGCAACAAAGCATATCCGGAGACTCCCGCTCCTCAAAAACAGGGAGGTGGCAGGTATCATCACTGCCCGCGACCTCGTCGAGGCGTACGCGAAGTAGGGCACGCCCTTCACCCACCTGGGTACGTTATTTCCGGGCAAGGTTCTCCTGCCCCAAGTCAGGGCAGCGAGATGGCGACCAATCCGAACTCTTTTATCCTTCGATCTCCTTTCTGCGCCAATGCCGATGAATAAAGCCTTTTTCACCGGTATCGCGTAATATCCGGGTTCATCCGGGTTGATGTCATGATCTGGATCGATGAACCCAATGGATAAGGAGACTGGTTACCAACGAGGAACATCCTCATCATTCCAAACATTTTTCCCCATTCCCGACAGGCAAAGTAGGGTACAGTGCCCCGGTAGAGTGGTAGGTGAATATGTCCACTTCTCAAAGGATAATTCTCGACGGAGAAGAGAGAAATTGCAGAAATATTTATAAATTGACCGTGACCGCCTAATTTAAAGTTTCCTATTGTCGCACTATACCTTTAGTCATTCTCACGTATAGATCGCGCATAGTCCAGGTCTGTATCAGAGAGGAGCGGGAGGGCCGGTATCGGTTTGTGCCGGTTAGGGTGGTGGTGCCCGGTAGTGCAGCATTATACAAGCCTCGCCAAGCCCTTGGAAGGCACGCCAGGTATTCCTCATGGTCTGCGGGCGCGATGAGGATCCAACCGGAAATACCGCATAACAATACCGGCATTCCCATATCTCCATCTCCCAGAATTGCTATGATAATTGCGGAACCCATTTATTACGACCGTTTATCGATATTAGCTCTGCCCAAGTGTGATCATCGCTCTCGGGACAGCTGCATATGACCAGATTGTAAAGCTGTATCATCTCGATGAAATTCCTTTTAAAAACGCAGTAGAAATCGAGAAAGGAATTGGATTAGGCGAGCGTATACGGCTCTTTCCCGTCTACCATTGTGGTGCCTACGGCTGGAATATCAACCGAACAGGGGATCAACAAGTAAAAGATTGGAAAAAATTAGAATTTACTTGAATACATTATCCTCCCCAATCTGAAATCGAAAAATGAGGGATTGTCATTATTTACTCAATCGAAATCTTCTCATACCAATTGGCTTTAGAGATAATATCGGTGGATATCCTCGAACCTTTGGGATTCAGGGAAATCCATTCAAATTCGAAAGAAATCAGGGTTTCTTGTATATCCCTTTGAGTGGCGATTAATTTCATAAAAAATGCAAATCTGGTGCTGAGTAACTCTTATAATATAAATTACCTAATATCATAACCAACCAGTTCAAAAAAGGTCTCCATATACAAAGATACGGTGAATAAAGATGAAAATCAGAAATAAATTCCTTCCTTTTGGTGAACCAGATTTTACTGATGCGGAAATCGAAGCAGTTACCCGCGTTCTGAAATCCGGTTGGATTGGTATGGGCCCGGAGACTATTGCCTTTGAACATGAACTTGAATCCTATTGCAATGCTAAAAATGTTGTAACTGTCAATTCCTGCACTTCTGCACTGCACCTCTCCCTTCATGTTCATGGCATCAAACCGGGAGATGAGGTCATCTGTCCCAGTTTTACCTGGTGCAGTACGGCAAATGCTGCAGAGTATCTGGGTGCAACGGTGATTTTCTGTGATATTAATCCTGACACATACTGTATCGATTCCAATACGGTCATGGAAAAAGTATCGGAAAAAACAAAAGCGGTGATACCGGTTCATATGGCAGGTCTCACCGCAGAAATCGACAAAATCCGTGCGGAGCTCCCGGAATCCTGTGCAATTATTGAAGATGCTGCACATGCCCTCGGTGCTTGCTATGATTCCGGTAAACCGGTAGGTTCTTCGGGAAATCTCACGTGTTTTAGTTTTTATGCGAATAAAAATCTCAGTACTGCTGAAGGTGGGGCAATCGCGCTTTCCGATCCGAAAATAGCTGAACGGTTACGCTCACTTCGATTACACGGGTTATCATCAGATGCATGGGACAGGTTCACGACTCTCAAAAAATTTACCCCTGAAATGCTCGAACTAGGGTATAAGATGAACTATACCGATTTACAGGCTGCCATCGGCCGAGTGCAGCTCGCACGGCAAAGGGTATTCCAGAAACGGCGTCTTGAGATAGCTGAGTATTATATCAGACGGTTGAAAAAAATCAATCTTGCCATCCGTACACAAAAGGATGTGCTCCATCTACACCACAGCCGGCATCTGTTTCTTGTTGAGATTCCGCTGGAAAACATCGATAAGGCGAGAGATGAAATTATATCAGGCATGAGAAAAGAGAATATCGGGGCATCAATACATTACAAACCTGTCCACCAGATGCCCTATTATGCGCAAAAAGGACACCAGTCCCTGCCAGTAACGGAACGTATTGCCGAGAGGATTATGACACTCCCCATCAGCGCCCACATGACCGTGAATGACGCACATGATGTGATGAACAGTTTTGAGCGGGTTGTGATAGGTTAATACAAGGTATTCCGATGGAAAAAAGTATTGCAGAACATACAAAATACGGCTTTTACGGGCGGCTTAAAAAAGATTTTCCCTCCCAGATTATTGTGGATATTACGGAAAAGTGCAATCTTTCCTGCATCCATTGTCAGCACCCGCAGTTTGTTAAATCGCCCCACTATCACGGTCTTGAAATGGAAGATAAGATTAACACAAAACTGGTCCAGGAAGTCTGTAAAGAAGGGAAAGATATTACAGAATATCTCCGGTACACTTCTGATGGAGAGCCGCTTCTCCACCCTAAAGGTTACCAGTTCATTCAGGAAGCAGTTCAGGATTCCGGGGTACCTGTTACCCTTACGACAAATGGTACGCGGATTGATCATGAAAAACTAAAATCCCTCATCGATGAGGGATTATTCTTGATCGATATCAGCATCGATGCATATTCTCCTGAGACCTACAAAAAGATCCGCGTCGGGGGCCATCTCGAGAAGACAAAAGAAAATATCGAAAAAATGATAGAATACCGGAATAAAACCGGTTCAAAGACGCGGATTGTTGTCAGTTTTATCGAACAACCATCCAATGCGCACGAAACAAAGCAATTTCAGGACTATTGGGAATCTCACGGTGCGGATTTTGTTGTAATCCGGCGGTTACATTCGAATGCCGGTATAATTGAATCACTTGCAGAAGATCTTCGAAAACTCACTCATAATAAACTGAGGAAACCCTGTGTCTATCCTTGGGAGAGAATTTGTCTCAAGCCGGATGGCACATTACATTATTGCCCGGCTAGTTGGACAAAAGAAGCACTTATTGCCGATTTCCACACATCATCAATCAAGGAAATCTGGACAAGTGCTCAATATAACGAATTACGGAAGAGTCATCTAAATACGGATTTTTCTGCTTTTCCAATGTGCGATCGCTGTCCGGATTGGATACAGATTCGTTGGCCGGATGAAGGACGCAGTTATGCAAATATGATTGAAGATTTTTCTGAAAAAAAAGAGGATAATTTATGGATCAGAATAAAGAACCGATAATTAATCAGATCGAAAGAATGGTATCAGATATCCCGGGATGGTCACCAATTGATCAATTATACTCGTTATTTCTCCTTGTCTATTCCAATTCGCACCTTGAAGGAGATATTGTGGAAATTGGATCATGGTGCGGAAGATCAACGGCAGTTCTTGGACTTGCTGCATGGATGACCGGTGTAAAAAAGGTAATCTCTATCGATCTCTTTCCCAACAAGAGTGACTGGATCCAGAACCCCGATGGAACGTATTCATTTCGAGTAAAATATGAGAATGAAGAATTTTCAGCTTACACAGAACAAACCGTATGGAAAGAACCGTACGAGCAATCAATCCTCCCAGTGTATGAAAAAAATGAGAATTTGTATTCACTGTTCCTGGAGAACATGTCAAAACTTGGGTTTGAAGACCTTGTTATACCAATAAAGGGCAATTCATCCGCGCTCCAAAAAATTGTCGTTCCTTCTTTTAAATGCAAACTTGCATTCATTGACGGGGATCATGGATACGATGCTGTATGCAAAGATATCGACAATGTTGAGAGATATCTTGTGCCCGGCGCATGGATTTGCTTTGATGATGCTTTTTCATCATATGAAGGTATAAACCGAGCAATCCAGGATAGGATAATAGACTGCGAGGATTATGTCTGCGGTCAACAAATGACAAGGAAATTTTTTGTTGCAAGAAAAAAATAATCTATTGATCTAAACACCATACCCGGATGACGACATGAGAGTAGGACTTATACAATCAAATTATATCCCGTGGAGAGGGTATTTTGATTT
>DATKMC010000068.1:0-8931 GCA_035542115.1 Methanomicrobiales archaeon | reverse complement strand
TGGCCTCGATGTCTTCAAGGGCCATCCCATCGACATGTACAAGGAGGGCGTCGTGGAGCCCCTCCGGGTGAAGACCCAGGCCGTCGCCTCGGCAGCCGAGGCCGCGGTCATGATCCTCCGGATCGACGACGTCATCGCCGCCTCCAAGGTCTCGGGCGGGGCACCCCCCGGCGGGCCGGGCGGCATGCCCCCCGGCGGCATGGGTGGCATGGGCGGCGACATGGGCGAGTTCTAAGGCAGCCCGCCGTGAACCACCACATCTTTTTTAAGACCTTTCAAGCATCTGATCCGGGTAATGCATCCCGATAGTTTCATTCCGATACCACAAACGATTCATCCCTTGAAGGGGATTCTCCTTCATGATCCGCGGGATTCTGGGAAGGATTCCGGGATTTATCTTCCATCCGACCAAGACTTTCAAGGAAGTGAGAGGGGGGCTGCTCCGAGAGGTCATCATCTACCTCGTGATCCTTTTTGCCATCTACGTCGTCCTGAGCACCTTCTTCCTTTCATTTCCCCTTCACCTTGGGGATCTCATTACAGGGATCCCCATGACCCCCATCACTCCCGACTCCTCATGTTCCTATTCTGAATGGGCACGTTGTTTCTTCTCACCTTATTCGATACTTCTTTTTACCTTCTATCTGCTTTCAGAATTCTTCACCATGGGTCTCGGGGGAACAACCATCGTACCCTATATGATCTCCGAAGGTTCGGTAAGTCTCCTTGGTTATCTTGCCTTCGCTCTCCTGACGGAGCTGGTCGTCATTTCTTTCTTCTCGGCATGGACCCATCTGTGGGTGTACCTCCTCGGCGGAAGGAGAGGATGGGGGCAGACTTTCAAGGCCATCTCCTATGGTCTTACCCCTCTTTTCTTGGTGGGATGGATCACCTTCCTTTCCCTTGTGATCTTCCTCTGGATCCTTATTCTCCAGTCCATCGGAATCCGGGAGCTGCACGGGCTTTCGATACGACGGGCAGTCTCTGCCACCCTTCTGTCCAGCATTGTTCTCGGAATTCTGTTTTTCCTTCTTTTCCTCCTGGCCATGTCGCGATTAACCTATTGGTGATATTTTTCTGATTCATCATCCCCATTGATTCTCGGATCCGCACGCACTTTTTTATAAATTCAGGACGTCAGTACCCACCATGGGCGAGCGGTTCATCTTCACGAAGTACCGCACCTCCTGCTACAACTGCGGGAAGGAGGTGGACCAGGTGATCAAGGCGGTGCGGGCCCAGGCCCAGGTAGCCTGCTCGAACTGCGGGGCGACCCGGATCTACATCCCCCGGGCCTCGGAGGTTGGGAAGCCCGGCCTGTATACGAAGATAGGGTGCTACGACGTGTGGGAGCTCCTCGCCGATGCCCCGTGCGTGAACTGTTGCGTCGAAGGGCCCCATGACCTTATCATCGGGTGCAGCCAGTTCACCACCCGGTGCCACCACTGCGGCTTCACCCACTTCTATAAGTTCAACGTCGAGTATATAGCGAAGTGCCCGATACCTGAGAAGGAGTAAGCCTTCGCGGGTCAGGCCGAAGCATCCTCCGGGCCCGTCCTCAGCTTAACGAGGATCATGGTCAGCTCAGGGTAGACCGGGCACAGGAGGTTCACCGTGCAGAACCTCGCGTTTCCCGCCATCCTGCTCCGGAGGATCCCCAGCTCCTCCAGGTTCGCGAGCTCGCGTCGCACCGCGTTGATGTTGAGACCGGTGATCCGGCAGATCTCCCGGACATGGACCTCCCGCTCCGGGTGGAGGAGGAAGAGCTCCAGGAGCTTCACGCGGGTCCGGGAAGTGAAGAGACGCCCGAGCATTTAGAATAATAATAGTATTCATTTGAATAATAAATATATTCAATTGCCCTTTCGGTAGAACCACCGCTTCACTATCTCGACGAGGACGAGGTAACCGGCGACGAGGCAGGCGAGGAAGAGGTAGAAGGAGGCCGGGAGCCTCACGAAGCCGAAGGCCGGGCCGAGGGGCGTGTAGGGGATGAGGATGGCCGTGGCCATAACGAGGGTACAGCTCAGGACGAGGGGGAGGCTCGGCCGGCTCAGGAAGAAGGGCGAGCGCCTCGTCCGGATGACAAAGATGATGGCCACCTGGGTGCAGAGGGACTCGATGAACCACGCCGTCTGGAAGAAGGACTCGGTGGCATGAAAAACGAGGAGGAGGAGGGCAAAGGTGAGGATGTCGAAAAGGGAGCTGATGGGGCCGAATACGAGGATGAACCGCTTGATGAACCCGATGTCGAACCTCTTCGGCCCCTGGATGTACTCCGGGTCCACGTTATCGGTGGGGATGGCCGACTGGGAAATGTCGTAGAGGAGGTTGTTTAAGAGTATCTGGACCGGGAGCATGGGGAGGAAGGGGATGAAGAGGGATGCCGCGGCGACGCTGAACATGTTCCCGAAGTTCGAGGAGGTCCCCATCATGATGTACTTCATGGTGTTCCCGAAGGTGCGCCTCCCCTCGAGCACCCCCTCCTCGATGACCCGGAGGTCCTTTTTCAGGAGGATGATGTCCGAGGACTCCCTCGCGATATCCACGGCATTGTCCACGGAGATCCCGATATCGGCGGTCCGGAGGGAGGGGGCATCGTTTATCCCGTCCCCGAGGTAGCCCACGACGTGCCCGTTCCGCTTGAGGGCGAGGAGGATCCGGTCCTTCTGGTCGGGGGTGACCCGGGTGAAGAGGTCAGCCCCCTCTACCACCCGGGCGAGGGCGTCGTCATCCATGGTGGCAATCTCCGCCCCGGTGACAATCCTCCCCACCGGAATCCCCAGGAGGTCGCAGGTCTTCCTTGTCACGAGGTCGTTGTCGCCCGTGAGGATCTTCAGCTTCACCCCGGTCCGGTTCAGGAGCTCGAGGGACTCCCGGGCGCTCTCCTTGGGCGGGTCCATGAAGGCGACGAACCCGAGGAAGACCATATCGTCCTCGTCGGCAGGGCCGTACACCGGGCGCAGGTCCGGGAGGGGCCGGTAGGCAACCGCAAGCGTCCGGAACCCCTCTCCGCTCAGTCCCCGGTACAGCCCGAGGACCCGCTCGCGGTCCTCGTCCGTCATCTCGCTCACGACCCCCCCCAGATCCTGGCCCGTGCAGACCCTGATGACCTCCTCGGGGGCACCTTTCGCGACGAGGAGCCTCCTCCCGTCCTCCTCGACGATGATGGAGACCCGTTTCCGGACAAAGTCGAAGGGGATCTCGTCCACCTTCCGGAACCGGCCGATGTCGATGGCCCGGAAGCCGAGGATGGCATCGTCGAGGGGGCTCTTCAGGCCGGTCTGGTACGAGCTGTTCAGGAAGGAGAAGAGGAGAACCTTCTCGCTCTCCTCGCCCCGCCCGTCCACATGCCGTATGAGGGTGATCCGGTTCTCGGTGAGGGTACCGGTCTTGTCGGTACAGAGGATGTCCATGGACCCGAAGTTCTGGATGGAGGCGAGGTGCTTGACGATGACCCCCTTTCCCGACATGGCGATGGCGCCACGGGAAAGGTTGAGGGAGAGGATCATGGGGAGGAGCTCGGGGGTGACCCCCACGGCGAGGGCCACAGCGAAGAGGAGGGAATCGAGGACGCCATGCCGGAAGAGGGCATTCACGAGGAAGACGAAGATGACAAGGAAAAAGACGAGCTGCATGACGAGGAAACCGAAATGCCGGAGCCCCCGTTCCATCTCGGTCTCCGGTGGCCTCGCCGATATCTTCCAGGCTATCTTTCCGTACTGGGTCGACCCGCCGGTCCTCTCAATCACCGCGGTTGCGGTCCCGCTCACCACCGACGTTCCGAGGTAGATCCGGTTGGGAGCCTCGGGTGCGCCCTCACCTGCCTTCGTTGTGGTGACGGGGTACCTCTCTACGGGAAAAGGCTCACCGGTGAGGACGGACTGGTTGACGAAGAAGTCCCGGGCAGAGAGGACGATGGCATCGGCAGGGACGAGGTCCCCCGCCGAGAGGGAGATGATGTCACCGGGCACGAGGTCAGAAAGCCTTACCTCCCCCTTCACCCCGTCCCGGATGACGGTTGCCGTGGTTACGATCCGTTCCCGGAGGAGGGTTACCGCTTCCTCTGCCCGGTACTCCTGAACAAAGTCCATGACCACGCTCGCCATGACAATGGTGAAGATGATGGCGGCTTCCGTGGCCTCCCCCACCACGACGGAGATTCCCCCGGCCACGAGGAGGATGAGGACGAGGGGGTTCCCGAAATGGGACAGGAACTCGGTGATGATGCCCCGCTTCCGCTTCCCGGCGACCTCGTTGGGGCCATAGACCTCCCTCAGCTCCTCAGCCTCGGCAGTGGTCAGGCCGGAAGGGGTGGCCTTCAGCCATGCAAGGGCTTCTTCGGAGGTTACGGCGACCGATAGTCCCGGAGGTTTCTTTTGTTCCAAGCCGGATCAGGAGTGGTTGTCACCTCAAGCTTCAAGAGGTTTTCAGTTCGTGTTGGCACGTCAGGGGTGCCCGATCTCTCCGGAAAAGGTGAGGAAATCGGAGATGAAGGAATCCCGGGGGAACGGGGCCGGCTCATCGCTCCTCCCGCTCCATCCGGATTGCCTTCTTCGGGCACTCCTCGGCGCATATGCCACAGCCCTTGCAGAAGTCGTAATCGATTTTCAGGTCTTCGCCGATGACCCCTTCGGGACAGTAGAGGCTGCAGAGGCCGCATTTGTTGCACTGTTCGGGGTCGATGACCGGCCGGAAGGTCCGCCACCCTCCGGTCTTCCCCGAGGCGCCCTTCTTCGGCCTCGAGATGGCGAGGCGCTCCCGTTTCTTCGTCACAGGACCAGCTCCCGGTAGGCCCGCTCCGCGGCGGTCACGTTCCTCGGGTCGGTGAACATCTCGGCGATGGCACTCGTCGCGGAGGCGAGGGAGATGACCCCCAGCCGGGCGATGGCCCCGAGGACCGGGGTATCGAGGACCGGCTCCCCGGCGATGACCAGGTCCTCGGCGAGGGCGATGCCGGTGAGATCGACATGGTGGACTCTCTGGTGGTCGAGGGTGACGGCATGCCCGCTGTTCACGAGCACCGTCCCGTGGGGCTTCAGGCCCTTGAGCACCTTCACGACGGGGACGAGGGTCCGGTCGAGCACCACGACCAGGTCCGGGTTCATCACCTGGCTGTATATCCGGATGGGGTTCTCGTCGATCCGGGCGAAGGCCACGATGGGGGCACCCCGGCGCTCTGCCCCGTAGAAGGGGGTGGCGGTGGCATGCTTCCCGTCGCGGAAGGCCGCGAGGGCGATGAGCCGGGCGGCGGTCACCCCGCCCTGCCCGCCCCGGGAGTGGATCCGGATCTCATACATCGTCCTTCACTCCGAACCAGTGCTCCTCGCCGTCCTTCCGCTCCCGCACGAAGGAGGCGATGTCCCCGTGGGTCACCTCCTGCCCGCCGAGCCCGGCGATGACGCTGTACAGCTCGATCCGTGCCGTCGAGCAAAGCGAATGGGCGAGGACTCCGCCGAAGCCGAAGGAGTAGTCCCGGTCGATGACCACCACCTCCCTTCCCGCGAGGTCCAGCTTCGGGAACGGCCGGAACCACCGGATGCGCAGGACCCCGGCACGGGTCCCCTCCACTCTGAGCCGGTCGACGGCCACCTCCGCCTCCTTGGCGAGGGTTCCCATGGCGATGACGAGGACCTCGGCATCCTCGCACCGGTACTCCGAGGTCATGCCGTACCGGCGGCCGAAACGGCCGGCGAAGTCCTCCTCGGTTTCGGCGATGACCCCGCGGGCGTCCCGCATCGAGCGCTCCATGTCCCACCTGAACCGGTAATAGTCCTTCGGTCCGGTGAGGGGTGCGTAGGCCGCCGGGTGGCCCGTGTCGATGGCATGGGGGAGATGGAGCGGCGGGATGAAGGACCCGGGATCCACGGTCTCCAGGTCCTGCATCGTGTGGGAGAGGAGGAAACCGTCGAGGTTCACCATCACGGGGAGGAGCACCCGCCAGTCCTCGGCGATCCGGAAGGCCATGAGGGTGGCGTCGTACGCCTCCTGGGCGGTGGCCGCGTAGACCTGGAGCCAGCCGGTGTCCCGCTGGGAGAGGGCGTCGGTGTGGTCTGCCCAGACGTTCCAGGGCGGCCCCACGGCCCGGTTCACGTTCGCCATCACGACGGGGAGCCTGGCTCCCGCCGCCCAGTGGAGGAGCTCGTGCATGTAGAGGAGCCCCTGGGAGGAAGTGGCGGTGAAGGTCCGGGCCCCGGTGGCTGCGGCCCCGATGCAGGCGGCCATGGCCGAGTGCTCGCTCTCCACAGGGATGTAATCACAGGGGAAGTCCCCGTGGGTGACGAACTGGGCGATCCGCTCCACGATCTCGGTCTGGGGCGTAATGGGATAGGCGGCGATGACCGCCGGCGAGGCCTGCTTCACCGCCTCGGCGACGGCATAGTTACCGGTCGCGATGACCTTCATGATTCCCCCGCCTCCCCGAGGATCTCCCTCCGCCGGGTATCGATCTCCCCCTGGAGCCGTTCCATGAGAGAGGGCGGGATCCCCCTGAACCGGCCCTGCATCCCCAGGTAGTCCTCAAGGGGGAGGGGATTCGCGAGGGGTCCCTTCGAGGGGGCGCTCACCGAGAGGACGCCGTGGATCCGCTCCCAGAGGATCCAGGCGGCGGTCTTCACCGCGATCCTCCCGACCTCGATGGTCTTCCCGTGGGGGAACCGCCAGCCCGTGGGACAGGGGGCGAGGAGGTGGATGAAGGAGGGTCCCCGGATGCCGAGGGCCTTCTCGACCTTCCGGTAGAGATCCACCGGGAAGGCGCTGATGGCCGTCGCCTGGTAGGGGGGATGGTGAGCCTCGACGATCCGGTCGATGTCCTTCTTCGGGTGGACCTTCCCTGTAGGGGTCGTGGTGGTGAGGGCCCCGAGAGGGGTGGACCCTGAGCGCTGCATCCCGGTGTTCCCGTAGGCCTCGTTGTCAAAGCAGATATAGAGGAAGTCCGTCTCCCGCTCGAGGGCACCCGAGAGGGCCTGGAGCCCGATGTCCACCGTGCCCCCGTCCCCCGCGTACACGATGACCTTCGTCTCCCTGCCCGCCCGCCGGAATGCCGCGGTCATGCCGGAGGCGCAGGAGGCGGCGGCCGCAAAGGCGATGTTGTAGACCGGGACCTGCACCGCCGTGTGCGGGTACATCCCCTGGATAACGCTCGTGCAGCTCGCGGGGATGACGAGGACCGTGTCGGCCCCCGCCGCCTTCAGGATGTACCGGAGGGACAGGGATGAACTGCACCCCGGGCACGCCGAGGTGGTTGCGAGGATATGCTCCTCTTTCGGGATCTGGGCCATGGAACTCCTCCGCCCCCCATTCGCCCCGGGAGGATATGAGGATTCGCACCGGGCCTTCGGCCCGTTGCTCCGGCCCCCGGACTCGCGTCCTCCGGGTTTCCCACCGGGGCTACGCCCCGGCGCTC
Source organism: Methanomicrobiales archaeon (assembly GCA_035542115.1). Taxonomy (GTDB): domain Archaea; phylum Halobacteriota; class Methanomicrobia; order Methanomicrobiales; family JACTUA01; genus JACTUA01. The sequence goes on along the minus strand of DATKMC010000068.1, from coordinate 1,526 downwards.
ACCGCCATGCCTCCGGCATGGCGGTTCTCGCTCGGGTTTTCGCCCTCGCGTTCTCCCCCGGGCTCACGCCCTTCGGGTTCCTCCCTTCCGGGAAAATACCCGGCCTCCGGGCCCTTCCCAAAATGGTTAAATAACATGCCGATCACCCTCTCCTCCGGTGCGATCCTGCCATGACCGATGACGAGAAGAAGGCCACGGGTGAGGCTGCGGGAAAGACTGAAACCAGGAAGAAGGGGAGCGGCCTCCGGTGGCTCATCTATGCGGCTGCCCTCGTCCTCATCATCCTCACCGCCGCCTACCTGACCATCGGCGTGGTCATTTCCGAGGCCCCGGCCGCGGCGTCCTACCCCTACACCACCACCTACCAGGTCCAGCTCCCCTCGTCGGAGACGGTGAAGGTTGGCAACGCAGATATCCTCGCCATCCCGATCGGCGACCAGGTCACCCTCTCCATCAACAAGGAGCCGAGGGTCATGAGGGTTGGGGAGACGAGGACCATCCAGGAGCGGCGGGCCCACATCTCCGTCCTCTCCCTCGGGCTCATGGACTTCGACTTCCGGGTGGACGCCACCTACCAGGGCCAGTCCGGGAACTCGGCGCTCTTTGCCCTCGCCTTCAAGACCTCGCAGCAGGTCCCGTCCTTCCTCATCGAGCGGCTCCTCCCGGCGAACGTGCAGGCCCGGCCGGTCTGATATCCCGGCTTGACACCCCTATATCCGGAACTGGCAGTCTGTCCTTTCCATCCTGTCACGGATCACTCGATCTCGGAGGGGAGCCATCCCATCCTCTTCACCGCCCAGTAGGCGGCGATGGTGGCGATGATGGTCGAGACGATGATGGTCCCGAGGTAGAGGGGCACATCCTCCTCGGTGAAGTTGAACATCGAATTGGAGGCCACCGTCGCGATGGTGTTCGGGACGAGGAGGGCGGTCCCGATGATGGTCAGGTAGGCGACGAGCATGGCGAGCTTGTTGTTCAGGATCTGGAGCTGGTTGTTGTAGATGGACTGGAGGACCTCGAGGCCGCTCGCCAGGACCTCGGAGAGGTGCTCGGCGAGGCCGATCTGGGCCTGCACGGCCGCGATGAGAGCATTGACCCGTTCGAGGATCCTGTCCTCGTCCGTCAGGAGCTCCGCATCCCCGTACCGGAGCGATGAGAGGGCGTCCACCGTCGCCCAGAGCCCGCCCAGGTAGAGGATCAGGGCATGCTTCATCTCGTAGATCCTCGGGGCGATGACCGACCTCGGGGTCTTCGGGTCAGAGAGGACCTGGAAGAGCTTGTCCCCGTGCTCCTCGATTTCGGCCAGGTAATCGAAGTTCCGGGAGTTGTTCTCGTCGATGATCCGGACGAGGAGGAGGGTCATCTTGTCCTTCGGGGGGAGGTCAGCTGGGATCTTCCGGAGCAGGGTCTCCGCGTACCTGCGCATCCGGATGAACCGTTTCACCTCACGGGTATGGAGGGTCAGGATCACCTTCTCGTTGATGAGGATGTAGAGGGGTTCCAGCTTCACGTCGAAGCCCTGCATG
>DATKMC010000067.1:0-9864 GCA_035542115.1 Methanomicrobiales archaeon | reverse complement strand
TGGCATCATTATACCTTACTTCACCGGTTCACCGACAAGCGGGGCGAAACCACTCACCGTCCAGTTCAAGGACGGAAGCTCAGGACCCGTGGATATGTGGGAGTGGGACTTCCAGAACGACGGGACGTATGACAGCACCGTCAGGAACCCCTCGTTCAAGTACACGGCCAAGGGGACGTACTCAGTGAAGCTGAGAGTCACGAATGCCTGTGCCACGGGCACCATGATCCGGTACAGTTACATCAAGGTGACGTAGGGAAAAACCGGATCCATGGGTTATTTATCAGGGATCGGAGTGGGCAAGGGGGAATCCCGCCCGGTTCCTCCCGTGGTCAAATGACTGGGGGTGACCTGTATTCCTGAAAGATGTTATCTGTCGTCCATTCACATGCTTCCTTCCCTGCAGGAAAGGCCGTTTCCCGTGACCCTGAAGAGACACGCCCTGGCAAATGCCATCGCGTTCGTCCTCTTTATCGCCGTTGTGAGCGTTTCCGTACCTCCGGCATCCGCGCTCACGATGGAGTCCGGCACCACCACGGAGGCAGGTGAGATCACGGGAATCACCTATTCCTCCGGTAACACCTCGGGGGGGCTCGAGGTCGTTACATTGTTCCGGAACACGGGCAGCCACCACCTCACCGGACTCGTGAACATCGTGACACTTCGCGGTGCAGGTGGCGAGGTGCTCGCGCGGGCGGAGATACCCTGTTCCGGCCAGATGCTTGTACCAGGCGAGGAGGCCATGTGTATCGCTGACCTGGGATTGGGGATTTCCGCGGGTGCGTCCATGCTCGACACAAGGATACAGGACCCTGACGGGACAATACTCGCTTCGCAGGAGCAGCAGCTCCAGGCAGGGGACGTGGCGGGACTCGATACTGCTCCATCAACGAGCGCCCCGGGGTTCGGTGCCTTCCTGGGGGTCCTTGCCGTGGCCGTCATCGCGGGAAGGGTGAAACGCCCCCCCCGTACCGGATCACCCCCCGGAGCACAGGTATCGGTCTTTAAATAGCCATAAGTGGATACGAAGTGGATGAGAAGTGATATTATGTACTACCAGAACACCTTCTCACGCATATTCCTCCTGGCCCTGATCATTGGGGCTGTTGCGGGCCCCGCCGCTGCCCTGAAGGTGGAGGGGGCGCGGATTGCCCTCGACGTGGATGCGGGGAAGGCCTACAACAGTACCATCGGGGTCTCCATCGGCACCGGGGAGGCCGAAGGGGACTTCGCCATCGATGTCCTCGGGTTCGGCCAGGCCCCCGCGGACGGCACCTACACCGGCCTCGAGGCTGCCGCAGACACCGCCCCCACGACCGCGCGCCCGTTCATCACCGTTGACCGGCCGAGGCTGCACCTGAAGCCTGGCGAACGGGTTGTGAGCACGGCCATGATCCGGGTTCCGGCCGACTTCCGGGCGGGCGGGCGCTATGCCATCATCCTCGTGCACCCGGTCGCCGCGGCAGGCCAGCAGGCCTGCTTCGCCACCGCGGTGGCCATCCCTGTCCTCCTCACGGCGAAGGGCGGCTCGGGTTCCGAGGCGGGGGAGATCACCTCCCTTGAACCGGGTGCCGTTTCAGAGGGAAAGCCGGTGACCGTGACCACCGTACTGAAGAACACGGGAAACCTCCACTACTACGGGGCGGTGAACCGGGTTTCACTTACCGACGCGGCCGAAAAGGTCGTGTCCAACACGAGCACCGCGCCCATGACCCGCGCCCTCGTCCCCGGCCAGTCAGTGACGTTTGCCGTGGAACTCCCCGCCCCCGTTCATCCCGGGACTTACACCATCACATCCCGTATGGAACAGCAGGACGGTACCTTCCTCGATGAAAAAACCGCGAGTCTTGAGGTAAAGGGTGCGCCGGCGCCGCTCACTGCCGCCACACAGGCAGAAACGACCGGAACCCCCTCAAAGATTCCCGGCTTCGGAGTGCTCGCGGCCGCTGCGGCGGCAGGAATAGCTGCAGCCTTGGATCGCAGGGGAGAGGTATAGCTGTTTTTCATACTTCATCATACTATTTTCGAAAAGAGTATTACTTAAGACATCGAGAAGAGGTTAGGAGTATGAGATGCACGGATGTCTTCCCCAGGGAAGAACCCCCTGGGAGGATGATCTGAACCGGGTCCCGAAGCCGGGGGCGTTGTGGTGAGGTGGAGAACCCCGGGGGACGGGTCCCCTCCAGGGTTGTCCCAGCCTTCTCTCGGCGATCCCCCGGGCATCCCTTCCTCGCCGTCCGGACCTCCCGATCCGTACAGGAATCTCGGATTTCGGATCGGGAGGTATGCGCGCCGTATCTTCGGATCCGAACTCGAGACCCTCAGCGCCCGGGTGCGGGGAAGGGCCGACAGGGAAGAAAGAGCCCTTGCCGAAGGGATAGCCATCGGGTCAGGCTGTATCCCCCGCATGGAACAGAACGGGGATGATGAAGTGTGTGAAGTCCGCTGCATCTTCACGGCCGGAACAAAGCGGATCACCGTCACCCCCTCGCCGCTCCGGATCCCCGCCGAGGCACTCCGCGATGCGCAGGTGTACGAGGACTTTGCAGGGTGGCTCCTTGCGAGGGACGACGAGGATCTCTTTGAGGTACGGTTCGGGTGAGCAAGGGGCGCGCACCAGGTGAGACCGGAGCTGAATAACGGTCCCGTCCGAAAAAGGTCAGGAACTTTGCTGGGCGCTTCCCAGGCCTCAGGGAAAAGAGTGGCGGCCGGAGTGGTTCCGGGGACCTGGATGCTGCCCGGCCCACCTGGTCGCCTTCTTGAGTTCGATTTGCTCTCTGGTCGACGGACGTGCAGAGGAATTTGCTGGCATTGTCGGTGCTGGATCTCTCTTGGGATGGCACGGTGCAAAGGAGTACCATTCCCGATCGTACCCTTTCACCCTCTGGAGTAATAAACTTTACCAATTTAGTATGAAGTAATGCTACTATATCCATTTATGATAACACTAAGATCCCTGATACGCTACCGCGCGGAGTCCGGTTCTCCCGTTCGTCCTGGTACCGGGATAGGAGCAACTTCGGATCCTACGCGGACTACATGTACGGCCTCCTCACGTACCATGTCACATCGGAGTTCGGGAGAACGAGGAAAACAGGGCCGTATTCGCCCGGAAAACCCCGGGCGTTCCGATCCCGCGGATGCGGTGGTTTATACCAAGCTCGTGGTCATCTACGAGGATCCCGATGGGACCGCCCGAACCCCACCGATCTCTCTTTCCTGCTCAGGGATGTAGTTGAGTGTAACACGAAATGCGCATGGACCGGTATTCAAGTGGGCTCGAAGGGTTCTCCGGGTTTAAATATTCTTTATTGTAAATATAAAGTCCCCTTTCCCGCAGGGTCTCCCCGTGCCGGGACCAGCAGCACGACCTGTCCCCGGTCACTACTTACAGGGAGGGTACTTCGGCATGAGCCCCTCCCAGCCGGCGAACCCGCAGTAGATGCAGCCGTCCCCGTCGCAGTGGTGGCATTTCCTCGAGGGCTGCCGGACGAGGACCTTTCCCTTCCTGTCGCAGTAGGTGCACCCCGCGCCCTCACAGTGGGCGCAGGTCTCGGGCGCATAGGTCTCCTCTCCCCCTCCGGTCTTTTCATCCTGTGGCATCGTGGCCCTCCCGGGACACGTCCCGGTATTTCGCCTGTTCGAGGAACACGTCGATCATCACCAGGGTGACCATGGCCTCCGCGACCGGGAGGATCCGGGGCACGATGCAGGGATCATGCCTGCCCCTGATGGAGACCGATACTTCGTTCCCCTCCCGGTCGAGGGTCCGCTGGGTCTTGGCTATCGAGGGGGTCGGTTTTACCGCGATCCGCGCCACGATCTCCTGACCCGTGCTTATCCCCCCGAGGATCCCGCCCGCATGGTTCGTCGCAAAACCGGCCCGGGTCATGGCATCGTTGTGCTTGCTCCCCTTCATCCGGGCCGCGGCAAACCCCTCCCCGATCTCCACCCCCTTCACCGCCCCGATCCCCATGAGGGCATGGGCGAGGAGGGCGTCGAGCTTGGCAAAGACCGGGTCCCCGAGCCCGGCCGGGGAGCCTGTGACCAGGACCTCGGCGATGCCCCCCACCGAGTCCCCCTCGTCCCGGGCCTTCTCGATCTCCTTTTCCATCCCGTCCGGGTCCCGCTTACCGTGGATCTCCAGGATCCGGCTCGTGACCTTGATCCCCTTCCCGGCGAGGAACTTTGCCGCGACCGCCCCGGCCGCCACCCGGGCGACGGTCTCCCTCCCCGAGGACCTGCCGCCTCCCCGGTGGTCCCGGATCCCGTATTTCGCCTGCCAGGTGAAGTCGGCGTGGCCTGGCCGGTAGATCTCCTCGAGCTCCTGGTAGTCCTCCTCCCGGATGTCCCGGTTCTCCACCATGAGGGCGATGGGGGCACCGGTGGTCTTTCCCTGGAAGACCCCGGAGAGGATCTCAACCCGGTCGGGTTCCCTGCGCGGGGACTCGAGGGGGCTCTTCCCCGGGCGCCGCCGGTCCAGGAAGGGCTGTATGTCCGCCGCGGCGAGGGGGATCCCGGGCGGGCACCCGTCGATGACCACCCCGAGGGCCTTCCCGTGGCTCTCGCCGAAGCTGGTGATCCGGAAGTTCCTCCCGAAGCTGTTCACCTACACCAGCTCCCGGACGAGGGCATCGGGGACCCGGATACCCGTGACATGGAAGAATTGTTCGACCGCCTGATGGATGAACATCTCGGTTCCCGGGATGACCCGGCACCCTTTTTCCCTGGCGAGGGCGAGGAGCGGTGTCTCCGGGGGCGTGTACACCAAGTCGAAGACGGTCATCCCCTTATCAAGGTCATCGCTGGAGAGGAGCGAGGACCGGTCCGGGAGCATACCGACGGGGGTCGCGTTCACCACGAGATCCGGGCAAATCTCCCGGAAGGACGAGACGGGACCGGCATGGCAGCCGAACCGTCCCGCGAGCCGTTCGGCCTTCTCCGGCGTGCGGGCGAGGACGGTGACCTCCATGTCGAGCGAGCGGAGGGCGTACACGGCTGCGGCCGCGGCCCCGCCGGCGCCGAGCACCGCCGCCCGGGCGCCCCGGAGGTCCCCGAGCGGCGCCCTGATCCCGAGCCAGTCGGTGTTGTACCCGTGGAGCACCCCGCCGCACTGGACCACGGTGTTCACCGCGCCGATAACCCGCGCGTCACCGTCGATCTCGTCGAGGAGATCCATCACCCTCTCCTTGAAGGGGATGGTCACGGAGAGGCCACGGATGCCCAGGTCCCTCGCGGCCCGGATAATATCCCCGATGTCCGGCCATTCGAGGCACGAATAGAAGTACGGGAGGCTGTACCTGTCAAAGAGCGCGTTCCAGAGGGCCGGGCTCCGGCTGTGGGAGCATGGGTAACCCGCGATGCCGCAGATCCCGGCCGTGCCCGTTCCCCCGCCCCGGAGGATCGAGGAGAGGGTCGCGCGATCCCTGTCGGGGAGCGGGATCTTCCCGATAAACCTCTGCCCTTCCTCGCGGGAGAGGGAGGAGGCGGGACCCTCGCCCAGGACCCGCGCAATCTCCTCTGTAACGCCTTCGGGGGATTTCCCGTCGGTGCTTATGCAGATGTCCGCCGCACGGAGGTATGCGGGCCTCCGCGCCCGGAGGAGTTCCCCCACCTCCTCGACGGGGGGGCGCCCGGTGAGCGAGGGGCGGTCGCTGCCCCCGATCCGGCCCGAGATGGTCTCCTCGCCTGCCCGGAGGAGAAAGACGAGAGATCCCCTTCTCAGGTTTGCCACGTTCTCCGGATCGAGGATCGCCCCACCCCCGGCCCCCACGACGATATGGTCGGCGGGGAGCGATGCGATGGCCGCCCGCTCCAGGTCCCGGAAGCCCTTTTCACCCTTTTCGCGGAAGATGGCGGGGATCCTCCTGCCCGCCCGCTCCTCGATGGCAGTATCTGTGTCGATGAAGGGGATCCCCAGCCTCCCGGCGAGCAGCCGCCCGACAGTGGTCTTCCCGGTCCCCCGGAAACCGGTGAGAACGACCCTCATGCGGCCACACTCCCGGATCTCATCATAAGCCGGTCCTCCCGGACCGTACCGGGAGCCCGGCCCCCCTGAGCAGATCCCAGAACCCGGGGAAGGACTTGGAAACGCATCCGGCGTCCCGGATGGTGACCCCCCCCACCCCGAACCCGACCACCGTGAAGGCCATGGCGGTCCTGTGGTCGCCCCGCGGGTCGATGGTCCCGCCATGAAGGGGCCCCGGGTTGATGATGACGGAATCACCCTCCACCCGGACATCCCCGCCGAGGTTTCTCAGGGAATCAGCAGTGGCCTGTATCCGGTCGCTCTCCTTGTGCCGCAGGTGCCCGATCCCCCGGATCCGGGTCGGGCCCCGGGCGAAGGCGGCAACCGCGCAGAGGGTCTGGGCCGTGTCCGGGCTTCCCGATAGGTCCACGTCGATCCCAGAGAGGGATCCGTCGCTCTCGAGAAGGATCCCGTCGTTCTTCCACCCTATCCTGCATCCCATCTCCCCGAGGATCCCCGGGAACCGGCGGTCGCCCTGCGGGGAATCCGGGTTCAGGTTGCCGATGATCACCCTGCCGCCGCAGACCGCCGCCATGGCGAGGAAATAGGATGCAGACGAGAAATCCCCTTCGACGGAATAGGCACGCCCCCGGTACCCGTGGCCGGCCTTCACCCGGAAACGGGTGTACCCGTCCCGGTCCGGGACGGCCCCGAATGCAGACATCACGTCAGCCGTGATGTCCAGGTAGGAACGGGAAACGGGGGGCGGGTCAACCGTGAGTGCGAGATCCCCCTCACCGCAGGGGGCGGCCATCAGGAGGGCGGAGATGAACTGGCTGCTCAGGCTCCCGTCGATGACCACCTCGCCGCCCTCGAACCTGCCCGACACCCTGAGAGGCGGGAAACCCTCCTTCCCCAGGTACCTGACCTCCCCTCCGAGCTGCCCCAGGGCCTGTGCCAGGGGCCCGATGGGGCGCTCGTGCATCCTCGGGCTTCCCCGGAGGACGACGGGCCCTGCAGCGAGGAGGGCGAGGGCCGAGAAGAACCGCATGCTTGTCCCGGAGTCGCCCAGATCAAGGACGGTCTCCTCGTTCACCGGGAACCGGCCCCCGGTACCGGCGACCCGTACCTCCCTCCCCTCCCAGGTTACGGCCACCCCGAGCCTCCGGAGGGCAGTGGCGGTGATCGTGGTATCGTCGGAGACGAGGGGATCCCCGATGCGCGATTCTCCCCGGGCCAGGGAGGCAGCCACAAGGGCCCGGTGGGTGAAGGACTTGGAGGGCGGTGTCCTGAGACGGAGATCGATCCCCTGCGCCCTTTCCAGGGTCACCTCCATTTAGGGCACCTCCACCCTCCGGTAGCATCCCAGGTTCTTCAGGTGGGTGAGCCCCTGGAGCTCCCGGATCGCCACCTCCCAGCCCTTGGTTGTCGCGAAGTCGAGGAAGAAAACGTAGCTCCCCATCCCCCGCTTGGAGGGGCGCGACTCGATCCTGGTCAGGTTGATCCCCCGCCGGGCAAAGACCGCGAGGAGGTCATGGAGAAGGCCGGGCCGGTCCTCCCTCGGGTCGATGAGGATGCTGCACTTGGCGGGGTTGCTCTCGGCCGGTGGGCGGGACGAGATCAGGATGAACCGGGTGGTGTTCCCCGGGCTGTTCTGCACCTCGCGCCGGATGAGGGGGAGCCCGTAGATCCGGGCGGTCAGCTCCGAGACGATGGCCCCCGCATGGACCCGTTCCTGCATCGCCCGGGCGCTCGCCGCATTGGAGGAGGTGTGGACCACCTCGAGGCCGAGTTGCTCCAGGAACTCGCTGCACTGCTCGTGGGTCTGGGGATGGACGTAGACCAGGGTCAGGTCCGCGAGCTTTCCGAAACCCGCGAGGTGGTGGTGGATCTCCATGTATGCCTCGCCGGTGATGTACACCTGGTGCGTCTGGAGGCTGTCGAGGGTCGGCCACACCCCGCCCGCCTCACTGTTCTCGATGGGCACCAGGCCCTCGCAGCGGCCCCCTTCCACCTCGTCGAAGATCCGGTGGATGGTGGGAAAGAGGACCGTCTTCCCCTCGCCGAAGAGGGAGAGGGCGAGCTCGTGGCTGAAGGTCCCCTCGGGACCGAGGACCGCGATCATCTCCTCCCTGCCATGAACTCGATGAGGGCGTCGGTCTCGGCCGCCGCCTGGCCCAGGTACGGGCGGTATTTCTCCGCCGCCCGTTCGAAGAACTCCACGAAGGGCGGGAGTTCCCCTCCCTCCACCCGCCGGCGAAGGTCGGCCGCGGCCGCCTCGAAGGAGGCGAGCACCGGCGGGACATGGGGGTTCAGCTGGAGCATGTCCCCGTAGAGGCCCGGGTCCTGGGAGAGGAGCCGGCCGATGAGGCCCATCTGGATACGGTACACGGGCGAGGTCGAGCCGAGCGCCGCGGCCAGGTCGGTCCCGGTCCTGCGGATGGCGTCGGCCATGCAGAGGTTCCCGAAGTGGGTGAGCCCCTGGATCACCGCCACGAGCCGGTCATGGGCGTCTGGGTCCATCACGACCAGGTTTGCCCCCTCCTCCCTGAGGATCCCGGGGAGCCGGGAACAGAACGGGGTCCCGCAGCGCGCCGGCGTGAGGATGACCGTCTGGCTGTGAAGGGAGGAGACCGCCGGGCCGAAGAGGGGGTGCATCCCGAGGACCTGGGCCTTCGATTCGAGCATCGCCTGCACCGGCCCGGCCTTCAGGGAGGTGAGGTCGCAGAGGAGCTGCTCGCTCGTGAGAAGCGGTGCGATCTCCGCGATGACCCCGACCGTCGACCGGATGGGCACCGAGACCATGACGAGGTCGCTCTCCTCTGCGAGCCGGCGGTTCGTGAGGGTGGTGGTCCTCCCCGACACCCGGACCTCGAAGCCGTGCCGCTCCAGGACGGTCCCGAAGAGCCGGCCCATCTTCCCAGTTCCCCCGATGATCCCTGCGATCATGGCCTTCACTTCTCGAGGATCTTCTCCTTCACCGCTACCCCGAAGTGGCGCCCTGCCTCGGCGGTCGCGCCCAGGACCCGGTCCCCCACCTTCAGGGCCGCGACCGAGATGGGCTTCCCGTCCTCACCAACCAGGCGCACCGTCTCCGCGTTCTGGAGGATCAGGCTCGCGCGCACCCCGCCGCTCCCCTCGGCCTCGACGAGGAGGAGGGGCCTTTTTTCGATCTTCGTCCTCCCCACGCAGGCCTCGCTGACCTTTCCATCGGCGGTAACGAGGGCGACCCGCTCCGAGACCGCGATCTCCGAGAGGTACGCGGTCTTCCCGCCGGGCATGAGGGCATAGGCATGGACCGCCCCGGCGTTCACCCGGAAGGGGCGCGGGGCGACGTACGGGTTCTCCTGGGTCTCGGCCTGGACGAGGAGGAAGGCGGAGGACGTGTTCCCGACGAGGATACCCTGGCCCTCGCCCATCATGGTGCAGGTATCGACGCAGACCCGGTCCCCCATGCCCACCGGCCGGATGGCGGTGATGGTGAAGGGGACCAGGTCGGCCTTCCCCGCCGTCTCCTTGATGAGCTTCGCGAGCTCGCGGACGGTCGCGGGGCTGCCCGTCCTGAGGAGGATGCCCCTGACCCCCTTTTCCAGGGCCCCGAGAGCGAGCTCCGCCTCCTTCCGGTCCTTCACCGCGGCGATGATGCGCTCCGCCCTCGACACCAGGTTCTCGAGGGGGATAACCGTCCAGTCAGGTGTCCGGACGATGACATACCCCTCCTGGCTTTTCCGCACCGCCTCCTCCTCGGAGGGCCGGTCCTTCACCTCGACCTCGAAGACCTCCTTCCCGGGCACGAGGTCCCCGTCCGGGGCGACGGTCGTCACCCTCCCGAGCTCCCTCACCTTCTTCGCAGAATCGACCACGAGGACGTCGGCGCCGCTCTCTATGGCCGTGGT
>DATKMC010000066.1:0-20996 GCA_035542115.1 Methanomicrobiales archaeon | reverse complement strand
CCAGCCCTTCTGGTACATCTCCTCGTTCATGCCCCGGATGAGCTTGTTGATCTTGTCGATCACTTTCCCGAGCCGGATCTGCATCTCGGTCTCGTTCACCTTCAGCTCGTTCACGAGCCGGTCGACCTTGTTGATGAAGAGAATCGGGCGCACCTGCTCTTTTAACGCCTGGCGGAGCACCGTCTCGGTCTGCGGCATGGGCCCCTCGACCGCGTCGACGAGGACCAGGGCACCGTCCACGGCCCTCATGGCCCGGGTCACGTCGCCGCCGAAGTCCACGTGGCCGGGGGTATCGATCATGTTGATCAGGTACTCCTGCCCCTCGTACTCGTGGACCATGGAAACGTTCGAGGCATCGATGGTGATGCCCCGGGCCTGCTCCATCTCGTCCGAGTCCATGAAGAGCTGCTTCCCCGCGAGCTCCTCGGAGATCATCCCCGCTCCCGCGAGGAGACTGTCGGAGAGGGTGGTCTTCCCATGGTCGATATGGGCAACGATCCCGATGTTCCGGATCCGGTCGGGCTTGTCCATGAGGGTGGTTACCCGCTGAACAATCTTTTCTGCTCGGGTCATGGTTTCACGTCGAAAAAAAGGGATGATTCCTTACCGGGAGGCCTTCGCGACGCGCTCGCGCTCCTCCCGCTTGGTCACGGAGTAGCACTTGGAGTCGCCCCTTGCCGCGGCGATGAGCTCGTCGGCCAGGCAGTCGGCGACATCCTTTTTATTCTTGTGGGAGGCCGCGTAGACCCCCCCGGTGATGAACATGAGGGCCGAGTTCACCCTTCTCAGGGGCGCGGTATCCACGGACTTGGGGACATTGATCCCGCCGTACTTGAGCCGGACGGTCTCCTCCCGGGGGCCTGCCTGGGAGATGGCATCCACGAGGACCTGGACCGGGTTCTTTTTGGTCTTCTTATGGACGATCTCGAAGGCATCCTTGGTGATCCGGATGGCGCGGTGTTTCTGCCCCGTGTTCATCTCGGTCTGCATGAGCCGGTTGATGAGCCGCTCGACGATGAGCATCTCGCCCTTCGCGAACTGCTGCTTGGAGAGCTTGCCGTTCGAGTGGGGGACGATCATGGAGTGGAGGTTGATGTACCGCTTGAGGCCCGGGTCAGTCACCTCGACCTCATTTAAGTCCCAGCGGTTGAAGAGGAGCCGGGGCTCCTTGTCCTTCTTCTCCTTCTGGGGGGCAGCGGGAACCTGCTCGACCCGGGGCTCCTCTCCCTTTGCCTTCATGAGGATGGCCCGGGCCGCGTCCTCCTTTTCCCTCTTCTCCTTCGGCTCCTTTGCCGCCGGCCTCGCCCCCTCCTCCTTCCTCGGGGCCCGGTCCTTCTTCACCTTCGGGGCCTGCTCTTTCTTCGGCTCCTTCGGGGCCGCCTTCACCGGCTCCCCGAACGGCACCTGCTGCTCGTCGGCCATGGGCCTCACCTGCGCGGCTTCTCCTTGCGCCCGACGACGAGCTCCCGGAGGGAAACGTTGTTCACCTTGGTGACGACGTACCGGACCCCGGGGATGTCACCCATGGACCGCCCGAGCCGGCCCCCGATGCCCTCGATCTCGACCTCGTCGTGCTCGTCGATGAAGTTGATGGCGCCGTCGCCCGTGGCGAAGGCGGTGACCTGCCGGCCGTTCTTGATGAGCTGCACCCGCACCGCCTTCCGGATGGCGGAGTTGGGCTGCTTGGCCTCGATCCCGATCTTCTCGAGCACGATCCCCCGTGCCTGGGGCGAGCCCTCCAGGGGGTCGGCCTTCTCGTCGAGGTGGAGGAGCCGGCGCGCGTAGCGCTTGTCGCTCCACCGGAACTTTTTCGAGTCACGCGCAAGTTTTCTTGCGGCAAATTTACCCAGTCCCATCAGATGTCCCCGTTGCTTCGTTTTTTCAGATGCAGATGCTATCGTATGTGAGGTCTAAATTTTGGTGCGGGGAGAACTTATATATTGTGGCAGGCGCGGGACGACGATCCGTTCCGGGCGGGGAGCCTTATATCCCCCGCCGCCCCATAAGCTCCGCTATGGAGACCCCGAAGGGCAAACGCCCGAGAGAGAACCGGCAGGGCGAGAACCGGCAGGGCGAAGCCCTGGTGGCGACCTCGAAGGGCAAACGCCCGAGAGAGAGACGACAGGGCGAAGCCCTGGTGGCGACCATGATCTACAAGGAGGTCTTCTTCGACGCCTCCCACCGGCTCCTCCACTACGAGGGAAAGTGCCGGAACCTCCACGGCCACCGGTGGCGGGTGGAGGTCTGGCTCAGGGGAGAACCGGACGCGAAGACGGGCATCCTTGTGGATTTCAACGTGATCAGGGAGGTCGTCGAGCGGTTCGACCACCAGGTGATCCTGAACCGCGATGACCCCATGGTCGCCTGCCTCGCGGAGTTCCAGCCCGTGGTGACCACCGAGGGGGACCCCTCGAGCGAGCTCCTCGCCGGGGAGATCCGGCGGCTCCTCGACCAGGAGTGCCACCTCGGGGGGAACGGGGCACGGGTCACCCGGATCCGGGTCTGGGAGTCTGACACGTGCTGCGCCGAGCAGGTCTATGAGGATTAGTGAGATCTTCCGCTCGATCCAGGGCGAGGGAAGGAGCCAGGGGCTCATCACCACCTTCGTCCGGCTTGCGGGATGCAATCTGGACTGCCGCTGGTGCGACACCCCCTACGCGAAGTCGGGCGGGAAGGAGGTGCCCGTCGAGGATGTCCTCCGGGCCGTGGAGTTCCTCCCCTGCCGCCGGGTCTGCATCACGGGGGGAGAGCCCCTCCTCCAGATGGAGGAGGTCGCGAGGCTCGCGGAGCGGCTTCACGGTGCAGGGTACAGGGTCGAGATCGAGACGAACGGGACCATCGACTTCTCCCCCCTCCTGCCCCATGCCGCCGTCTGCATGGATGCGAAGTGCCCCTCCTCGGGGGAGGAGAGCGACCTCTCCCTCCTCTCCCGGATCGGGCCCGGCGACTCGGTGAAGTTCGTCGTGGGGGATGCCGGCGACCTCGCCTATGCCCGGCAGGCCATGACCGCCCATCCGATTCAGGGGGAGTACCTCGTCTCGCCGGTGTACGGGTCTGACGTCGGTCCCCTCGCGCGGCTCGTCCTTGACTGGAACCTGCCGGCGCGGTTCCAGGTGCAGCTCCACAAAATCCTCGGGGTAAAATGAGGAGCAGGTCAGGCAGGTGGATCGCATGACCGATATCTACCGCGGGAAGCGGCTCAGGGTGGCAAGAGAGCTCTACCGGCTCCCCTCGGGGAGGGAGAAGGAGCGCATCGTCATCCACCCGGGGGACGCCGTGGCGATGCTCCCCATCGAGGGGGAGAACTGCGTCATCCTCCGGCAGTTCCGGTTCGCCATCGGCGAGTGGCTCTGCGAGGCCCCCGCGGGGACCATGGACCCGGGCGAGACCCCGCTCCAGACGGCAAAGAGGGAGCTCATCGAGGAGGCTGGCCTCGCCGGGGAGACCTTCATTCCCCGGGGCTTCGTCTACACCACCCCCGGCTTCACCACCGAGAAGATCCACCTCTTCGAAGTCCGGGGCCTCACCCCGTCCCATGAGTACATGAAGGACGAGGATGAGGATATCGAGGTGGTCCGGGTCCCGGCCCCGGAGGTCCTTGCCATGGCCCGCGACGGCAGGATCCGCGATGCAAAGACCCTTGCCCTCGTGCTCCGGTGCCTGGGGTGAGCAGATGCGATACAGCCTGATTTTCATCGCTGTCCTCCTGGGATCCCTTATCCTGGGGGCCGGCTGTACCGGGACGGGACCAGGCGGGAGCACCGGCCCCTCCTGGACGGTATCCGGCGACGGGTACCTCTCCCTCTCCTGTCCTGCCCCCGCGACCGTGAACGAGCAGGCTATCGTGAAGAACGGGTCCCTCACCCTCATAGAGATATCCTTCGAGAATATCGACGAGAACGTGTACGGGCTCCTCACGGTCCCGCCGAATCCCCGGGGGGCCGTCGTCCTCGCACCGGGGGCCGGGGTGACGAAGGAGGCGGAGCGGAGCCGGGTGGAGACCTATGCCATGGCCGGCTGCGCAGCCCTCGTCCTCGACCTCCGGGGGAACGGGGGAGAGACCCGGGGGAGGGCCTTCGACCCGGACCTCGAGTTCATGGCCTTTGACATGGGCGCCTGGCCCCAGACCTACGAGACTGCCTGCGACCTCTCGGCGGCCCGGGGGATCGTCGCAGGCCGGTGGACGGTGCCCGTGTACGCGATGGGGGCATCCAACGGGGGCCGGTACGCCGCCGTCGCCGCGGCGGCGGACCCGGGCTTCGCCGGATACATTGGCGTGTCCACCTCGGGGTACGGCCTCGCCGGGAACCGGTATACCGGGAACGCTTCGCGGTTCCTCCTCTCCATCGACCCGGACCATGCCATCGGGAGGATTGCCCCGAGGCCTGTCTGGATCTTCCACGCGAAGGCCGACCAGATCATCGACTTCTCCCTGGGGCAGGAGCTCTACAGCCGGGCGGGGAACCCGAAGGAGTTCATCGTCTTCAACGGGACTCACGGGGAGAACGCGGAGGTGGACCGGAAGGTCATCGGGATCTGCACCCCGCCGTGACCTCTCCGTCTCGCGACTGCGTCGCTCATGCTCGGTTTCTTACGAAACCTCGCAGGTCGCACCCCGCCTGACGGCAGGTTGCTCCAGGTTGGGTTCTGATGAACCCTCCCCCGCTCGATGGTTTATATAGCATCGCCCACCATACTATGGGAAGAATCCGGGTGCGGCGTGCCACGCGTCACCCGGGGAGCATGAGGACGTGAGCGCGGAGAAGGCGGCGGAGGCCGGGCAGGAGCAGGACGAGGCCCGGCGCCGGTACGAGTTCAAGAAGACCCTCGAGAAGCTCGAGGCCAAGGAAGGGAGCGGGACCGAGCTCATCACCCTCTACATCCCGCCCGACAAGCAGATCCATGACGTGACCGCCCAGCTGCGGGACGAGTACGGACAGTGCTCGAACATCAAGTCCAAGCAGACCCGGACGAACGTCCAGTCGGCCATCTCCTCCATCCTCGCCCGGCTCAAGTACTACAAGCGCCCGCCGCCAAACGGCATGGCCGTCCTCTGCGGGACGGTGCTCCTCGGGGGCGACCGGACCGACCTCGAGTGCACCATCATCGAGCCCCCCGAGCCCCTGAACCTCTACATGTACCGGTGCTCCTCGAAGTTCGAGCTCGAGCCCCTCAGGAACATGCTCACCGAGAAGCAGGTCTACGGCCTCATTGTCATCGACCGCCGGGAGGCTTACTGGGGATTCCTCCGGGGGGACCGGATCGAGCCCCTGTCGGGGGCCACCTCCACCGTGCCGGGCAAGCAGCGGAAGGGGGGGCAGTCCTCGGTCCGGTTCGCCCGGCTCCGGCTCATCGCCATCAACGATTTTTTCAAGAAGGTGGGGGAGCGGGCGAGCGCGGCCTTCCTCGCCGAGAAGGACTTCTTCGAGAGGTTCAAGGGGGTCCTCATCGGGGGCCCGAGTCCTACGAAGGAGGAGTTCGAGGCCGGCGGGTTCCTCCACCACGAGATCCAGAAGAGGGTCATTGGCCTCTTCGACGTCTCGTACACGAACGAGAGCGGCCTCTCCGAGCTGGTGGACGCCGCCCAGGACGCCCTCAAGGGCATGGACATTGTCCGGGAGAAGACCATCATGACCCGGTTCCTCCAGGAGCTCGTGAAGGAGAACGGGAACGCGGCCTACGGGGAGGAGTCGGTGAAAAAGAACCTCGAGACCGGCGCCGTGGACACCCTCCTCCTCTCCTCCCGGCTCCGGAAGGTCCATGTCCGGATCAGGTGCCCGAACTGCACCCACCGGCACGAGACCACGGTCCAGACCGAGGCAGGGGCGAAGATCCATGAGATCGAGCTCGGGAGCTGCCCGGCCTGCTCGACCCCCCTCGTCATCGAGGATGAGGTGGACATCATCGAGGCCCTCACCCAGATCGCCGACCGGACGGGGACGAAGGTGGAGATCATCTCCGATGAATTCGAGGAGGGCGCCGTGCTCTTCAACGCCTTCGGCGGTATTGCCGCCCTCCTCAGGTACCGGACGGGATACTGATGTTCCTCGAGGTCAGGGCCCGGGTCGCCCGGGCCATCCGGGAGAAGACGGGGGAGGACCCCTCCCTCGTCGATGGGGGGGAGCACGGGGACCTCGCCTCCACCGTCGCCTTTTCCCTCGCAAAGAAGGAGCGTAAAGCCCCGGCCCGGATCGCCGCACGGCTCGCAGAGGAGCTCGCCGCCGACCCCGGGCTCGCGGGGGTGGAGGTGAAGGCCACCGGCCCGTACCTGAACTTCACCTTCGGGGAGGCCTACCTCCGTGACTCCATCCAGGCAGCGCTTTCGCAGGGCTACGGTGCCCTTCCCTCGAGGGAGGGCCGGGTGGTCATCGAGCACACCTCGGCGAACCCGAACGGGCCGCTCCACGTCGGCCATATCCGGAACACCATCATCGGCGACTGCCTCACCCGTGCCTTCCGGAAGGCCGGCTTCCGTATCGAGACCCACTACTACGTGAACGACATGGGGAGGCAGATAGCCATCGTAGTCTGGGCGGTGGACCGGTACGGGTCCGGGGATACGAGCCTGAAAGGAGACGAACGGATAGCGAACGCCTACATCGCGGCAAACCGGGACCTCGAAGGAGACAGGGAGGCCCTCGCCGAGATCGACCGGCTCATGCAGAAGGTGGAGGCCGGGGACACGGATGTCACGCGGAAGTTCCGGGCCGCGGTCACGATATGCCTCGACGGAATAAAGAAGACCCTGAAGGACCTCGGGGTCTCCCATGACCGGTTCATCTGGGAGAGCGACTTCGTCCGGAACGGGGACGTGGACCGGGTGCTTGGCCGGATCAGGAGGCTCGCGGAGTACCGGGAGGACGAGACCGTCTGGCTCGATCTTGCGGCCCAGGGCTTCGGGAAGCCTTATATCCTCCGGCGGAGCGACGGGACGACAGTCTACGCCGCCCGGGACATCGCCTACCATATCTGGAAGGGCCGGAACTTCGGCCGGATCATCGATGTCCTCGGGGCCGACCACAAGCTCATCGGGGCCCAGCTCATCGCAACCCTCAAGCTTCTCGGCGAGATCCCGCCCGAGATCGTCCACTTCGAGTTCGTCTCCCTCCCCGAGGGCTCCATGTCCACCCGGGCGGGGAAGTTCGTGTCGGCGGACGCCCTCATGGCCGAGGTGGCAGCCCGGGCCTTCGACGAGGTCACCTCCCGGCGCACGGAGCTCGATGAGGAGACGAGGAGATCCATCGCCCGCTCGGTCTCCATCGCCGCCATCCGGTACGACATGGTGAAGATCTCCCCTGAAAAGGCCATGGTCTTCGACTGGAAGGAGGCCCTCGACTTCGAGCGGCAGAGCGGCCCCTACATCCAGTACGCCCATGCCCGGGCCTGCTCCATCCTCGAGAAGGCCGGGGCCTTCCGGGAGGCCTCCCTGTTCAGGGATCCCATGGAGGTCGCCCTCGCCCGGGCCATCGCCCGGTTCCCCGCCGTAGTCGAGGCGGTTACCGTGGAGCTCCGCCCCCACCTCCTCGCCTCCTATGCCCACGAGCTCGCAAACCTCTTCAACACCTTCTACCAGCATGTTCCCGTCCTGAAGAGCGAGGGGGTGACCCGGGAGAGCCGGCTCACCCTCGTCGCGGCGACAGCGAACACCCTGAAGGAGGCACTCCTCACCATGGGGATCGATGCCCTCGACACCATGTGAAGAGTCCCGGCTGCAGCTCCGGAGGCAGGGCTACCAGTTCGTCTCCCCGGAGGCATCGGCGGCGGTGAAGCCCTGCCTCTGGTGCAAGAGGGCCCTCTGCGGTGGGGAGATGTGCTACAAGCACCGGTTCTACGGCATCGACAGCCACCGCTGCATCCAGATGACCCCGACGCTCCGGTGCACCCAGCGGTGCCTCTTCTGCTGGCGCTCCTTCGAGCATGAGCCCGCCGCCGAGGAGGAGCTCCCGCCAGAGCTCATCAGGGACCGGCTCCCGGACCTCCAGAAGCGGGCTCTTTCGGGGTACAAGCCATCTTACCGGGTGCCCATCGGGAAATTCAGCGAGGCCCTAGAACCCCGGCACATCGCCATCTCCCTCGCCGGGGAGCCGACCTGCTACCCGCACCTCCCCCGTCTCGTGGACCTCCTCCATGACCGCGGATACACCACCTTTCTCGTCTCGAACGGGACCCGGCCGTGGGTCCTCGAAGAGACGCGCCCCTTCCAGACCTACGTCTCCCTCTGTGCGCCGGACCGGGAGACTTACGAACGGCTCTGCCGGCCCGTCGCCGACAGCTGGGAGCGGGTGGTGGAGAGCCTGGGGATTCTCGGCAAGAGGCGGTCGGCAATCCGGATCACCCTCGTGCGGGGGGAGAACGACGCAAGGCCGGAGCACTATGCTACACTGATACAGGATTCCGGGGCCCGGTTCGTGGAAGTGAAGGGTTATATGTTTCTGGGATACAGTAGAAAACGGTTGAAGAAGGAGAACATGCCCGATCACGGGGAGATCCAGGCCTTTGCCTCCTCCCTCGCAGGCTGCTCCGACTACGAGGTGCGGGACGAGAGCCCGGCGAGCCGGGTGGTGCTCCTGGAGCGGATGGGATGAAGTTCGACGCAGGGAAGTACAGGGAACGGGCAAAGGAGGACTTCGAGAGGGCATGGCAAGAGGGGCCCGGGGTGCTCACCCCGCCGGGCGGCGACGGGAGGTACCCCCGGCTCCGGTACGGTCAGGCGAAGGCCCACCCGGTCTTTGGCACCATCCACCGGCTCCGGGAGGTGTACCTCTCCCTCGGTTTCGAGGAGGCCTGTAACCCCCTCATCGTGGACGAGCAGGACGTGTACCGGCAGTTCGGCCCAGAGGCCATGGCGGTCCTCGACCGGGTCTTCTACCTCGGGGGCCTCCCGCGGCCGAATGTCGGGATCGGGAAGGAGCGGATCGACGCCATCGGGGAGATCCTGGGCCGGAACGTGGGCTCCGACGAGGAGACAGGGCTCCGGGAAACCCTCCATGCCTACAAGAAGGGCGAGGTGGAGGGGGACGACCTCGTCCACGCCATCTCGGTGGTCCTTGCGGCCGACGATGCCACCGTCGTGAAGATCATGGACCGGGTCTTCCCGGAGTTCCGGGAGCTCGCCCCGGAGTCCACCCGGCGGACTCTCCGGAGCCACATGACAAGCGGCTGGTTCCTCACTCTCTCGGCGAACTGGCAGCGCCGGCCCCACCCCATCCGGATGTTCTCCGTGGACCGCTGCTTCCGGCGGGAGCAGGAGGAGGGCCCCACAAGGCTCATGACCTACCACTCGGCTTCGTGCGTCGTCGCCGGGGAGGACGTGACGAACGAGGAAGGGAAGGCCGTGGCCGAGGCCCTCCTCACCGCCTTCGGTTTCACCCGGTTCACCTTCCGGCCCGACGAGAAGCGGTCCAAGTACTACATGCCCGGGACCCAGACGGAGGTGTACGCGACCCACCCGGTCCGGGGGGAGGTGGAGGTGGCCACCTTCGGGGTCTACTCCCCCTCCGCCCTCGCCGAGTACGGCATCGAGGTCCCGGTCATGAACCTCGGCCTCGGGGTGGAGCGCCTCGCCATGATCATTACCGGCTCCGATGATGTGCGGGCCATGTCGTACCCCCAGTTCTACCCCCGCGACCTCACCGACCGGGAGATCGCGGGGGCCGTCTCCCTGAAGGAGGAACCTGCGACGGTGACCGGACGGTTCATCGCCCGGGCCATCCGGGACACCGGCCTCGCCAACCCGACGGCCCCCGGGCCCGTCTCCTTCACCGCGTGGGAGGGGGAGCTCTTCGGGAGGAGGGTGAAGGTCCTCGTCGAGGAGCCGGAGGCGAACGCGAAGCTCCTCGGGCCTGCCTGCGGGAACGAGGTCTTCGTCCACCAGGGGAACATCCTCGGGATCCCGGACAACGAGAAGTGGGCGCAGGTACGAAAGGACGGGATATCGACTGGAATCGTCTACCTCGACGCCGTTGCGGCCCTCGCGGCCGCCCGGATCGAGGAGGCGGCCCGGTGCGGGAAGGGCACCACCGTCCAGGTGAAGATGTCCAGGTTCCCGAGCGACGTGAACCTGAAGGTCGCCGAGTACGCCATGCGCTCAATCACCGACCGGAAGAAGAAGATCGACGTGCGGGGGCCGGTGTTTGTGACGGTGCAGTCGGTGTTGGAAGAGACGTAAGGCTGCAATTCCCATCCCCTCTTCCTTTCCTTTCCGGTATCGCTGCGTGAAGAAGCCCTGGCACCCATCATTACCGCACCCTTCGTTCTTGCATCTTTGTGCCACAATGTATAAATAAGTACAATGATAACCATAAATAATCATGTCTCACGCTGAATCGGCTTTCTCCCTTCACGATGCCGGGGCTTCTCCCCGGCTCAACCTCTCTGAGGAGGAGTTTATCTCCGCCGTGGAGCACCAGCCCCGGCCGCTCGTCATCCCACTTTCCCTCGAACGCCCGATCCCCCGGATCTCGCCTCTCACCATCTACGCCGGCCTCCCCGGGGCAAAGGGGTTTCTCCTCGAGTCCATGGAAGGGAGCGAGAAGGTGGCCCGGTACTCCCTGCTCGGGAAGGACCCGGACCTCACCCTGACCTTCGGGGAGGAGGGCGGGGTGGAGGTCGAGGGCAGGGAACCCCTCCTCTCCATCGCCCGATCCCCCGGGGACGAGGACGCCATCGGGGGCCTCGAGGCCATCCTCCACAGGTTCCATTTCATGAACCTGAAGGCGCCCCGGTACCTCGGCGGGCTGGTCGGGTACCTGGCCTACGACGTGGTATACGACCTCTTCCCGAAGGTCGCCCAGGCGAGGGAACGGTCCGGGAAGAAACCCGGCTCCCGCTCTCCCCTCGCCCAGTTCATGCTCGCGAGAGACTGTGTCGTCCTCGACCATGTGAAGGGAAAGGCCTTCCTCTTCTCCTCCCCGGTGGTCACCTATGATTCAGATCCCGGCGAGCTCTACCGGGTGGCAAGAGACCGGATCCTCGCCCTCGAGAGTCGGATCCGGGAGCTGGAGGAGGAGGGGGATGAGTTCTTCCTCCTGCCGGGGAAGGCCGATCCCCTCTTCCGGAGGTCGGGTGTTTCGAGACCCGCCTTCGAGGAATCGGTCCGGAAGGTGAAGGAGCACATCCTCGCCGGGGACATCTTCCAGGCGGTCGTCTCCCGGAAGATCGAGTGCCCCCTGCAGGGCGACCCCTTCCGGATCTACCGGGCCCTCCGGATGATCAACCCGAGCCCGTACATGTTTTACCTGGACTTCGGCGACCTGAAGGTCATAGGGTCGAGCCCGGAGATGCTCGTCCGGGTCGAGCGCGGGAAGGTCACGACCGTCCCCATCGCCGGGACACGGCTCCGGGGAAAGACCCCGGAGGAGGACGAGCGCCTCGCAGAGGAGCTCCGGTCCGATGAGAAGGAGCGGGCCGAGCACCTCATGCTCGTGGACCTTGCGAGGAATGACGTGGGACGGGTCTCCCGGTTCGGGTCGGTGAAGGTGGACGAGTTCATGGCGGTGGAGAAGTTTTCCCATGTCCAGCACCTCGTCTCCACGGTACAGGGCACCCTCTCGGACCACCTCACCCCCTTCGATGCACTCAAGTCCTGCTTCCCCGCCGGGACGGTCTCGGGAGCCCCGAAGGTCCGGGCCATGGAGATTATCGAGGAGCTCGAGCCCGAGCACCGGGGGCTCTACGCCGGCGCCGTCGGGTACGCAGGCTTCGACCGGACCCTGGAGTTTGCCATCACCATCCGGACCATTGTTGCGCGGGGGAGGAAGGCCGAGGTCCAGGTGGGGGCAGGTATCGTGGCCGACTCCGATCCCGCGAAGGAATGGGAGGAGACCGAGAATAAGGGGATGGCCCTCATCCGGGCCATCGAGCTCGTGGAGGGATCGGGATGAGGGTCCTCGTCATCGACTGCTACGACAGCTTCACCTACAACCTCACCCAGCTCGTGGGCTCCCTCGGGGCGGTCCCCGAGGTCGTCATGAACGACGCCCCGCCGGAGGCCCTGGAGCGGCACCTCTTCGACCGGATCATCCTCTCACCGGGACCCGGCCGTCCCGAGGAGTCGGGGCTCTGCCTCACCGCCCTCGCAACCCTTTCCCGGGAGGTCCCAACCCTCGGGGTCTGCCTGGGGCACCAGGCGGTCTGCACCGCTTTCGGGGGAAAGGTGATCCGCGGGGAACGGCCTGTCCATGGGAAGACCTCTGTGATCAGCCACGACGGGAAGGGCATCTTCGCCGGCATCCGGAGTCCCTTCACCGCGACCCGGTACCACTCCCTGGTCGCCGACCGGGCATCCCTCCCCGTTGAGCTCGAGGTCACGGCCGAGAGCCAGGAGGACGGCTGCATCATGGGGGTCAGGCACCGGATGTACCCCATCGAGGGCGTCCAGTTCCATCCGGAGAGCATCCTCTCCGTGGAGGGAAGGCAGATGATGGCGAACTTCCTCTCGGGAGGGGCGGCATGAACCCGAAGGAGGCGGTCATCGCCCTCGCCTCCCCCCGGGACCTCACCCGGCGAGAAGCCGCCTCGGTGATGAGGTCCATCATGACGGGCGAGGCGACCTCCGCGCAGGTCGGGGCCATTCTCACGGCCCTCTCCATGAAGGGGGCGAAGAGTGAGGAGCTCGCCGGGTTCGCGGGGGCGATGCGGGAGTTTGCCCGGCCCTTCCCCCACGGGCTCGCGGGCCCGTGCATCGATACCTGCGGGACCGGTGGCGACGAGTCCGGGACCTTCAACGTGAGCACAGCGGCCGCCTTCGTGGTCGCCGGCGCAGGGCTCCCCGTGGTGAAGCACGGGAACCGGTCGGTGACGAGCCGGTGCGGCTCGGCCGATGTCCTCACGGCCCTCGGGGCACAGCTGGAGATCAACCCGGAGGAGATGGCCGGGGTCCTTTGCTCGACAGGTATCGCCTTCCTCTATGCCCCCCTCTACCACCCGGCCATGAAGCGGGTCGCGGGGATCCGGCAGGAGCTCGGCCTGAAGACCATCTTCAACCTCCTCGGGCCGCTCACGAACCCGGCGGGGGCCCGGTTCCAGCTCCTCGGAGTGTACCGGCCCGATGTGATCGTCACCATGGCCGGGGTCCTCCGGCTCCTCGGGGCCGAGCGGGCCATGGTCGTGCACGGCGGGGGGCTGGACGAGATCACGACGACCGGCCCGACCCGGGTTGCGGAGCTGACGGCCGGGGGCGTCAGGGAGTACAGCATCGAGCCCGGGGACTTCGGCATCCCCCTGTCGGATATCGCCGATCTCCGCGGCGGGGATACCGCCGAGAACGCCCGGATCCTCAGGGAGGTGCTCTCCGGGGAACGGGGGCCGGCCCGGGACGCCGTCCTCCTGAACGCCGGGGCCGCGATATCCATCGGGGGCCTCGCCCGGTCCATGGCCGGGGGGATCGCCCTCGCCGAGGAGTCCATCGACGCGGGGACGGCCCTCGGGAAGCTCGAGGCCTTCATCCGGGGGACCAGGGAGGCACAGGCATGATCCTCGACGATATCCTCGCGGCCACCCGGGAACGGGTCCGTGCCCTGGAGGGAAGGGACTTCTCCATCCCTCCGCCCGAGCCCCGGAGCCTCGCCGGTGCCATCTCCCGTGCGAAGGGGAGAAACGCCATCATCGCCGAGGTGAAGTTCGCCTCCCCCTCGAAGGGGGAGATCCGGGCCCCGTCATCCCCGGAACAGCTTGCAGGGGACTTCGTCTCCGGCGGCTGCTGCGCCCTCTCGGTCCTCACTGAGCCCCGGTTCTTCGGGGGATCGCCGGAGTCACTCGTCCGGGTCAGGGATGCGGTGGAGGTTCCTGTCCTCAGGAAGGATTTCATCATCGACCCGGTCCAGCTCGATGAGACCGCCTCTCTCGGGGCTGACGCAGTCCTCCTCATCGCGTCCGTCCTCGGGGACCGGCTCCCCATGTTCGTCAACAGGGCGATGGCCCTCGGGATCGAGCCCCTCGTCGAGGTATACACCCGGGGGGAGGCCGGCGCAGCCCTCAGGACGGGGGCAAACCTCATCGGGGTGAACAACCGGGACCTCCGGACCATGGAGGCGGACCTTGCCACCACCCTCGCCCTCGGCCCGGTTCTCCGGAGGGCAGGGAGGACGGTCATCTCGGCGAGCGGCATCCTCACCCCCGGCCATATCCGGATGCTCCGCCCTGCCTGCGATGCCTTCCTCATCGGCACCTCCCTCATGGAATCGGCCGACCCGGTGAAGAGCCTGGAGGTGTTCGTACGCGCGTGAAGATCTGCGGGCCGGAGCCGTTTATGTTCCCCACCATCGCCATGGAGGGATTCGTACGCGCGTGAAGATCTGCGGGATCACGAGGCCGGAGGATGCCAGACAGGCCGAGGAGGCCGGGGCCGACGCCATCGGGGTGGTGCTCTTCTCCGACTCTCCCCGGTGCGTGACTTCGGAGCGGGCGCAGCAGATCTTCTCCGCCGTCGGGCCCTTTATCGCCACGGTGGCGGTGACTCATACGAAGTCCCGGAAGGAGCTCAACCGGATCCTCGGCCTCCGCCCGTCTGCCATCCAGATCTCCCATGCCTTCAACTTCCCGGTGCGCCCCGGAGCGGCTGTTCTCAGGGTCGTGAGGCAGGGCAGGACCCCCCCTTCCGAGGCGGATGCCCTCGTCGTGGACCAGTCCATGGGGACCGGGACCCTCTATGACCGGGGCTTTGCACGGGAGCTGGTCAGGGGCTCGCCGGTCCCCGTGATCCTCGCGGGTGGCCTCACGCCCGAGAACGTGGCAGAGGCCGTCCGGTCGGTCAGGCCCTACGCAGTGGATGTCGCATCAGGGGTCGAGATACGGCCTGGGATCAAGGACCCCTTCAGGATCGAGGCCTTCATCCATGCTGCCCGGGAGGCCCTCCGGTGAAGAGAGGCAGGTTCGGGGCCTTCGGGGGGCAGTTCGTTTCCGAAGCCCTCATGGGGGCCCTCGGCGAGCTCGAGGAGGCCTTTGCCCGGTCCGCGAAGGACCCGTCCTTCACCGCCACCCTTGATTCGTACCTCGCGGAGTACGCGGGGAGGCCCACCCCCCTCACCTTCTGCCGGAACCTGTCGGAGGACCTGGGCTTCCGGGTCTACCTGAAGAGGGAGGACCTCCTCCACGGCGGGGCGCACAAGCTGAACAACACCCTCGGGCAGGCCCTTCTCGCCCGGTACATGGGAAAGCGGCGGCTCATCGCCGAGACGGGCGCCGGCCAGCACGGCGTGGCCACGGCCATCGCCGGGGCGGTCCTCGGCCTCCCGGTCGAGGTCTACATGGGGGAGGTGGACATGGAACGCCAGCGGCCCAATGTCTTCCGGATGGAGCTCATGGGGGCGAAGGTGATCCCTGTGTCCTCGGGGACGAGGACCCTGAAGGACGCGGTGAACGAGGCCCTCCGGGACTGGGCAGCCTCGGTACAGCACACCCACTACCTCCTCGGCTCCGTCGTCGGCCCCCACCCCTTTCCCCTCATGGTCAGGGACTTCCAGTCGGTCATCGGTCGGGAGGCAAAATCCCAGGTCCTCGGCAGGGAAGGGCGGCTCCCCGACGCCGTTATCGCCTGCGTGGGCGGCGGATCGAATGCCATAGGGATCTTCCACCCCTTCCTCCGGGACGACGTGCGGCTCATCGGGGTCGAGGCGGGCGGGGAGGGGCTTGAGACTGGCAGGCACGGGGCCTCCCTCTGCGCCGGTTCGCCGGGGGTCCTCCACGGGGCCCTCTCCTACCTCCTCCAGGACGGGGACGGGCAGGTTCTCGAGACCCACAGCCTTGCCGCCGGGCTCGACTACCCGGGGGTCGGGCCCGAGCACTCGATGCTGAGGGACTCGGGCCGGGTCAGGTACACGTCTGTCACCGACCAAGAGGCTCTCGCGGCCTTTACCCTCCTCTCCCGGCGGGAAGGGATCATCCCGGCCCTCGAGTCCGCCCACGCCGTCGCCCAGCTCGTGAAGCTGAAGGGTGAGTTCGGCCGGCACGACATCGTCATCGTGAACCTGTCGGGGCGCGGGGACAAGGACCTCGACCAGGTTGCCCGACTGACTGGAGGGCTGGCATGACCCGGATTGGGGACCTCTTCGGGAGCCTGGACCGGCCGGCCTTCATCGCCTACCTCGTCGCCGGCCACCCTGACCCCGCGGGGTTCCCCGCGGCGGCACAGGCGGTGATCACGGGTGGGGCCGATATCCTCGAACTCGGGATGCCCTTCTCCGATCCCGTCGCGGACGGCCCCACTATCCAGCACGCCCACACCCGGGCCCTCGGGGCCGGCACGACCGTTGACCGGTACTTCGCGGCGGTCCGGGAAATCCGGAGGATCTCGGAGATCCCCCTCGTCCTCATGGTGTACTGCAACACGGTCCACCGCCGGGGCGTGGAGCGGTTCTACCGGGAGGCCCGGGGAGCAGGGGCGGACGGTGTCCTTGTCGTGGACATGCCCCCGGAGGAGGGGGAGCAGGCCCTCGCCGCCGCGCGGGAGAACGGCCTCGACCAGATCTTCCTCGTCGCCCCCTCCACTTCAGATGAACGCCTCGACCTTGTCGCGAATGCGGGGACGGGGTTCCTCTACCTCGCCTCCCTTCTCGGGGTGACCGGGGCCCGGGACCGGCTCTCCGGCGAGGCCTCCCGGCTCATCAACCGGGTCCGGTCCCACACCCGGCTCCCCCTCGCCGTGGGCTTCGGGATCTCCCGCCCGGAGCACGCAAGGGCACTTGTCGGGGCGGGGGCCGACGGGATCATCGTCGGATCCGCCATAGTGCAGCTGGTGGAGACCCATGCAGGGGACCCCGAAAGGATGGCCCGGGAGATCCGGGAGTTCGTGAAAGGGATGCGGGATGCCCTCGGGGGCTAATCCTTTTTCTCCCCGATCAGCCGCCGGACCCCGGCGAGCACCTCCCGGAACCTCTCCTCCCGGTTCTCCACGCTCATCGTGATGATCCTCACGTCGGGTCTCGCCTTGACCTGCTCGATGGGCGTCATCCCCCGGAGGGCGATGGTCGCAAGGAGCGGGACCGGGGCCGCCAGCCTCTCTCCGAGGAAGGAGCGGAACCTAGCCGAGATACATTCCATCTTTCCGATCTCATCGATAACCACGAGGCAAAGGCCCGGGTCACCGACTCTGATTCCATCGAGAAAGGACTCGAAACCCATGATGTCAACCCCGTACTTTCCGACCCGGTGAGGTCCGGGGAACCGTACGTGGGAGAGGATCCCTTTTTTCCCGTCGAGGCCGACGAGGGCGAACCCGACCCTGTCCCTTCCCTCCCGTATCTCCTCGGTATAGAAGCCAACCATCGTGAGATCCCCGAGCTCATGCACGATCCTGCGGACGAGGGTGGTCTTCCCGCACCCTGGCGGGCCGGTGACGAGGAGGTTCTTCATATGACGGGGGATGCGCGGGCCCCTGCCTTCAATCCTTCTCCCTCCCTGCCAGGCGGTGTCTGTAATCCCTCTTCGATCGCCCCGAGGACCTGCACCGTTCCCCCCTTGTCGAGAGGTGTGTTGTCGTTCCCGCACTTCGGGGAGTAGATGCAGGCCGGGCACCCGGCCTCGCACCGGCAGTCCCGGACCGCCTCCCGGGCCATGGAGGCGATGGTCTCCATAAGCGCGAAGGCCTTCTCGGCGAGGCCGATCCCGCCCTCGTACCCGTCGTAGACGAAAATGGCCGGCCCGTCGGTGTCCGGGTGGCACGTGGTGGAGAGGCCCCCGAGGTCCCGCCGGTCGCAGAGGACATGGAAGGGGGCGATCCCGATGAGGGCATGCTCGGCCCCGTGAAGGGCCCCCGCGAGGTCGAAGCCCGACGCCGTGACGGCCGCGGCAAGGTCCGGGGAGAGGGTGAACCAGAGGGCCCTCGTCCCGAAGGTGAGGGGCGGGAGGCTGAGAGGCTCGAAGCCGATGAGCGCGTCGTACTTCATGATCCGGTACCCGGTGTACTGCTCGGTCACTTCCACGTCGCCGAGCGAGAGGGTGAATCCCTCCCCCTCCCGCCGGGAGATCTCCCGTGCGACCCGAAGGTCCACGGCCTTCAGGGCATCGGTGTAATAGTCCACGTCGGCCCGTTCGACCCGGATCCGGTGGGTCTCGAGGTCCATTTCCCGGACGAGGTAGGTCTCGCCCCGGTGGAGGACGACGGCCCCTTCATGGGCCTCCCGGAAGGCCTGGGCCCGGTCCATGGTCTCGAGCAGGGTGCCGTTGCAGGTCATCCGGAATGTCTCGGAGGTGATGGAGTCGAGCTTCACCGCTTCGGCGGCCCTCCCCCTACCGCAGTAGACCACGCCGTGGGGGGTCGGCCGGAGGAGGTGGGCCCCCGTGAGGGCGCGGACGGGCTCCTCCAGGCCGGCGGGCCAGAGCGCCCCATCCCGGTCCGGCTGCACGGGAAGCTCGGAGGCCGCACAGAGGAGCTGGCCGGAGACGATGTAGGGGTTCACGAGGTCGACGATGGCATGCTCGTGGGGGGTCCCGAAGAAGGCGGCCGGGTGGCGCATGAAGTACTGGTCGAGGAGATCCTGGAAGGCCACGAGGAAGGTAACCGAGTCCTTCCCCCGCCTGCCTGCCCTGCCCGCCTGCTGCCAGGTGGAGATCATGGTGCCCGGAAAGCCCGAGATGAGGACCGCGTCGAGGCCCCCGATGTCGATGCCCACCTCAAGGGCATTCGTCGAGGTGAGGCCCTTGAGCTGCCCGGACTTCAGCCGGTCCTCGATGGCCCGCCGTTCCTCGGGGAGGTACCCGGCCCGGTAGGCGGTAACCTGGGTCGGCTCGAGGCCTTTCCGGGCCAGGTCCTCGTGGGCCCAGAGGGCGATGAGCTCGGCCATCCGCCGGGACACCGTGAAGCAGAGGGTCTGGAGGCCCCGGGAGAGGCAGGCGAGGAGGAGGTCCTCGGTCTCCCGGTGGGCCGACCGGCCGCTCACCCCGTCGTGGAAGGGGTTATAGAGGACGAAGTGCCTCCTCCCCCGGGGCGACCCGTCGGAGCTCACCTGGCGGTACTCATGGCCGGTGAGGTTCCGGCCAAACTCGAGGGGGTTCGCGATGGTCGCCGTGGAGAGGACGAATTGCGGGTCTGCCCCGTAGTGCCGGGCGATACGGCGAAGCCTCCGGATCAGGTAGGCCATGTGGGAACCAAACACCCCCCGGTACCGGTGGGCCTCGTCGATGACCACGAACCGGAGGCCCCGGAAAAACCGCTCCCACCGGTGGTGCCAGGGGAGGACCTGGTGGAGCTCGTACGGGTTCGAGAGGATGACCCGGGACTGCTCCCGGATGAGGGGCCTGCGGGAGCCGGGGGTGTCCCCGTCGTAGATGGCCCCGGAGGCGGCAATGCCCGTCCCCTCCTCGAGGTCCCGGATGGCCTTCAGCTGGTCGTTCGCGAGGGCCTTCGTCGGGTAGAGGTAGAGGGCCGTGGCCTCCGGCTCATCGTGGAGCACCTCGAAGACAGGGAGGTTGAAGGCAAGGGTCTTCCCCGAGGCGGTGGGGGTGGTGAGGATGAGGTTCTCCCCCGCCCGGAGGGCCTCCAGGGATTCGGCCTGGTGGGTGTAGAGCCGGATCCCCCCCCGGTCGAGATACCCCTGCAGGACCGGGGGGAGGGGGTTGGCGGGGTCCCGGTACGAGGCCTCCTGCGCCGGGATGACCCGGACGTGGGCCACACGGGGTGCGTGCCGGGGGTCCTTTCCCAGGGCCGCGATGAGGTCAGGTACTGCCATGGATCTCCCCGAGGAGGGCCGGGAGGAGGTGTCCGAGGGTGACCAGGTCCTGCCGGTTGTGGTCGACGACGGGGACGAGGGGGCCGCAGTTCCCGGTGCGGAGGAAGGCCTCGTAGAACTCCGGGACGAGGCTCCCGGGGATGTCCACCTCCCGGGCGATACCGAAAACCTCCCGCTCGAGGGTAGAGAGCCGGCAGTCGGGGAGGGAGGCCCCCCAGCGGCGCCGGGAGAAGTGGAGGAGGTCGAAGTGGGGCCGGACGATCCGGACGGGCATCCCGTAGTACGCGGCCCGCTCCCCGATGTACGGGACGTCGAAGCTCTTCCCGTTGAAGGAGACGATGGCCGCCCCCTCGCCGGTGAGGTCCTCGAGGGCGGCGTTCAGGGCGGCCGGCTCTTCGGAGATCTCCCGGACGAGGTACTGGCTCGTCGCGAGGGCATCCCCGGCGAGCCTCCCGATGCCGATGAGGATGATGGGCCGGGAGAAGATCCCGAGGGTCTCGATGTCGAGGAAGACGAGCTCGTCACGCCGGTGGAGGCCACAGGGGGCGAGGGCCACGGGGTGGGAGCGGAGGTACCGGCGGGTGATCCACCCGGTCAGGGCACCGGTCCCCCCATCGTCGAGCTCCCGGAGGAACTCGTCCGCGACCCCGCCGAACCGACGGTGGTCGAGGAGGTCGGGGATGGACCGGTACCCCCGGCCCCGGAGCCGCTTCTCGGTGACCGGCCCGATCCCCGGGAGGAGCCGGAGGTTCCCGAGGAGATGGCTCCTGACCCGCTCCCGGTTTGGGTGATGGTCCGGGACCTCCGTGCGCCTCTCGATGCACCAGGCCGGGCCGAAGGCAGTCTCCACCTCCCTCCCGGGGAGGGCGTGCCGGACCGCCCTCCCCTCGTGGAGCTCCATCATGCTCCTGAGGAGGTCGAGGGCTTTCCCGTGCTCCGAGGAAAAGACATAGGAGTCGAGGAAGGAGGTGCGGAAGATCTTCCCGTCCTCCACCACCTCGTAGCCGGGGACCGCGTCCACCGCTTCCCGCCACCGGCCGGCGACGCTGTCGGGAGTCTGGAGGGTCTGGAGCATCACCAAGGGGTGGGCCCGGGATATTTTATCGTTTCACGGCGCGGGGTGAAAGTGCCCCTGATGTCACCTTCGGTGACTTAGGGTCATTTCTGACGAAATGCCACTCCCCGGCCCCTTCCTCCTACTCCAGGAGGACGAGCCCGATGGAGACGATGTCCCCGTGGACGATCTTCCCGTACTCGAGATCCCTGCAGGGGATGGTGGAAAGCTCCCATCCGGCGTTCTTCGCCGTGGCAAAAACATCCATCCCCGCTGCC
>DATKMC010000065.1:0-6865 GCA_035542115.1 Methanomicrobiales archaeon | reverse complement strand
AGAGGGGGTTCCAGTGGCCGGCGGCGAGGATGAGGTCGTCCCAGACCCGGAGGAGCATGAAGCCGATGATCCCGGCGGCGAGGGCCGCCGAGACGATGACCACGGCCCCGTTACGGTCCATGGAGCTGCCACCAGAGGGAGAGGATGGCCCCCCCCATCTCGAAGACGTCCGAGAGACGCACCGTTGTCCGCTTCCCGGTCCTCCAGATTACGGGGAACTCGGCCACCCGGTAGCCCGCCATCTGGCCCCGCACGAGAACCTCGGTGTCCCAGAACCAGTGGGGGGCCTTCACCGACGGGATGAGGGCGAGGATCCGGGCCCGGTTGAAGGCCTTGAAGCCGCACTGGTGGTCATGGAGCCCGCTCCCGAGGATGAGCCGGACGAGGGCGTTGTACCCCCGGCTTGCGAGTTCCCGATCCCCCGCCCGCTCCACGTCGCTTGTCGGGAGGAGCCGGGACCCCGTGGCGATGTCGGCCCCGCCACGGATGGCTCCGATGAGCTCCCCGAGGTGCCGGAGATCGGTGGCGAGATCGGCGTCGTAATAACAGACGATGGAGCCCCGCGCCTCGCCGAAGGCCCGGTTGAGGGCCCTTCCCCGGCCCAGCCGCTCGTCGGAGTGGAGGAGCCGGACCCGGGGGTCGGCCGCCGCCTTCCCCCGGACGAGGTCCGGGGTCCCGTCGGTTGACCCGTCCTCGGCGATGATGAGCTCGAAGGCGCCGGGGGCCACCCCCTCCAGGGCCTCGAGGGACCGCGGGATGGCCGTCTCAAGGGCGGCCCGGTCATTGAAGACCGGGATGACGGCTGAAACCTCGGTTTCGGCCGTGGCAGCACGGTTGATGGAGACTGTGCTGCCGGCCGAGACCTCGATCTCACTCACGGGGACCCTCCGCGAGCATCCGGCGGGCCGCCTCGGTCCCGGCGATAATGGAGCCCTCCATGGACCGCTCGGGGTAGTTGGGCAAGGAGAACATGCCGGCGAGGAAGAGGCCCTTCTCCTCGTAGCCGGGCATGAGCCGGCGGTAGCCCGTGGTGTAGACCGGGCCGGCGAAGGGCTCCACCGCCATCCGCCTCCACCGGATGGAGGCCTCCGCGACCCCGAACCGCCGGCAGAAGTCTTCCACCATTTTCCGGGGGAGGGCGGGGTCCATGGACCCCTGGAAGTACGAGGCAAGGTAGAGGATCCGTTCACCGTAGCGTTCGGGCGGGACGAAGTTCGTGTGGGAGACCACGGCACCGTAGGGGGCGGGATCGGTCATGTTCAGCCAGTAAATCCCGTCGGTCACATCCCGGTCGAGGCCGAAAGCCATGCAGGCCGCCCCCTGGTAAGGAATGTGAGGAATGCCGGGACCCCCGATCCTCGCCACCTCCTGGGGCGGGATGGTGGAGAGGACCCGGTCGAAGCTCCTCCCGTTCACCGCCCAGCCGCCGTCCTTCCGCTCCAGCCGGGTCGCCGGGGTGCCCGTCTCGATGGTGCATCCCTTCTTCTCCGCGAGCCCGGCGAGGCGCTCGACGAGGAGGTGGAACCCGCCCTCCAGGTACCCGAGGCGTTCCCCGGAGAGCCCCCGGTTCGACCGGATGGCCACCCGGGAGATGAGCCAGCCCGCCGAGACCTCGCCCTCCCGGTCCCCGAACTTGCTCCTGAGGAGGGGCCGGAAGAACTGGGTGTAGATCCCTTCGCCGAGCCGGTCCAGGATGTACTCGCGGGCCGTGACGGCGTCGAGGTCCTCCGCCTTCTCCCGGCGTGCCCCGAGGGTGAAGAGGGCGAGCCTTGCCTTCTCCGGGAGGCTCAGGTACGGGTACCGGAGGATCTCGAGGGGGGTGCTCAGGGGGTAGACCTTCCCCCCAACGTAGGAGCCGGTGGTCCCCCGGAGCCACTCGAGCCGGCCCGAGAGGCCCGCCTCGCCGAGGAGGGCAAGGAGCCGGGCATCGCCCGCGAAGCAGTGGTGGTAGAACCGCTCCACCCAGCCTCCGTCGAGCCGGTACGACGAGAGGCACCCCCCCAGATCCCGGTCCCGCTCGAGGAGGGTGACCTCGGAGGCCCCGGAGAGCCTGAGGGAGGCCGTGAGGCCGGACAGCCCCCCCCCCAGAACGCAAATCCTCAATCCCTTCGCCTCAGAGATTATTGGGATCGACGCATAAGAAAGTTTTTGAACTATCTGGAAGAGAATGAGATAAGGGACAGAGAGCTCCTGGGAATCGGATTCCTGCTGGTTGGTGGCATTTAATGCGGGTATTTTTCATCGGGTTTGGCCAGGCGGGCGGCAAAATCGCAGACATGTTCATCGAGCAGGACAAGAGGATGAACGCCCAGAATTTCAGGGCCATTTCCGTGAACACCGCCCGGACCGACCTCATGGGCCTCACGAACATCGGCCTCAGGGACCGGATCCTCATCGGCCAGACCATGGTGAAGGGGCATGGCGTAGGGACCGATAATGTAACGGGGGCGAAGATCACCTCCGACGAGATCGACAGTATCATCAATGCCATCGACTCCCGCGGGACCCATGACATCGACGCCTTCGTCATCATCGCCGGCCTCGGCGGCGGGACGGGCTCCGGCGGCTCCCCCGTCCTCGCCCGGGCCCTGAAGCGCATCTACCGGGAGCCCGTCTACGCCCTCGGGATCCTCCCCGCCCCCGAAGAGGGCCGGCTCTACTCAT
The DNA here is from genome assembly GCA_035542115.1 of Methanomicrobiales archaeon. Taxonomy (GTDB): domain Archaea; phylum Halobacteriota; class Methanomicrobia; order Methanomicrobiales; family JACTUA01; genus JACTUA01. The sequence continues at coordinate 4,201 of DATKMC010000065.1, read as the reverse complement.
GGAACGCCGCCAGGAGCCTCTCCACCCTCGTGAACGAGGTGGACAACACCTTCGTCTTTGACAACTCCGCCTGGAAAAACGAGGGGGAGAGCATCAAGTCGGCCTACCAGCGGCTGAACGACGAGATCGTCCGGCGGTTCGGCGTCCTTTTCCGGGCCGGCGAGGTGACGAAGATGGGGGTCGGGGAAATGGTGGTCGACTCGAGCGAGATCATCAACACCCTCCGGGGCGGGGGCATCTCCTCCGTCGGGTACGCCATCACCGAAGTGGTCTCCCGGAGGACGAAGCAGAAGAAGGGGATCTTCGGCGGCCTGAAGGACTCCATCGGGAAGGCCACCTCCGGGAAGAAGGAGGGCACCGAGGAGGTCCTCCTCGGGGAGGACAAGACGGCGAAGATCATCGCCCTCGTCCGGCGGGCCATGCTCGGCCGGCTCACCCTCCCCTGCGATTACTCCTCGGCCGAGCGGGCCCTCGTCCTCATCGCCGGCCCGCCGGAGGAGATGGACCGGAAGGGGGTCGAGAAGTCCAAGAGCTGGGTGGAGGAGAACATCGCCGGGATCGAGGTCCGGGGCGGTGACTACCCGGTGGACTCGAACTTCATCGCGGCGGTGGTGGTCCTCGCCACGGTGGGGAACGCCCCGCGGATCCGGGAGCTCCTTGAGATCGCGAAGGAGACGAAGGAGGACGACCGGAAGGCGAAGGAGCGGAAGACCTCGCTCTTTGACGAGGACATCGAGCCGCTCTTCGAGTGAGGAGGAGTGAATGAAGAGTCGATATACAATCCTGATCTGTGCCCTTGCCCTGCTCTGCCTCGTGCAGGCAGGCGCGGCCCTGACCTACGAAGGAACTCTTGTCACGACACCGACGGCGGTGAATGCCCTCAAACCTGGGGACGGCGTCGCCGTGACAGGGGTCATCAAGCTGCCCACGAGCGGCGACCAGACCTTTGCGTCGCAGGACAACCTGGAGTTTTACACCCAGCTGGACAAGCCGAAATGGGCCGTTGTCATCAGGGCCAGCGACGGTCGCGAGGTGGCATCCAAGGACTTCGGGGGAAAGAGGGCGGTCATCAGCGGCTGGGAGCTCGCCTACCCCATGGACAACTACGAGGGCGGCCTGAAGGTGGAGTTCTCACTCACCGACGGGACCATTCCCAGCTCCTTTACCAGCGGTGACATCATCCTCTTCCGGGCCCAGGAGCTCGACTCCTCCGACAACCCGGTGGGTGCCTCCGTCACCAAGAATGGGACTGTCGTAAACCTGAATGCCCTGAAGGATCAGGTAGCGGCGGTGAGGGTCGATCTCGCGAATCTCAAGACTGCCATAGATCAGAAGGTTGCCATGGGGGTCGATGTGACCAAGGCCCAGCAGAAATATAATGCGGCGAACACGGCCCTGACCTCGGCTGCGAACAAGATCGACACGTCACCCTCGGAGGTCTCCGGACTCATCCAGACGGCGACGACCGCCATCCAGGACGGAAATTCCCTTCTCGACCAGGCATGGGCAGACCAGTCCATCCAGAAGGCGAGGACGATGCTGACGAGCGTCGACGGCCTCATCACCGAGTTCATAGTGAACGACAGCCTGAAGGAATCGGATCCCCGTCTCGTGCCTATCATCAACAAGCGGGACCTCGCCGCCCAGGCCATCGGGAGTGCCAATGACCTCTTTACCTCGGGCAGTTACCCCTCTGCCCGGGGCAAGGCGAACGACGGCTACTCCCTCGCGAACCAGGCCTGGAACCTCTCCCTCTCCCTGAAGGAGGACCTGGACAAGGGCTTCGCCCTGCCGGGCCTCCCCAGCCTCGGGGCCCTCCTCATTCCCCTCCTCGTGGCCGCGGTGATCCTCGCCATCGGGGGGGTCATAATCTACCGGCGGAAGATGCACTGGGACGAACTCGGGTGAAGGTACCCGGGTTCCTCCTCCTCTCTTTCTTTCCCTCGCCTCCGGGATCCTTTTCCGGGGAGCCGTGGCTCCGGTTGCTCCGAAGGGAGGCGGGTAGGGGAACCTGATCGTGTGCATCATTGCCGGGGCATTTCGTGCGGTGCGGAGGGGACAGGGCCGTAAAGGATCCCGGTTCCTCCATCTTTTTCTGTTCCCCCCTGAGGCCACATTTGAAGGGCCGGCGGGCTCAGGGAAGAAAGGAGGATGATACAACCGGGTCGGGGGCCTCCCCGCGGGGCCCTCAGGCGCCGGCGGAAGGACGGGCCCTCCGGTCGCGGCTTCGTCGCTCATGCTCGGTTTCTGATGAAACCTCGCAGGTCGCACCCCGCCTGACGGAGGGTCGCTCCAGGTCGGTTTCTTACGAAACCTCCCTGGTGAAGAGGTCGAAGTTCATGCTCCCCAGCTTCCCGTCCCTCAGGAAGTACCACTCGGGGAGCCGGTTCTCGTTGTCATAGAGCGAGAACCAGTAGTCGAGCCGGATCGTGCGCTTCGTGTACCCGATGAGGGAGGGGTAACTTTCAGCGTCGTACGCGATGACGAGGTCATAGTCATTGTCGTACAGGGTCTGCTCCTCAACCTTGTTCCCGTAGTAGGAGAGCTTTTTGGCCATGACCCCCCGGTAGTACCAGGGGAGGGGCCAGTAGTTCTTCGAGGCCACCGCCACCGTGGTTGAGCTGTCGATCTGGGAGAAGAGCCCCCTGAGGTCCTCGGAGTTCTGGACCTGGACGATGGGCTCGTTCACGTCACCGGGGTAGAAGGAGGTGTGCCAGGTGCAGAGGACAAGGAAGACCACCGAGGCGACAGCGATGACGGTCTTCAGGTCCGTGAGCCGGTAGACGGCGACGAAGACTGCGGGGAGGAGCTGGGGGATGATGAGCCACGGGACCTTCTCGTTCACGACGGCATAGAAGGCCATGGAGAGCACCATCCACCAGATGCAGAAACCGATGAACTCCTCCTGCTTCGCGCCGGCTCCCGGGGCGGGGGGAGGGGCCCCGACGCCCATCCGCTCGAGGAGGGTCGCGGTGTCGGGCTCCTCATGCCGGATCTTCCTCGCGGCCCGGTCGAGGAGGCCCCGGATATCCAGGTGGTACCCGATGAACTGGCCCGCACCCACGATGGCGAGGAGGAGGATGGGGAGCTCGTAGAGGACGAAGAGGAGGAGGTAGAAGTACCAGGGGCCGCAGAGCCGGCACTGCTCGTGCATCTCGGTCCAGTGCTCGATGGCCCAGCCCGCGGCGTTCGGGAGCACCTCGGGATGCTGCCCGAGGGAGGAATAGAGGATGAGGATGATGGCGAGGGCTATGAGGGTGAAGATGGCGAGGTCCTGCTTCCACCGGGCAGGGAACCGGAACCTCCCCTTCCAGCCGGCATAGATGAAGTACACCCCGAAGATGAGGAGGATGACCGGGAACTCCTCCTTGCAGGCCATTCCCCCGGCCACGGCGAGGGCCACCCCGAGGCCGTACCACCGGCTGCCGGTCTCGATGTAGGCGAGGAGGGTGACAAGGAGGAGCATGATGAAGAAGAGCATGAAGATGTCATGCCTGAGGAACCGGGAGAAGTACACGAGGTCCGGGGAGAGGGTGAGGAAGAGGGAGGCGACGAGGGTCTGGCGCTGGTCGAGGTATCCCATCCGGTACAGGGGGTACACGAGGGCGACGACAAGGGTGCCGAGGAGGGAGGGGAGGATCCGGCCCACCACGTCCCCGTCCCCGAGGAGCCAGAACATCCCGGCGGTCGCGTAGTAGAGAAGGGGGCCGTGGTACGAGGGGTCGTACGACCAGACCCCCTCGTGCAGGAGCCGGTACGAGAACCACCCGTGGATGGCCTCGTCATGATGGTAGAGCTTGAAGTCGAGCCGAAAGAAGCGGAGGAAGACGGCGAGGGCGAGGATGAGAAGGAAAAGGCGATCGAAGGTGAAAATGGTGCGGAGCCGGTCACAGAGTCCTGCGGCCCTCCGCCGCATGCTCTAGCTCTCCAGCACGATCTCGATACCGATGTCCTTGGGGACCTGGATGCGCATGAGCTGGCGGAGCGCCCGCTCGTCTGCGTCGATGTCGATGAGCCGCTTGTGAACCCGCATCTGCCACCGGTCCCAGGTCGCGGTCCCCTCGCCGTCGGGGCTCTTCCTGATGGGGACCACGAGGCGTCTCGTCGGGAGGGGTATAGGCCCGGCCAGGTTCACGCCCGTGCGCTCCGCGATCTCCCGGATACGCTCGCAGACCATCTCGACCTTCCTGCAATCCGTCCC
>DATKMC010000064.1:0-2691 GCA_035542115.1 Methanomicrobiales archaeon | reverse complement strand
CGGTACCGGGTGATCCCGCTCGTGTGGACATGGCCCGTGTGGAGGATCTCGGGGACCGGGTCGATGAGGAGCCGGTCCTTCGGCTCGGGGGAGAGCGGCGTCCTGCGGCCGTAGACCGGCGCGAGGTGCCGGCGCTCGAGCATCTCCACCATCATCTCCTCGGGCCGGGAGTAGGAGGCCATGGGGATGAGGCCGATCATGTCGTCGATGGACCGGCCGTGGTACATGAGGACCCGGACGCCCTGGAGGGAGAGGAGGGCCGGGTTCTCGACGAAGTGGCAGTTCGCAGGGAACCCCTTCCTGAACTCCTCCGGGATGGCCACCTGGGGCTCGGAGGGGCGGACCACGTCGTGGTTCCCCGGCGAGATGACGATGGCCATCTCCTTCGGGACCGCGGCCATGAGCTCCGCGAGCATCCGGTACTGCTCGTAGATGTCCCGGATGGTGAGCTCCTCCTCCTGGTTCGGGTACACCCCGATGCCGTCCACGAGGTCCCCGCAGACGAGGAGGTAGCCCGCGCCCGAGAAGGGGAGCCACTCCGCGAACCGGTCCCAGGCCTCCCGGAGGAAGGTCGCGGAGCCGGCATGAATGTCGGAGATGAGGACAGCCTTTCCAGGCCGGTCGCTCGTGAAGGGGGCATGGGTGAGGGGGACATCGGGCCGGACGAGCTGCTCGGCGAAGAGGAGCCGCCCGTCCTGGGAGAGTTTGCCCCGTGCGCCGATGACCTCGTCGGGGAGGAGCCGCTCGGCATCGCCGAACCCCGGCCGGTCCTTGTTGAACAGGACGGGGATCTGCCCGGTCGGGTCCTCAAGGTCCACGAGCCGGTGGCCGTTCGCCGTGGTCCTGACGTCGAGGACCATGCCCGTGATCATGCACTCCTCCTGCCGGTACCGGGTGCTCCGGGTGAGGGCCTCGATGGGGACCGGGTTCAGCCGCGACCTGAGGATCTCGGCGAGCCGGGTGTACCGGTCCCGGAAGTAGGGGAAGAAGTCCTCGAACCGGTTCTTCTCGGGGGAATCGCCGGGCTTCCCCGCGATGACCTCGAGGTCGGGCTCGGGGAGGAACCGCTCGCCGTCCTTCACCGGGGAGATCTCGGGGACATGCGCGGGGTTCACAACGAGGGTGCCCCGGGGGACGAGGGAGATGATCCGCTCGACGAGGGCGGGGTCGTTCTTCTCGCGGAGCCAGGAGACCACGTCGGGGTGCACCTGGAGCTTCGCCTCCAGGAACCGTCCCACGATCTCCCCTGCACCGAGCATCACTGTACCCTATGCCTCCAAGGGGTTCATTCCCGTTTCGCCTGCATGGGGCCCGGAGGGGGGAAGGGGGTCCTGACCTGCGCGCCGGAAAACAGGTGGTTTCGTCGGCTTTTCTCGTTCTGCAAAGTATATGTAGCAATGCCGCGTACCACGAGTAAGGCAGATCCTATGGCGGAAAAAAAGGAGGGGAAGGCCGGCGGGGGGGTGAAGGGGGCCTTCCGGGCGTTCAGGGAAAGCGGGCACCCTGCCGCGGTCTTCGCGCGGGAGATCCTCTGGGTCGTCGCCGTGGTGGGGGGGATCGCCCTCCTCCTCTTCCTCGTCTGCGGCACCTGGCCGGCCGTGGTGGCCGTGGAATCCGAGAGCATGCTCCCGAACATGCATGTGAACGACCTTGTCTTCGTGGTGGCGAAGGACCGGTTCGGGGAGCTCCAGACCGCCGACGAGGGGAGTGCCACGGGATACATGAAGTTCGGGGACAACGGCGACGTCATCATCTACAAGCCGAACGGCGTTTCGGGCATCCACCCCATCATCCACCGGGCCCTGGCATACCATGATGCCGCCTGGTATGCCGCGAACCCCTCCTTCCCGAAGTACCAGGATCCCCACGCGGGGTACCTGACACAGGGTGACAACAACCTCCGCCCGGACCAGCAGACCTTCTTCCCGGGGATCGGGTACATCGAGCCGGTGAAGGAGGAGTGGATCGTGGGGAAGGCCCTCTTCTCGGTCCCGCTCCTCGGGTACCCCACCCTCCACTACCCCGAGTTCGCCGCCGTGGTCATCATCGCCCTCGTCCTCTATGAACTCTACGCTGCACGGGGCGATGGGGAGGAGGGGGCGAAGAAGACGGGAAAGGGAAGGGAGAAAACGGCGAAGAGGAAGGGGAAGAAGGGGGCGAGGTGAGGAATGGCCGGAATCCGGGTTCTCCTGAGGGACGTCGCGGGCGGCCACCGGCTCACCGAGGGTGAAGCGCTCCGGCTCATGGGAGCGACCGGCCGGGACATCTGGGCGATCGCGGAGTGCGCAGACCGGCTTCGGGAGGAGCGGGTCGGCGAGCAGGTCACCTACGTCCGGAACCAGAACCTGAACGTGACGAACATCTGCGTGAACTCCTGCGGCTTCTGCGGCTTCTCCCGGAAGGAGGGGGACCCGGACGCCTACTTCCTTGGCGAGGAGGAGGTCCGGGAGAAGGCCGGGAAGGCCCGGGAACGGAAGGTGACGGAGATCTGCACGGTGAGCGGCCTCCACCCGGACTTCACCGCCGGCTCCTACGTGGACATCCTCACCTGGATCCGGGAATCGGCGCCCGGGGTCCACCTCCATGCGGGCAACCCCATGGAGGTGGCCTACGGGGCGGCGAAGAGCGGCATCTCCACGAGGGAGATGGCCGCGCGGCTCCGGGAGGCCGGGCTCGGGTCCATGTGCGGGA
>DATKMC010000063.1:0-11943 GCA_035542115.1 Methanomicrobiales archaeon | reverse complement strand
GTTGACCTTCCCGGCAATCTCCACGAGGGCCCGGGTGGCGGTCGCGATCCCGCTCATCCGGGAAAGGAGGTTCAGGGCGGTCCTCTCCACGAGGAGGATCCGGGCGGCGTCCCCCTCCAGTGCCATCACCAGGGAGCCGGCCCCGCAGGCCTCCCCGTCCCGGATCCCCGGCGTCACGGTTATGCCGAAGTGTGAGAAGAGGGCCGCCGCCTCCTCGGCACCGGCGATGACGCCCGCGCCCTTTGCCCGGATCTCCGCACGGCACCGGCCGAGAGGGGCGAGGGCCGACGAGGTGAGGTCCCCCGAGGGGGCATCTTCGTCGACGAACCCGATGAGACGGGTAAGGGGGACGGGGAGGGACATATCAGGTGCCCACCACGAGGGGCTCGTTCAGGTCCCTGAGGAGGGTGAGGACCGAGAGGGCCGCGAGGTAGGAGGTGGCCGGGTTGTCCGGGCTCGGGACGTTCTCCACCCGGATGAAGATCTCGCCGAAGGATCCCTCGGCGACGATCTCATGGATGTTCCGGTCCACCTCAGGGTCGATCCAGATCTCGACGTCGGCGTCCCGGCCGGCCGCGAGGCCGAGGGCCACCGCGACGTTGATGTTCTTCGGGAACTCCCGGATGCAGTCGTTCGCCTTCCCCGAGAAGATCATCATCCGCCGGTCTGCCCGGATGTTCAGGGACTCCGGGCTCTTCGTCGTCCTGAGGAGGAGCTTCTCCATGGGGGCAATCCGGCCGACCTTCAGGTTGTCGAGGCCGAGGATGGCCCCGCTCGGGATATGGATCTTTCTCCCCTTTGCCCGGGCGAGGGAGGTGATATGGTCGAGGAAGGCCCGGTCCGCGAGGGCCCCCACCGAGAGGATGACGAGGTCCTTCCCGTTCCCGAGGATCTCCATGGCATGCTCCCTCACCGCGGCCACTGAGGCCGCTTCCACGACGATGTCCATGTCCGCCCGCACGAAACCCGCGAAGTCCCGGTGGACCCTCGCATTGCAGAGTCGTGCCGCCTCCTCGGCCCTCTCGGGGATCCGGTCATGGAGGGCGACGATCTCCACCCCCACGTGCTCCTTCGCGATGATGCGCCCCACGTTCCCGCAGCCCAGGAGCCCGACCCGGATCATTACTAACAGGATGGCACTTGTGGCGGTTAAGCATTATGTTCGCCAACGGGGCTTCGCCCCGTTGGCTCTCCCTCGGGCTGTTGCCCTTCGGGTTCACCACCAGGCCTTCGGCCTGTCGGTTCACCAACATTCCTTCGGCCCGTCGGTTCACACTTGGGCTCACGCCCTTCGCGTTCTCCCTCGGGCTGATGCCCTTCGGGCTCCCCCCCCGGATGCGGGCCTCCGGAAGTAACCCGCCCGGCCTGGGGGGAATGTGGCCCATTTATAACCCGGGCGATCCCTGAGTTGGATCGGATTTTCCGGGTAGAGGAGCTCCATGGACGATATCGAAAAGGGTTTTGACCAGCTTTTCAATGAGCTCGACGAGCTGAACAAGGCACAGGAGGACCGGGCAAAGCAGATCCTGGAGGGGAAGGCGCAGCTCCTGGAGAAGATGGCGAACATGGCGGCACCCGTCGTCGCCCGGATCGGCCTCTCCATGGTGAACCGGGCGAAGATCGACAGCAAGGGGGAGCCGTACAACGCCGAGTACTACCCCGAGAAGATGCTCATTCTCGGGAAGACCGAGCCCGCGAAGTTCCGGCCCGACGATGCGACGAAGCCTATCGCAGACCAGTTCTGCGTCATCTCGGAGAAGGGGAGGTTCTTCGAGCTCATGTACAGCTCCACGCCCATCTTCATGGACTCTTACCTAAACCCCCTCACCCCGGCTGAGGCCCTCGACATCTACGGCCTCGAGATCATGTTCATGCTCTACCGGGCCATGCGGGACTACCTGGAGGCTAACCGGGAGCTCGTCGATGCCCTCGGGAAGGTCCTCGCTTTCGTCTTCGGCGGGCCCGCGGGACCGTCACTTCCACCCGAAGATGGGAAAGACGGGCTTTAAGAGGTCGTCCTCGCTCGTCCCCGTCGCCGAGAGCCGGAAGGAGCGGGAGAACTTCCTGCCCCCGGCGTTCTCGTAGGTCACGATGGCCTTTGCCTCGGCGATCATGGCCGGAAGGGGAAACTCGTGCCTCCCGTCCACGGGGAGCTCGGGGAGGTCGAACTCCCGGTCGAGGGGGACGAGGGTGACGTGAATCCGGAGGGCCCGATCGTTCCCGCCGTTCACGAGGATGATGCTCCTCGCGTTCTCGGCGAGCCGGCCGGAGATCTCGGGAAGGTGGTGGGTCTCCCCCATGATCTGGAAGGCCATGGCGAGGGTGATGACAAGGATGAGGGCGATCCCTGCGAGGTAGATATCGACGAAGGCGAAGAGGGCGGCGGCGACCGCGAGCCCGAGAACGAGGAGACCGACCTTGTACCCTTCCATGGAAAAACCTCTCCCGTCGGACGGTAATGGGCCCGATGCGGTTCGAACGCATGACCTCCCGGTTATCAGCCGGGCGCACCACCTGGCTATGCTACGGGCCCTAAGAAGTTGATACCCTGTACTTTAATGCACCCGGGTTTTTATAGGTTATGAATAAAGTGAAAGCGTGAATCGAGCCCCGCCGGCCTACCTCTTCGGCGCGGATCCGGTGGTTTCCCCATGACGAAACGGTATCTCCTCGGCAACGAGGCCATCGCCCATGCGGCCCTCGAGGCCTCGGCGGACTTCGCGAGCGGCTACCCGGGCACCCCCTCCTCGGAGGTCATCGACATCCTCCGGACCCAGGAGGAGCGGCCCCTCTATGTGGAGTGGTCGGTGAACGAGAAAGTCGCCTTCGAGAACGCCCTCGCCGTGGCCTGGTGCGGCCTCCGGTCCCTCGTGACCATGAAGCACGTGGGCATGAACGTCGCGGCAGACCCCCTCATGACGAGCGCATACACGGGGGTGAACGGGGGTTTCGTCATCCTCTGCGCCGACGACCCCTTTGCCCACAGCTCCCAGGACGAGCAGGACACCCGGTGCTATGCCCGGTTCGCCCACCTCCCCTGCCTGGACCCGGCCACCGTCCAGGAGGCCCATGACATGGTCATCGATGCCTTTGCCCTCTCCGAGGAGCTCGGCCTCCCTGTCATCTTCCGGCCCACGACCCGGGTCTGCCACTCACGGAGCGACGTGGATACCGGGCCGGCATCGACGACGGAGCACCGGAAGGGGGAGTTCCCCCGGGACCCGAAGCGGTTCGTCCTCATCCCCGGCCATGCCCGCCCCCTCCACAAGGCCCTGAACGAGAAGCAGCCGCAGGTGGTGAAGACCCTCGCCGGCCGGCACTACAACCGGTTCGTAAAGGGGGGACCGAGGGGGGTCATCTCCGGCGGAATCGCGGTGACCTACGTCGAGGAGCTCCTCCCCCGGGAGGTCTCCCTCGGCCGGATCGGGGCCTACCCGGTGGACCGGGAGGCCCTCCGGGCCTTCATCGCCGGCCACCGGGAGGTCCTCGTCGTCGAGGAGGGGGAACCCGTCATCGAGGAGCTCGTCCGGCAGGAGGCCCGGGGGGTGCCGGTCTCCGGGAAGCTCGACGGGTCTGTCCCCCGGGAGGGGGAGCTCTCCACCGCCGCGGTGGCCTCCATCCTCGCGGCAAAGGGTCTCCTCCCGCAGCCCGCGGGGCCTCCTCCTGCACCGGCCCAGAACGTGCCGGTGCGGCCACCCATCATGTGCGCCGGGTGCATGCACCGGCCCACCTTCCATGCCATGAAGAAGGTCTGGCGGGACGCCGTGTACCCGAGCGACATCGGGTGCTATACCCTCGGGCTCCAACTCGGGGTCGTTGACACCACCATCTGCATGGGCTCCGCACCCTCCCTTGCGAGCGGGATCTACCATGCGGGGGAGAAGCGCGACGTGGTGGCGACCATCGGGGACTCCACCTTCCTCCACTCGGGCATCCCCGGGCTCCTGAACGCCGTGTACAACGGGGCGGAGATGACCCTCGTCATCCTGGACAACCGGACCACGGGAATGACCGGCCACCAGCCGAACCCCGTCTCGGGGATGACCGCCATGGGCGAGGTGAAGGCACCGGTTTCCCTCGAGGCCATCTGCCGGGCCTGCGGGGTCTCCTTCGTGGAGACTGTCTCCCCGTACGACCTCCCCTCAACCATCGAGGTGATGAAGGCAGCGAAGGCCCAGAAGGGCGTGAAGGTGGTCATCGCGAAGCAGCCCTGCGTCATCACGGCCCGGAGGGCGGGGGTGAGGCGGACGACGTACACCGTGGACCGGGACGCCTGCACTGTCTGCGGGACCTGCGTCCGGTTCGGGTGCCCGGCCATCGAGATGGTTGACGAGCGGGCCTCCATCAACGAGCTCTGCTCAGGCTGCGGGGTCTGTGCCCAGATCTGCCCGTCGGGGGCCATCGGGCCGCAGGCGAAGGAGGGGAAGGCATGACCTCCTTTGACCTCCTCATCGCCGGCGTCGGCGGGCAGGGTATCATCCTCGCCTCGAATGTCATCGGCGAGGCCTGCCTCATCGAGGGCCGGCAGGTGAAGGCCGCCGAGACCCACGGGATGGCCCAGCGCGGGGGCTCGGTGGAGTGCCATGTCCGGATCGACGGGCGCTACGGCCCCCTCATCCCGCCCGGCCAGGCAGGGCTCCTCATGGCCTTCGAGCTCATCGAGGCCCTCCGGTACCGGCACTACCTGGGGCCGGGCGGGAGGCTCGTGGCGAACAAGCTCGTTCTTGTTCCCACATCGGTGTACATGCAGGAGCTCGAGCCCCCGACCGAGGAGAAGATCCTCGGGCAGCTCGCTGACCTCGGGCCCTGCGTCATCGACGCGGACAGGAAGGCCGTGGAGGCGGGGAGCCCCCTCACCCAGAACATGGTGATGGTGGGTGCGGCGTCCCTCTTCCTCCCCCTGGAGCCGGAGTCCCTCGAGGAGGCCATCCGGCGATCGGTACCTCCGAAGACCATTGACATGAACCTGCGGGCCTTCCAGCTCGGGCGGGAGGCTGCAGGGGGATGCCGGTGAGCGGGAGCCGCGGACGGTTCCGCCCCGACGAGATTTACCCGGGTGATGCCCTCGGACTCCTCCGAGGGGTGCCGGGCGGCTCCATCGATCTCGTGGTCACCGACCCGCCCTTTGCCATAGACTTCCGGCCCCAGCGGAACAACTACAACCGGACCGGCTCCCGGGTTGTCGAGGGGTACCGGGAGATCGCTGCCAAGGACTACCTCTCCTTCACGGAGGAGTGGATGGGCGAGGCATGCCGGGCATTGCGGCCGACCGGTTCTCTCTACGTCTTCTCCGGCTGGAACAGACTCCGCGACGTGCTCCAGGCGCTGGACGAGACCGGTCTCACCACCGTCAATCATCTGATCTGGAAGTACCAGTTCGGGGTTTTCACGAAGAAGCGGTACGTGACGAGCCACTACCACATCCTCTTCGCCGTGAAGGACCCGAAGAAGTACTTCTTCTCCAAGGCCGAGCACTACCCCGAGGACGTGTGGGTGATCAACCGGGAGTACTGGACCGGGAAGAGGAAGACACCGACAAAGCTCCCCCTCGCCCTCGTGAAGAAGATCCTCGCCTTCTCCAGCCGGGAGGGCGACCTCGTGCTCGACCCGTTCCTGGGATCGGGCACCGTGGCCGTCGCCGCAAAGGAGATGGGGAGACACTACCTCGGATTCGAGATTGTTCCTGAGTATTATGAGTTCGCGAAGGAGCGGCTCGCACAGACAGAAACGGGGAGCGCTGAGGAGGGGAATTGAACCCCCGAGGGGCAGGACGCCCCACAAGCTCTCCAGGCTTGCGCCTTACCGCTAGACTACCTCAGCATGAAATGAAGGATTGCGGAATGATATTTGGAGCTGATCTCTTTTAAACCATCCCTCCGGTGGTCACGGAAGATCGGGTTATCTCTTCTCTGCCTTCTCCTTCCGCTTCCTCCATCCCCTCGGGTAGGTCCCAGGCTCCATGAGCACCACCCGGGGTTCCGCGACGAGGCCGGCCCCTCCCGGGACGAGCTTCCCGCTCTCCGCCAGGGCCTGCGCAACGGCGACGAGCTCCCCCTTCTGCGTGAAGATCCCCACCGGGTCCTTCGTTGAAAAGGATCCCTCCACCGCCACCACCCCGGCGCCGGCGAGGGATGCCCCGTGGCAGACCGCGTCCACGGCGGTGTCCCGGATGGTGACCCGCGGCAGGTCCCCGACGGCCCTCCCGACGGGGAGGATCATGCCCTGCAGGGGGGCAGGGTTCCCCTCCCGGGCGGCATATGCCGCGTCCTCCAGCTCCTGGAGGGTGTGGGCATCGGCCTCGGTGAAGGAGCCCGACTTCGTCCGCCTGAGCTCCCGCATGGAGCCGCCCGGGCCGGCGGCGAGCCCCATGTGGTGGCAGAGGGAACGGATATAGGTCCCGGCGTCGCAGGCGACCCGGATGAGGACCGATCTCCCGTCCACCTCGAGGACCTCGAGCCGGTGGATGGTCCGGATCCGGAGGGCCCTCTTCACGGCGGCCTTCTTCGGCGGGCGCTGGTAGATCCGGCCCTCGAAGTCCCTCGCGACTTCCTCAATGCGGCCCCTCGTGACGTCGCCGTGGAGCCTCCAGAGGCAGACGTACTCCTTCTCCCCCCGCTGGAGGAAGGGCGCGAGCCTCACCGCGGGGCCGAGCATCACCACGAGGACGCCGGAGACACCGGGGTCCAGGGTGCCGGCGTGCCCGACCGGGACCCCGAGAATCTTCCCGGCCCAGGCGGTCACCTGGTGGCTCGAGGGGCCGCGGGGCTTGTCGATGACCACGATCCCGGGTCCCGCAGGGAGCCGGGAGCGTCCAGGGGGGATGGGGCCCCTCTGGACCACGATCCCCGGCCTGACCGGTAGCCCCGGTGCCGTCATCGGTCCTCACCGCTCCCTTCCACAAGGAACCGGTCGAGGGCGACGAGGGTCCCCTCGAGGGAGCCGTCGCCGACGACGGCAGGCTCTGCCCCGGCCGCCCGCATGACGCCCGCGGTTATCTCGCCGATGGCCATGAGGAGGAGGCCGGGGCGGTGCTGCCAGACGGCCGCCGAGAAGGAGCTGGCGCTCGTGAAGAGAATGGCGTCGGCCCCGTCGGTGGCAAGAGGCTCGCGGGTGGGGATGAGCCCGTAGACCCGCACCTCGACGGGGATGCCCCCTGCCTCCCCGATGGCTCGGATGAGGGCGGGGTTCGGCACGTCGGCCCGCGGTATCCCGATCCGCTTCCCCCGGATCCAGTCCCCGAGGTACGGGACGAAGTCCCGCGAGTAGAAGGCCGGGAGGGTCTCGCACCGGATCCCGTGCTTTTCAAGGGTCCGGGCCGTCTGGGGCCCGATAGCGATGACCCGCGGTGGCGACCGGAGGAAGGGTCCCAGGAGTTCCGCGGGGACGGCGCTCGCGAAGAAGATGCAGTCGAGCTCTCCCCGGTTCGCGGCCTCGACGAAGGACCCGAGCCGGTCGGGGTAGGCCTCGACCCTGAGCGGGGAGACGGTGTAGCACTCGTGGCCGTGCTTCCGGCAGGCAACCGCGTCGCGTGCCCCCTTCCCGGCAACCCTCGTCACCGCTATACGCATCGTGAAGCTTTTCCACCTCTGCCGATATCACCGTATCCATCCAGCGGGTTTTATACCCTTGTGCCCGCATTCTTTCTTCGTGGTCGTCGGATTCCTCGCCGGGTGCCTCGCCGGGATCTGCCTCGGGACGGTGAGCGGCCTCGTCCCGGGGATCCATTCGAACACCATGGCCTCGGTCCTCCTCTCCCTCCAGGGGCTGTGCATCGCACTTCTCGGCCCCGAGGGGCTCGCCGCGGCCCTCGTCTCGGCCCTCGTCACCCACACCTTCCTCGACAGCATCCCCAGTACCTACCTCGGCATCCCGGACCCGGACAATGCCCTTTCCGTCCTCCCCGCCCACGCCCTCTGCCTCGAGGGCCTCGGCGAGGAGGCGGTCCGGGTCGCCGCCCTCGGGAGCGCCCTCGCCGTCGTGGCGGGTATCCCCCTCTGCCTCCTCTGCCTCGTGCTCCTGCCACCCCTCCAGCCGTACCTGGACTGGGGGATGGGGATCATCCTCCTCGGTATCGCCGGGCTCCTCGTCGTGACCGCAGAGGCCCCCTCCTGGGCCTTTTCCCTCTTCCTCGCCTCGGGCCTCCTCGGGCTCTTTTCATTCAGGTACTCCTTTCTCGCGTGGCACCCCTTCGGCGGGTCGGCGGTCCTCCTCCCCCTCCTCTCCGGGCTCTTCGGCCTTGCCACCCTTCTCCTCGCCTCCGGCGCGCCCGTCCCGGCCCAGAGGTTCGGGGGCCTCCGGGTCCCGGCGAGGGGCATCGCCTCCCGGGTTCTCCTCGGGGCGGCCGCCGGCTCCATCACCGGGTGGCTCCCCGGCCTCTCGAATGCCACGGCGAACGCCCTCGTCTCCTCGGGGGGCGGGTACGACCGGGAGCCCCGGGAGTACCTCATCTCGGCGAGCGCGGCGAACACCGTGAATGCCTTCGTCGGCCTCGCCGCCCTCTACGCCCTCGGCCGTACCCGGAACGGGGTGATGGTCGCCCTCGCGGCCCAGGAGCTCCCGCCCATGGAGGTGCTCCTCATCGCCGGATGCCTCGCGGGCTGCGCGGCCTACCTCCTCACCATCCGGCTCGCGGGGTCGGCAGCCTTCCTGAGGGGCCTCGGGACCCGGTCCCTGAACCTCGCGGTCATCGCCTTCATCGCCATCCTCACGGCCATCTTCACCGGCCCCTTCGGCCTCCTCGTCCTCGGCCTCGCGACTGCCATCGGGGTCGTGCCCCCGCTCGTGAACGTGCCGAGGCTCTTCCTCATGGGGGCGATCATGCTCCCGGTCATCTGCTTCTCCCTTGGTGTCGTCACGGTATGACCTGGTCATCCCCTTGCCTGCTGGCTGGCAACACGGGCCGGATACTATACTTATAAGTGCAGATCCCTTCCATCTCCGGCTAATGCGCTCCTTCTGGTTCGGGGACGTGGACGGGCACGGATGCACGAAGGCGGAGGGGGACCTGGAGGCCCTCGCCTCCCGGCTTTCCGGCATCCGCACCAATCCCGACGAGATCGTGCCGCCGAGATGGGAGCAGGCCGTGGAGTGCGGGGCCGTCCGGGACAGGAAGGAGTACCTGAATAAGCTCCGAAAGATCTGCATCCGGGTCGCCAGGGACCGGGTCGCCGCCGGGTTCCGGGGGAAAGATACCGAGCTCATCCAGATGGTCATGCTCCTCGAGGGAATGGACCAGGCCATCAACCAGATTGGGGAGCGGGCCGCCGATTGGTACCGCATTCTCCACCCCGTGGAGACCTGGAAGTACCGGACCCCCGACTCCCGGAGGCTCCTCGCGGGCATCGGGAAGGACGCGGACGGCCCCCTGAAGGAGGCCCTCGACGGGATCCTGGCCCTTCGGGGGGTCCGGACCCGGCTCGCCCGGGAGATTGCGGTCCGGTCCGCGGAGGTTCTCCCAAACTGCTCGGCCCTCGTCGGCGGCCTCGTCGCCGCACGGCTCGTGGCCCTCGCCGGGGGGCTCCCCCGCCTTGCCCGGCTCCCAGCCTCCTCCATCCAGGTCCTCGGGGCGAAGGGGGCCCTCTTCTCGCACCTGACCCGGGGGACCCCCCCGCCGAAGCACGGGATCATCTTCCAGCACAAAAGGGTGCACAACGCCCCGGGGGACGCGCGGGGGAGGGTGGCCCGGGCCCTCGCGGGCCGCCTCGCCATCGCTGCCCGGATAGACGAGTACCGCGGGGCCCCCGACCCGGGGTTCCTCGAGGAATCGGACCGGATGATCGAATCCGCGGGGGGCCGCCGGTGATCTGGATCGGCGATACCCTCGTCTCACCGGGGGAGCCCGGGGTGTATGGCGAGCGGGTTCTCGCGGGCCACCGGGTCTGGGACCCGTACCGGAGCAAGCTCGCGGCCCTCTACCACCTCGGGAAGGGGGTGGAGATCACGGGCTCCACGCGGGTTCTCTACCTCGGGGCTGCCCACGGGACGACCGTCTCCCATGTCGCCGACTACGCGGAGGTGGTCTATGCTGTGGAGATCGCCCCCCGTCCCATGCAGGACCTCCTCGAGGTGGCGGGGCGGCGGGGGAACATCATCCCTATCATGGACGATGCGAGGCACCCGGAAGGGTACGCCGCCGCCGTCGAGGAGGTGGACCTCGTTTTCCAGGACGTGGCCTCGCCCGAGCAGGCGGAGATCGCCCTCAGGAACCGGGTCTTCCTCGCCACGGGCGGGCACCTCATCCTCGTGGTGAAGACCCGTGCCATCGATACCACGGCGAGGCCGGAGGAGGTGGAGGCGGGAGTCGGGGATGCCATCCGGCCCTCATACAGCATCCTCGGCTCGACATGGCTTCTCCCTTACCACCGTGACCATGTCGCCTTCGTCTGCAAGAAATGAGAGGACCTGCCCGTGAGCGGGGCAGGCGGACCAGGAGGAACAACAGGACCCGGGAAAAAAGCAGTAGCCCGGAGCAGATTTGAACTGCTGTCGCAGGCCGGTCAACCATGCCGGAATGAAACACTATGAGAATCTTAGAGAAAAAGCAGTAGCTTAGAGAAAAAGCAGTAGCCCGGAGCAGATTCGAACTGCTGTCGCGGGATCCAGAGTCCCGCATGATTGACCGCTACACTACCGGGCTATTCCCTTCAGCTTGAACCCTCTCAAAGTATTAAGGTGACGGACCGGGGGCTGGCACCCCCGCGGCCAGCCCATCACCGGCCCCGGCACCTGCCGCAGGCCTCGCAGACGGCATCCACCGGGCTGATATCGGTCCCGTCCCCGCAGAAGGCCTGGAGGTCGTTCATGTCCCTCCTATAGTAAATGTGCGGCACCAGGGAGACATGGGTGTACGGCCCGCAAGGGAGGCCGAGGGCGTCCGCGATGTGCTTCTGGAGGTGCACGAGAGCGAACATGTTCGGGCCTGCCGCCGAGAGCATGTCGTTCGACCGGAAGACCACCTTCATGTGGAGCGACCCGCCCCGGACCAGACACTGGACGAGCTGGAGGCAGGGGCAGTCGTCCAGGCTCTCGTCCACCGGAGGGATCCAGGTGATGGCGATCCCCCGCCTAGAGGCCGGCTGGGCCGCGAGCTTCTTTCTGATATATTCCACCTGGTCGGTGTGGACCTCCTTCCCCCCGAGGGAGAGCCCCCCGCCCCAATCGAAGAGCCGGCCGTGGTAATCGTACTCGAACTCGGCATGGGTCCCGTGGATGAGGTCATGGGCGTACTTTTCCAGGAACCGCTGCTGGAACCGGGAGCGGGGGGAGGCCATGGGGAGGGCGAGGGGCTCGTCAACCCGGATCCCCAGCTCGTCGCACTCCACGGTTCCCTCCCCGTCCTCGGTCTCGAGCACCCACCCCTTCTCGAGCACCGTCTTTACCGCGAGCTCGTGGGCCCTCGCCAGGTTCGGTGCACGGATGACCCGCATGGACAGGAGTGTTGATCCCGAAGGACATTAAGGTATGAGAAAGCACCTGAGCATACGGGAGACCCGGGAGAGCAGGCCGGGCCCGCTCTCACGGCGGGCGGGTATCGGGCTTCCGCCGGAGGGGACGGACAGGATGCGAGCTTTCCATATATTCCTTTCCCGGGCCGGAAGGGAAGGGACGGGATCCACGGGAGTGGTTGGGGGATCCCTCAGCCATATCCCCTCCCATGGGTGTCCTTCTCCCGATTGCAGGAAAAAAACGGGCCGGACAGGGGATCAGGGCCCGTCTCTCCATTTTTACCGGAGATTCCAACCACAAAAGATATAATAACCGATTACCAAACACTACCACATATTCCGTTCAATCGGAGTATCGGGCATTGTGAACACGATTTCGGCAATTGCCGAAATATACTGACAGCATGCCTGTGAATGTAAGGAGGAAACGCATGAAGAGTTCGATGAAACTGATTATCGTCGCCGCCGTGATGCTTTTCGCGGTGCTTCTCGCGAGCCC
>DATKMC010000062.1:0-3326 GCA_035542115.1 Methanomicrobiales archaeon | reverse complement strand
TTACACCACGCGACTCGTCGTGGAGATCTCGAGACCTGCCTCTTTGATGAGCATGGGGATGACCCGGATCGGGAGGTCCATCCCCTTGATCTTCTTCACGATGAGGGCGTGCTGGATCTCGATTCCCTCGTACTCCTCCTTGAACTCGATGACAATGTCGGCCGCCCGGCTGATGCGCATCTCCTCGAGGGGGGAGTGGAGACCCTTGTACATGATGAAGTAGTAGTTGGTCTTCCGCTTCTCGCTGTCCTTTGCGCAGATGGAGAGGAACTTCACGGCGGTGTCGATGCCGTACTTCAGGATAACGGAGGAGAGGGAGTCCACCACTACCCGCTCGCCCCTGCCGAGCTCGAGGTACTTTTCCAGCGAGACGGTGCGCGCGTCGATCATCCCCGGCAGGGGCTCCGCGTCGGTGATGAAGTAGGAGCCGTTCGCGTCCTGCTGCCAGAACTGGCGCCCCAGGATCTCCATGCCCGAGACCGGAGTCCCGAAGGCGACGATGAGGGTCCCCTTGAGGAACCCCCCTGCGAGGACGTGGTCGAGGCTCACGATCCCGGTCGAACGTCTCTCGGCGGCGGTCTCCGGTGTGGTGGCGGTTGCTTTCGTACCCCCGGTCAAAGCGTATCATGCGCGGGTTTCGGCCCGGCTGTTCCCAACAGGGAATCTCCCCCGGGATGGATAAACCTTGCCGGGAGGAGGGAGGGTTCATCAGAACCCGACCTGGAGCGACCCGCCATCAGGCGGGGTGCGACCTGGAGGTTCATCAGAACCCGACCCACGCCTCTGCGGCGTTCCCCGCTCGGGACAGGCACGTTCGGAGGCATACAGGTCCTGATACCCTGAAAAACGGGAAAAAAGTGATTGAGGGAAGATCACTGGTACTCCGGCGGCTGTACCTCCTTCGGGAGGCCACCCTTGAAGACCTCCCGCATCCGCCGGTAGTACTCCTGGGAACGCTCGTTCATGGTGGGCCGGACTTTCTTCACGGCATCGCCGAAGTGGCGTTCCGTGATCGAGTCCGAGCCCTCCCGGAGGGCGAGCATCCCTGCCTCCTTGCAGACCCCCTCGAGGTCGGACCCCACGTAGCCCGCGGTCATCTGCGCGAGGGAGGTGACGAGGCGTTCCTGCACGGGGTCCTCGAGGACGAGCCGGTGCGAGGAGAGGATGTCCGTGACCCGCCGTCCCGTGAGGGGGTTCGCCACCTCACCCTCGGGGGCCTTCCGGTTCGCGAGGGCCGCGGTGATCTCCTCCACGGTGACCTTCCGGCCGCTCCCCAGAGCCTCGAGGAGGTCCTCGAACTCCCGCTCGGAAAGATCCCGCACGGCGTCCAGGAGGCGCTCGAGGGCCGACCCGGCGGTGGGCATCCCTCTCATGTGGATGGCGAGGATCCTCTTCCTGTCCTCTTCGGAGGGCTCCCCGATGTACACGAGACGGTCGTACCTCCCCGTGCGGAGGAGGGCCGGGTCCACGATGTCCAGCCGGTTCGTGGCGCCCATGACCACGACGTTGCGCATCTCGAGGAGCCCGTCCATCTCGGTGAGGATCTGGTTGAGGACGCTCTCGATGACATGGGAGTCGGCGCTCGCCCCCCGTGCGGGGGCGAGGGCGTCGAGTTCGTCGAAGAAGATGATGGAGGGGGCGACCTGCCGGGCCTTCTTGAAGATCTCCCGGACGGCCCGCTCGGATTCCCCCACCCACTTGGAGAGGAGCTGGGGGCCCCGGACGGGGATGAAGTTCGCCCCGCTCTCTGTTGCGACCGCCCGGGCGATGAGGGTCTTCCCCGTCCCCGGTGGTCCGTAGAGAAGGACGCCCTTCGGGGGCTCGATCCCGAGCCGGTCGAACCGGGCCCTCTGGGTGAGGGGGTACTCGACGGCCTCCCGGACTTCCTCCTTCTCGGCCTCGAGCCCGCCCACGTCATCCCACCGGGTGTGGGGCACCTCGAGGAGGACCTCCCGCATGGCCGAGGGGCCGACATCCCGGAGGGCGTCCCGGAAGTCGCTTGCCAGGACCTCCATCCGGTCGAGGACCTCGGCCGGGATCTCCTCTGCCTCGAGGTCGATGTCCGGCAGGTACCGGCGGAGGGCCCGGATGGCCCCCTCCCGGGCGAGGGCCGCGAGGTCGGCCCCGACGAAGCCATGGGTCTGCTGGGAGAGCTTCATGAGCTCCACGTCCTTTGCCACGGGCATCCCGCGGGTGTGGATCTTCAGGATCTCCGCCCGGTCCACCTCGTTCGGGACCCCGATCTCGATCTCCCGGTCGAACCGGCCTGGCCGGCGGAGGGCCGGGTCGATGGCATCCACCCGGTTCGTGGCGCCGATGACCACGACCTGCCCCCGCTCCTCGAGGCCGTCCATCATGGTGAGGAGCTGGGCGACGACCCGGCGCTCCACCTCGCCGGTCACGTCCTCCCTCTTTGGGGCAATGGAATCGAGCTCGTCGATGAAGATGATGGAGGGGGCGTTCTGCCTGGCCTCCTCGAAGAGCTCCCGGAGCTTCTGCTCGCTCTCGCCGTAGTACTTGGAGATGATCTCCGGCCCCGCGATGGGGATGAAGTGGGCGCCGCTCTCGTTTGCCACGGCCTTTGCGATAAGGGTCTTCCCCGTCCCCGGCGGCCCGAAGAGCAGGACGCCCTTCGGCGGCTCGATGCCCAGCTTCCTGAAGAGCTCGGGGTGGCGCATGGGGAGCTCGATGGTCTCCCGGACCCGCTGGAGCTCGTCCTTCAGGCCGCCGATGTCCTCGTAGCTCACCTTCTTTAAGCCCTCGAAGCCGGCGGCGGGCTTGTCCGAGAACTCCACCTGGGTGTTCTTCGAGATGATGATGGCATTCTCGGGCTCCACGAGCACCGCCTTGAAGGCCACGAGCTGCGCCTGCATGAAGGGGAGCCCCGCGGGGATGGGGACGAGGTCGTTCTTCACCACCGGGTAGTCGATGAGCCGGTTCGCGACACCCGGGTAGTTGATGGGGACCTGCCGGGGCATATCCTCGGGGGGCGCGAGGACAACCCGCTTTGCCTCCACCTCCTCCTCCACGGCGGTCACCTTCACCCGGTCCCCGATGGCGATCCCGGCGTTCGCCCGGGTGAAGTTGTCCACCCGGACCTTGCCCTGGTGCCAGTCCGAGACCATGGACCGCCAGACCTTGGCCACCGTCCTCCGCTTCCCCTCGATGTAGACGATGTTACCCGGCGAGAGCCGGAGCTGGAGCATGGTCTCGGGATCGAGCCGCACCTTCCCAGCCCCCTGGTCCTCCGGGTACGCGCTGTCGACCTTCAGGAATACTTCAGGCATCACCTTAAATTGATGTACAGAGGATAATAAGTTTCAGTA
>DATKMC010000061.1:0-28717 GCA_035542115.1 Methanomicrobiales archaeon | reverse complement strand
CACCTGTTCCGATGTACTGAAGGGCTGTATTATTTGTAATGGATTTGATGTAGTCTCCGGTCTGTCCCAAAACAAGGAAGCCCAACACTATTGCTATAGTGAGGACTGCCCCAATCAATGCCAAGATCCTAAGGATCTCTTCTTCGTTCAATTTTCATCCCTTCTTGAGAAGGGATAGCCTCAACTCAAGACCACAATCCTTAAAAACTTCGAACGAGATTGTATTTTGGAGATTTTACTCGTTCTCAGTGAAGGATTGCGGGGCTGAAAGCCTCCCTTCCTTTATTGAGCCGTCAGATCCGACGTGCTCAGAGATCGTCACTATGTGCCTTTATTAAGCTATTGCTCTCAGCATTGACGTTTGTTTCCAAGACGACAACGTTTCTGCCTCAGAAAAGATCAAACGCGCGAGAAAAAAAGGACATCATTCGAGCGGATCAACCAACAACACCTTTACCTTCTTTCCGATCCATTCCTTCGGGGGGCGAGGTATTTAACGTACATTACCAAATACCTCGTCCCCCATGAAGACCGAGAGCTCTATATTACAGCATTACAATTGGGCAATACTGAAAGATACGGTGACATGATGGAAGAGTTTGTTGATATTGTCGTCGATCAAAGAAGAAGTGTTCTTTTAGAGAATTTGAAAAGAGTTGTTATTCCTCCGAAGAAAACTGGTCAGTTACGACTTGCTGATTTCCCTTCATAAATTGGAAAAAAATATTTATGCCCGTGGAAAAACCCACAATAAAACGGCCACAACGATAGTTACAACAACCGTCGTGATAACTGGAATAGCCCATAATGATAATTTTAATGCATTTACCGTGTTTTCAAGCCTATTTACGCTATTACTCAATCCAGATACCGATTGGATGACTTCTGCCAAAGTTGCTCCTTTACCTTCGACAAAATATTCGATATCTTTTGAAGGGATTTTAATCTGGTTTTGATATTCGCCGGTATATCCCTTTGTTGCCGGAACGGTTAATTTATAAAATTCAATTGTGCAAAATGGTTCTAAATATGGAATTGCAACATCTTTCGGGCCTACATTATAAATTCCGACTGTTAGTATCCCTTTAAAACCTGGATCAACTTGCGGCCCGCTCAATATTATGATGCCTTTCCTTGCATAATGGGATCTCAATCCAATTTTCCCAGCAATATTTTTTGGGAGCTCGAAGCTTTCATGAGTTGATATAATTGCAAATTCTCCAATTTCGATTATAGCTACCCCCTTTTCAGATATATCAGTCAACCCTCTACCGGGCCTTGTTTTAAATATTTGTTTGCCTGCGCGCGCATCGTAACTCGCAGGATTTAGGAATTCCTTATCAAATTCATGAATGATCAATTCTTTGCTCTCTAAACTATGGGTTATTTCAACATCGGACATTATTCCCATTTTTGCCCCCCCTTACTATACTCTACATGCCATCTAAGATTTATAACTTTGCCGTGGAGTGAATGTTAAAAGTCCCGCGATGCAACACTCTTGATCCTGAATGCCAAAGTCCCTCATATGCAACAGAACCTAGGGTTCGGTTTGATTCTCTATATGCCACCTCTTTGGTGGGTTGGAGCAATCCTGCTGATCTTTGCCGTTATCGTAACCATAGCCATCTTCGGGGCAGTAAATAGCCGATTCATCAATCTCAACTCATTTTTCGGGCGTTTACTCCGCCGTTCCCTGACTTGATATCTACCACCGCCCCTTTATCGCGTCAAACACCCGCCCCGCGATGTACTGCCCGACAATCGCCCCGAAAAGGACGACAAGCTTCCGCAGGAGACCTGGTGGACGATCACGTTTTTCTACCATCCCCTTCACTCCTCCCTCCCCATCCCCTTCTGCCACTCGTGGGAATAGATCTCCGCCTCGCCGGAGAGAATCCCCTCGACGAGCTTCTCGGCCACAAACTCCGCCGAATCGGAGGGGTACGGGCCAGCGGGCTCGATCTGGTCCTCGGGCACCGGGATCGCCCGGATGGTTTTTCTCTCGAAATCGGTCAGGGTAATGTACGGGAAGGCGACCGAGACGACGATGTCGTCCTTCTCCAGCTCCTGCCGGGCGGCGAGGCTGATGCCCGCGAGCGCCTTCTTCGCGGAGGCATACGGGCTCATGCCCGGGAGATCCATGAGGGCGGTCCCCGAGCTGATGTTGAGGATGGTCCCTCCGCCCTGGGCCCTCATGGTCGGGATCACCTGCTGCATGGCGACGATCGGGCCGATGACGGTCAGGTCGTGGATGTAGCGGAGCGTCCCGATGTCGATGAGCTCTACCGGTGCATCGTACCCCTGCCCGGCGTTGTTGATCAGGATATCGATCCTCCCGAAGTGTCGCCTGGTCCGGTCGACCATCCTTTTCACCTCCGGAATCCGGGTCATGTCGGCGGGAACCGCGAGGGAACCCGGGAGTTCCCGGGATAAAGCCTCGAGCTTCTCCCTCGACCGGGAGACGAGCGCGACCTTCACCCCGTGACCCGCGAGAAGCCTTGCGGTCGCACGCCCGATTCCCGACGAGGCGCCGGTGACGATGGCGACCCTTCCCGACAGCTTTGTCTGATCCGTCTCCATGTTGCCTCTCCCTCTCGGATGAGTTTGCCCATGAACGCGGGAGGAAATAAAGGTACCGGCGATGCATCGATCTTGTACCGCGGGGATCAAGAGCACCCTTCGAGGAATGGCACGGGTTCTCACACCACGAACGGGATGAGTGCCACCTTTACGTCCTTCTTGTACCGAAGGAACTCTTCACCAAAGGTCTCGAGGAGGATCTCCTCCTCGGCCTTGATCTTCAGCCAGATGGCGATGACAAAGACCCCAAAGAGGAGGAATGCCAGGAGAACATTCGTCGCGATGACCGCCCCGGCAAGCGCGACGAGGATGCCGGTATACATCGGGTTCCGCACAAACCGGTACGGTCCCGTCCTGATGAGCTGCTGGCCGACCTTGATGGCGGGCATGTTGCTCCAGTTCTTTCCCAGGTAGATCCGGGAATAGGCGGAAAACCCGAGGCCTGCTACGGTGAGGATTACACCGGTGATCCCCGCGAGTGGCGAATCGGGAAGAATGCGAAGGAACAGGGAACCGGGCCGGTACCACTCGAGGAGCGCGAGAAGCATCCAGGCGATGACGGCGAGCATCCCCGTCTGCATCACGTACTTTGACGAGCGCCGCCGGGTCGGGACACGGCGGAAGAAGAGGGGGACGTAGAGGAATACCCAGAAGGCGATCCATGCGCCGATGATGATCTGGAAGGAGGTTATCATGCCATTGGCTTCTGCGGGGGGGTCAGACCCTCACCTCTCCCCCTTCTCCGGCAGGAAATTGACGAACCATGCGAAGAAGGAGAACCAGATGACATCGGTGGCCTCGAGCCAGTCGCCCCTCGCGATACCGATTAAACCCTGGAAACCCATGAAACCCAGGAATCCCAGGAAGCCCAGCATCCAGTTCTTCCGCCGAATGTGCCTCACCTCAGTCCCGGTACCCCTGCTTCCTCTTCGCCTTCTTGTACCGCACCTGGATGGTCTTTGCCGGCGAATCCCCGATGGAGGACTCGTGGATCTCGAAGAGCTTTGTCTCCTCCACGAGGTCCCTGAACTTCTTGTACCCGTAGTTCCGGGGGTCGAAGTCCGGCTTCTTCTGGCGGATGTTATTCCCGAGGTCCGCGAGGTACGCCCAGCCGTCCTCGTCAGAGGCGCTGTCTGCCGCGGACCTGAGGAGCCTGACCAGCTCCTCCCTGTTCTCCTGGAGTTTCTTCGAGGCCCCGGGGGCCTTCGTGACTGCAGGGGCTTCGGCCCTCTGTTCGGTGACCGGCTCGGGCCTCAAGAGGATGTCGGTGTAAATGAACCGGTCGCAGGCCTGGACAAAGGGCTTCGGGGTCCGGCGCTCGCCGAAGCCGTAGACGGTGAGGCCCGACTCCCGGATGCGGGATGCGAGGCGGGTGAAATCGCTGTCCGAGGAGACGATGCAGAACCCGTCGAACTTCTCCGTGTACAGGAGGTCCATGGCGTCGATGATGAGGGCGGAGTCGGTGGCGTTCTTCCCCGTCGTGTAGTTGAACTGCTGGATGGGCTGGATGGAGTAGGAGAGGAGAGTCTCCTTCCAGGGCTGGAGGGTCTGGGAGGTCCAGTTCCCATAGGCCCGCTTCACGCTCGCGATGCCGTACGTGGCGATCTCGTCGAGGAGGGCCCCGATGATGGAGGGCTGGGCATTCTCGGCGTCGATGAGGACGGCGAGCTTCTTCGGGGCCCCGGCAGGCACTTCGGGAGGAGCAACCATATGGGTAAACCATCGGCCGGTGTCGTTATATGGGTTTTCCCTGCGGGACGGGGCGGGCAGCCCGGGACCGGGCCTGCTCAGGGCCCAAGGACCGCCGGGAGCCCCCACGCCCACGCCCTGATGGCCTCCCAGTCGCGGAAGTCGCCGGTGAGGACCTTCATGGCCCCGACGAGGGTCCGCTCGAGGAAGGAGAGCCGGGAGAGCTCGAGCCTCCCGGCGAACATGGCCACCGCGACCGGTTTCACGGGGTCGAGGGCGGCCCGGAGCCTCCCGAGGGTCTCCTCCACGGACCCGACCGCAGGGTTCACCGGCGCGATCCCGACGGCGAAGGCGGCGACCGGGACCTTCAGGAGATCCTCCCGGTGGCGTGCCACGAAGGCGGGCACCGCCTGTTCGATCTTCGCCAGGTAGACCGGCGCCCCGATGACGACGGCCCGGTACCCCGCGGCCGAATCGATTCCCTTCATGTCCGCCACCGTCACGGCGTTCCCCGCCGCCTCAAGTTCCCTTCCGATGGCCCGGGCGATCTCCTCCGTCGATCCCCTCCTCGACGTGTACGCGATGAGCACCCTTCCGGTCATGTCCCTCCCTTTCCCATGGCCTTCCGGGGAGAAAAGGTTGAGAGCTCCCACCCCTCCCGGAGGCCCCCTGCCTTCAGTCCCCGCCCCGCCTCCGACCGAGGATGTACCATGCCCCTCCAGCCCCCGCGATCAGCACGACGATGAGGCCGAGGAGGACGGGGCTCAGGGCAACCTCGATGACCTTCGGCCCGAAGGCCATGTACCGGACTCCAGAGGGAGTGGTCTCGTTCAGCTCCAGGTGGAGGAGGGTGACGGGTGCAAGGGTAGGCTGCGGGACGGCAGGGGTGGCATTCAGGAGGGTAGCGTTGTAGCCTGTGAGGTCCGGGGTCTGGGGAGGGACCCATCCGTACTGCTGGATGTCTGAAGCCATGGCTGGTCCCGAAAGGGCGATGATGCAGGATGCCAGGAGCAGGAGTCCCGCCAGGGTCCTCCTCGTCCCGGCCCTTTCCACGACCGGTCGTCTCATGCTTTCCCTTGTTGCCTCATCGGTCAACAGACTTGTGGTCGGGGTGGAGGGCGGGGGCTGCCCCCGGTCATCCGCGGCCGGGGCCCCCAACGGTGAGGGTCCCCGTCACCTCATCCGGCCGAAGCCCCGGGCGATAAACCCGATGCCGATGAGGATCAGGAGGATGGCGATGATGTACGTCCACGGGAGGGCCCATCCCGAGACAATCGAGAGGCCGAGCAGCACGAGGACAACCCCGATGGCGACGAAGGCCCAGCGAGGCCCCCGCATCGGTGCATGGCCTGGTTCCTCAGGGGGAACGGCCATCGGTTCGAAGGAAGCCCCCAGGAACCCGAGCCCGAGCCCGATGAGCACCCCGGCCCCGGGCTGGTTCACGAGGAGCCCGATCCCGAGGCCGATGAGGACCCCGGCGGGGATGAGGAAGGGGCCCCGGTGCCTCCTCCGCCACTCCCGCCTCTCCTCCCTCCAGTCCCTCTCACCCTTCTGTTCCTGCTTCCCTTCCTCTGCCATGCTCTCTCCATGGCCGGGGGAGATAATAAAGGCCTCAGTCCTTCCCCCGTTTCCCGCCCCGGCAGGA
Organism: Methanomicrobiales archaeon; assembly: GCA_035542115.1. GTDB lineage: Archaea > Halobacteriota > Methanomicrobia > Methanomicrobiales > JACTUA01 > JACTUA01. The sequence continues at coordinate 22,800 of DATKMC010000061.1, read as the reverse complement.
GAGGGCCAGGTGGCCCGCGAGGACGGCGAGGAAGGGGATCCAGAGAAGGCTGTGGAGCTGGAAGGAGAGGGCCTTCCCGAGGAGGCCGAAGCTGGCCGCCGTGATGACCTGGTACTCGGTGATCCCGAGACCGGTCACGGCGAGGAGGAGGGCGAGGACGAGGAGGAGCCACCCCACCGCCCTCTGCAGGTCACGGCGCTTCATGTCAGTCCCCGAAGAAGGACTCGTTCAGGGCCCCGCTGTTGGAGTAGCCCCTGCTCTCCCAGAAGCCCCGGTAGCTGGGGTCGTCCGAGAGCCGGATGCCGGTCACCCACCGGATCCACTTGTATCCCCACCGGTCCTCGGCCACGAGCTCGAAGGGGTACCCCCGTTCGACGGGCATGGTGATGTTGTTCATCCCGTAGGCGAGGAGGATGTCCCTGTTCACGATGTACTCCAGGGGGAGTGAGGTCGTGTACCCGTCGGCGGCGGCGAAGATGACGGTGTTCGCCCGGGGGTCAGGCCCCGCCGCCCGGATGAGGTCAGAGACCTTCACCCCCCTCCAGAGGATGGTCGCGTCCCAGCCCTCGTCGCAGGAGAGGGTCACCACCTTCTCGTAGGGGGGGAACCCGAGCACCTCGTCGTAGGTGAAGTTCCTCGGCTCCCCCACGAGGCCGTCGATGGTGAGACGGTAGTCCGTGATGTTGACATGCTGCGGGCCCAGGATGGAGTTCTCCCGGAAGTCGTTCACCGACGAGAGATCCTTCCCCTGGTACTCCCGGACCTCCACCCCAGGCAGCCTCTCCGGGGCCTGCCCCCCGAGGCAGCCTGCCAGGAGGCCGGTGACGAGGAGAGCAAGGAGGAGGGCGGCGGCGGGGAGAGCTTTTCCTGAAACGGTGGCAGTGCCCATGGAAACCCCTGCTATGAATCTCCGTCCCCCTTCATGAGGTTTTGGGCTCTCCTCACCATCCGTGGGCGAAGGAACCGCAGTTCGGCATCTTTATGCCCGCCGGGGTGGCTCTCTCCGTATGTCACGGGAGGATGTGTGCGGAAATGAAGGTCCATATCGACAGGGATGACTGCACGAGCTGTGAGTCCTGCTGGAGCACCTGCCCCGACCTCTTCGAGGAGAACCCGGAGGACCATTTCAGCGAAATAACCGAGCCCCACCGCGCGGGGAGCAATGCCGAGGGGGTGGTCCCCGGGGAGCTGGAAGGGTGCGCCACGGAGGCCGCCGACCTCTGCCCCGTCCAGATCATCCACCTCGAGTAGGGGGAATCCGGCCCGGGCGGCCGCCGCGGGGGCCGGGAGGGTGATACTATCCGGACCGGCCGCGCTTATGACCCCGGCCTCCCCATGGTAGCTGTCCATGCCGCGGGAACTTTCAGCACGGGACCTGGAGATCTTGAAGAAGCTCGCCCCCGAGTGCAGCGAGGAGATCTGCGCCGGGTCGGGGCATGCCTTCCGATCCATCCTCCCGCCGGTGGCAACCCACTTCGCCACGGGGGAGGCCGATTTTGCCGACAGGATCGGGCGGCTCTCGGACGATGATCTCAGGTACCTCGTGGACCTCATCCGGGACGGCGGGGAGAGCCTCGGCTGCGTCCCCCCCGAACTCCTCTCACTCTTCCTCCAGAGGGTGGCAGACCGGCTCGGGAGGGAGCAGGCCGAGGAGCTAGTCCTGCTCTATGCCGAGGAGAGGACATGCGAGTATCCGGACGAGGACATTCCCCCGGAGGATTGAACTCCCTCCCTCTTCGCCGCGCTGTTCTTATAGGCTGACCTGCCAAGGGTATCATGTCATGCACGAGCCGCCGGTCAAGAAGGTCCTCTACTGGTGCGACCGATGCAACGTCCCCCTCATTGCCCGGACCTGCGGCTGCGGCGCCGAGGGGCGGAGGGTCCCCCTCCAGGCCCCCTATGACGTGCGACCGGCCCTCGCGGCTGACCTCGCCCTCCTCAGGGGCCTTGTGGAGGAGCGGTTCGGGCCGGTCCCGGTCCCGAAGATCGTCCTCCTGAACAAGGCCGGCGGGGTGGACCGGAACGATCTCGTCATCATTCATGGCGAGCGCTTCGGCTGGCTCTCCTTTGATCCGGTTTCCCGGCTGTTCCGGTTCGACCTTGCCCCCGGAGGCCTTCCCTTCGTTGTCGGCCCTGCGACCCGGGGGATCGTGGACCTCGAGGAGGCGGCGGCCCGGGAGAATCTGGACGGGCGCCGTATCGGGGGGAAGCGGATCCCGGTCAAGACGGGGGAACCCGAAGGGACGTTGGTGGTAAAGTATCGGAACGGGTACGGCACCGGGGTGCTGAGGGCAGGTCAGCTGCGGGTAAAGGAGATCCAAGCGATGCAGCCCCGGAGCCCCCCTGACCCCGGCTGGGAAATCGCCGTCGGGAGGAACCGGTACCACCTGAAGAACCTGGAGCGAAACGCCATCCGGGAGATCCGGCAGCACCTGAAGGACCGGCCGTGCGCGAACGTATCCTTCTCGGGCGGCAAGGACTCCATGGCTGCGATGGCCCTCGCCCGGAAGGCGGGGATACCCTCGGCCTTCTTCATCGACACGGGCATCGAGTTCCCCGAGACGGTCCGGTTCGTCGAGGAACAGGGGGTGGAGATCGTCAGGAAGGGAGGAGATTTCTGGGCTGCGGCGGAGAAGGCAGGACCCCCGGCAAAGGACATGCGGTGGTGCTGCAAGCTCCTGAAGCTCCACCCCCTCCGGCTCCACCTCGCCATCACGGGCCCCTGCGTCACGGTCCAGGGCAACCGGTGGTACGAGTCCTGGAACCGGGCCGACCTCGAGGCCACGAGCCAGAACCCGGCGAACCCCCTCCAGCTGAACATTTCCCCCATCCGGAACTGGCGGGCCCTCGAGGTCTTCCTCTACCTCTGGTGGCGGAACCTTCCCGTGAACCCGCTCTACGGCCGGGGCATCGAGCGGATCGGGTGCTACCTCTGCCCGGCGATGCTCGAGAGCGAGCAGGAGCTCCTCCGGGGCATGCATCCCGGGCTTGCACAGAGGTGGGACGAGTTCCTGGACCGGTGGGCCGCCACCCATGATCTCCCGGAGGAGTACGCCCGGTGGGGCCTCTGGCGGTGGCGGGACCTCCCGCCGAAGATGCGGGAGCTCTGTGGGAGGCATGGGGTTGCCCTGGATGGGGACCGGCTGAAGCCAGTCACCCGCAGGGCCGTCTCTCCTTCCGGGGTGAAGAAACCCGCCCCCGTCCATGCGGAGGAGGCGGTGGCCCCCGGTACCGGCGCATCCCTCCGGGCCGATTTTCCCCTCATCGCCGACCTCGTGTACCTGGACAGCGCCACGACAGGCGTCTCCCCGGAACCGGTGATCGAGGCGATGCTCGGGTACGAGCGTCACTACCGGGCGAACGTCGGCCGGGGGGTTCACCGGCTGTCACAGGTCGCCACGCAGAAGTACTGGGACGCCCACGAGAAGGTCAAGCGGTTCATCGGGGCGAGGGAGGGGGATCTGGTCTTCACCCGGGACGTGACCGAGGCCGTCACCATGGTGGCCGAGGGGCTCGCCTGGAAACCGGGCGACCGGGTCGTCACCACCATGCTCGAGGAGTCCGGGAATTTCGTTCCCTGGCTGCACCTCCGTGAGAAGGGGGTGGAGTGCGATGTCCTTCCGGTCGACGAAAAAGGCACCGTTGATCCGGTCCGGCTCGGGGAGGTCATCACCGGCCGGACCAGGCTCGTGGCGGTCACCCAGGTCTCCGGTGTGCTCGGGTCCATCAGCCCCGTGCAGGAGATCGGCCGCATCTGCCGCGAACACGGGGCGCTACTCCTCGTGGACGGGACCCACTCGGTCCCCCGCCTCCCCACCGGGGTCTCATCCATCGGGTGCGACTTCTTCTGCTTCGCCGGGGACCGGATGGGCGGGCCCACCGGGATCGGGGTGCTCTGGATGAAGAACCCGGCCATCGGGCCGCTCTACGCCGGCGGGGGCATGGTGGGGACGGTATCCGGGAAAGGATTCACCCTGGCCGAGGGGTACCAGCGGTACGAGGCCGGAACCCCGAACGTTGCGGCGGGGATCGGCCTCGGGGTCGCCGCAGACTACCTGGCGGGGATAGGGATGGGGCGCATCCACGACCACGAGAGGCGCCTTTCGCCCCGGCTGATCGACGGGCTCCGGTGCCTGCCCGGGGTAAGTGTGTACGGGCCGGCCGACCCGGAACGCCGTACCGGCATCGTTTCCTTCACCATCGAGGGGATGGATCCCCGGAAGGTCGCGGTGCACCTGGACGAAGCCTCGGATATCCTTGTCGGGGCCGGCCACCACGACTGCCAGATCCTCATGGAGAGGCTGGGTCTCCCGGGAGGCACTGTGCGGGCGGGCGTTTCGCCCTTTACCACGGAGCAGGAGGTCGACCTCCTCGTTGCCACCGTGGCAGAGCTCGTGAAGGGGTAAACGTCCCTCACCGGATGGCGAGCATCCGGTCGATAGCCTTCCGGGCACGCCGGGAGATTCCTTCGGGGACAATGACCCGGGGCTCCATCCGTTCGAGAGCGGTGTGCACCTTCCGCAGATCTGTCTTCTTCATGTTCACGCAGACGGCCTTCTCCGAGAGGGGGTGGCACCGCTTGCCGGGGCACTCCTTCGCGAGCCGGTGGAGGATGCCCACCTCGGTCCCGATGATGAACTCCCTGCCCGGCCCCGTGCAGGCGTGGCGGATGATCCCGGAGGTGGAGTAGACCCCGTCGGCGAGATCGATGACCTCGGGACGGCACTCGGGGTGGACGATGAGTTCGGCCCCGGGGTGACGCCCCCGGGCAGACCGGACCTCGGCGGGGGTGAACCGGTCATGGACGATGCAGTACCCCTGCCAGGGGAGGATCTCCTTCTCCGTGAACCGGGCGGTGTAGAGGGCGAGGTTCCGGTCGGGGAGGAAGATCACCCGGTCCTCCTCCAGCGAATTCACCACCTGGACGGCATTCGCCGAGGTGCAGCAGATGTCGCTCTCGGCCTTCACCTCCGCCGTGGTGTTCACGTAGGCGACCACCGCGGCACCGGGGTGCCGCTCCCGGATCACCCGCACCTCGCCGGCGGTGACCATCTCTGCCATGGGGCAGCAGGCATCCCCTGCGGGGAGGAGGACCTTCTTCTCCGGCGAGAGGATGGCGGCCGTCTCGGCCATGAAGTCCACCCCGCAGAAGACGATGACCTTCCCTTTCATGGTGGTGGCGGCCCGGGAGAGCTCCAGGGAGTCACCGACGATATCGGCGATGTCCTGGACCGGCCCCACCTGGTAGTTGTGGGCGAGGATGATGGCCTCCCGGTCCTCCTTCAGAGCCCGAATCCCTTCGATGAGCGCCGCCTCGTCCTCCATGGATGCCTTCCGGGCATGGTCCGGGGGACCCGGCCCGGGGCCGGATCTGATACCCCGAAATGCCTTTCCTTTACGTGTTCACCACCATGCTATAAGGGTTGCTCAGAAGGACGCCGGGAAGGGGAAAGAGCATAAGGGCGCGGAGGCAACCCCTTACAGAGCGATCCACCGATGCCCGAAAGCGACCTCTGGCTCGTCCGGTACGGGGAGATCTTCCTCAAGTCGGATTACGTCCGGCGCCGGTGGGAGAACGTCCTTGTCCGGAACATCCAGACGGTGCTCCCGGGCTGCAGGGTCAGGTCCGAGCGGGGGAGGATCTGGGTACAGGGCCCGGTGGATCCCGGGAGGCTCCGGAGGGTCTTCGGCATCGTCTCCTTCTCGCCCGTGACCCGGTGTACCACGGATGACCTGGAGGAGTCTCTCCTCGCCCTCGCCCGCGAACGGGATGCGGGGGGCCTCCGGACCTTTGCCATCCGGATGAGGCGGGTGGGCAGCCACCCCTTCACCTCGCAGGAGAAGGCGGTGGAGCTGGGGAACCTCGTGCGGAGGGCCTTCCCCGGCCTCAGGGTGGACCTGGACGACCCCGACCTCGAGCTCCACGTCGAGATCCGCGGGGACGCCTGTTACCTCTACACCGATGTGGTTCCGGGTGCGGGGGGCCTCCCCCCAGGGGTAGAAGGGACCCTCGTCGCCCTCGTCTCGGGCGGGATCGACTCCCCCGTCGCCGCCTGGATGATGATGAAGCGGGGTTGCCGGATCCTCCCGGTCTACGTCGCACTCGAGGGTTTCCTGGGCAAGGATGCCCGGGGCCGGGCAGAGGAGGTGGTGGAGGTACTCCGGGGCTACCAGCCGGACATCCGGCTCCGGGTCATACCGGACTCGTACCTCGCCTGCGCAAAGGTCCAGCTCAGCCGTGACTGGGTGGAGAGGTACACCTGCCTCCTCTGCAAGCGCCGGATGTATCGGATCGCCGCCGCCGTCGCCCGGGAGGAGGGGGCGAAGGGTATCGTCACCGGGGAGTCCCTCGGGCAGGTCGCCTCCCAGACCCTCGACAACCTCCTCGTCCTCGACGACGCTGCTGAACTCCCCGTCTACCGGCCCCTTATTGGCCTCGACAAGGAGGAGATCACCCGGGTAGCCCGGGCCATCGGCACCTTCGAACCCTCGACGGGAGCCGTGGAGGGGTGCCGGGCAGTGCCGAAAAAGCCATCGACGAGTGCGGACCTCGGGAAAATCCGGGAGATCGAGGAGGGTCTCGACTGCCCGGCGGACATCCCGCTCCCCCTGAAGGAATGATCAAAGAATTCCAGGACCGCCCGGCCCCTACCGCATACCCTCGAAGAAGACCTGCCAGAAGGGGTCCTGGGCCGGCATCCTGAGCGGGACCTCGGTCCCGTCACGACGTTTCATCACCCGGGTCCCGGTATCGGCCGTCACCTCCCCGATCACCGAGGCGGCGATCCCCGCCTTCCCGAGATCCCCGAGGATCCGGCCCGTCCTGTCCGCCTCAGCGGTGATGACGAGCGATCCCTCGGCAATGGCGGCGACGGGGTCGATCCCGAAGGCCTCGCAGACCATCCGGACCTCGCCGGGGTACACGAACATGGCCTCGTCCACGGCCATCCCCACCCCGCTCGCTTCCGCCACCTCGGCGAGGCCCCCGATGACGCCCCCCTCGGTGGCGTCGTGCATCGCGTGCACCCCGCCCGCGGCCATGGCGGTGAGGGCGTCGCGGACCACCGTCATCTGCCGGCAGAGGGCCTGCGCCTTCCGGACGAGGGGCTCCGGGTACCGGCCGAGGAGCTCCTTCTCCCTCAGGACCGAGAGGATCCCGGCGGTCTCGATGGCAGGCCCCTTGGTCAGGATCACTGCGTCGCCCGGGCGCGCGCCCGCGGGGGTCACGTACCCGTCCCGGTCCGCGATGGCAAAGACCGTCACCCCGCCGATGGTGGGGGCGGCGAAGCCCGGGTAGTAGCCGGTGTGGCCCCCGACGATGGCGATCCCGAGGTCGAGGGCCGCCCCGTGGATAGCGTCCACGATGGCCCGGAAGGCGGCATCCTCCGTCTCGGGGGGCATGAGGAGGGAATAGGTCATGTACCGCGGGGGGACCCCCATGACCGCCACATCACTCGCCCCGATGTGGACGGTGTACCAGCCGAACATCTCCCAGGGCTGGCCGGGTATGGCGAAGATGGGGTCCTCGGCGATGATGAGCACCCGGCCGTCCCCGAGGTCCACCACCCCGGCATCGACGCCGCTCTGCGGGGGGACGAGCACGGTGGGGTCCTGCCTCCCGAGCCGGGCGAGGAGGTACTGCTCGAAGACCTCCCGGTCGATCTTCCCGATCTTCGGCCTACCGGGCTCCATGGTACTTCCGCGCGATTTCGCAGGCCTGCCCGGCCACCTCGACAGGGTCACGGCCGACGAGCACCGAGACCGGCTCCTTCCCGATGGCCCCGGTTTCGTAGAAGATCTTCGGCACCCTCCCGCCCGCCGCCCGCACCGCCTCTGCAACCTTCCAGGGCATCGAGGCCCCCTCGGCCTCCCTGATCTCCCCCGGTTCGCCGTGCCGGTCGATGACCGAGAACACCCAGCCCATCTCCCGGCAGTACTTCTCGAGCCATGAGGAGAGGTGCGGGGTCCATGCGAGGTCGATGCCGGCCCGGACCGAAGGATCCCTCTTCCGGATCTCGATGATGAGCCGGGCCATGTGGCTCGAGGCCCCGAACCTCACCCGGCCCGCTGCCCGGGGGAGGCCCTCCACCACGGTGATCCGGCCGTCGACCGCGAGGACGTCCTCCCGGGATTTCGCCTTCTCCCTCGCGTACACGAGGTTCGTCCGTACCTCGGGGATGAGGGCCGCAAACTCCCGGCACCTCTCGATCTCCCCGAGGGCGACCAGCATCCTCCCGAGCATCCCGTACCCTTCCTCGTCCATCCCCTCACCAGCTCCCGGCATCGCAGCTTCTACATGCTCGTCTAAGGGTCATATGCATGTTGATCACGGGAACCGGCACTTCCTGCCCGGCTATTTAAGGGATGGCGGCGGTAAGGTATCTGAGGACGCGATGAAGATCCATCTCCAGGACGGGACCGTGCGTGGCTTCGACGGGGAGGCGGTGCAGGTCTGGGAGCTGCTCCTCACCCTTGAGCTGAACCCGTCCGGGGTGATCGTCTCGAGGAACGGCAGGGTGATCCCCGAGGACACCATCCTCGGCTGGGACGATGAGATCCGGGTCATCCGGGTCTCCCACGGGGGATGATGCCGGGATTTCCCCCCCTGCCCGGGAGGCCCCCGGCCTGCGAACTCTGTGGCGAGGATGCCGTCTTCCTGGACCGGGTCCGGGGGTGCCACCTCTGCGGGGATCACTTCCTCCAGGACGTGGAGGGCCGGGTCCGGCACACCCTGCGGGGGTACCGGCTCATCCGCCCCGGGGAGCGGATCGCGGTGGCCCTCTCGGGGGGGAAGGACAGCACCGTCCTCCTCCACCTCCTTCGGAAGATCCTCCCTCCCTCCGGGGGTATCACCCTCGCCGCCATCACCGTGGACGAGGGGATCTCCGGATACCGGGACGCCACCCTCGCGGTGGCGCGGGACATGGCGGCCCGGCTCGGGGTGGAGCACCGGATAGTCTCCTTCGGGGATCTCGCCGGTTCGACCCTGGACGCCATGGTGGCGGCGGGAGGGGAACACCCCTGCTCCCTCTGCGGGGTCCACCGCCGGAAGGCCCTCCGGGAGACCGCGACGGGGATGGGAGTGACGGCGGTCGCGACCGGCCACAACCTGAATGACGAGGCGCAGACGGTGGTGATGAACTGCCTCCGGGGGGACTTATCCGGGTTCACCCGTTCCCCTGTTGGGGAGCCTGGGGAAGGAGGGCTCCGCAGGATCAAGCCCCTCTTCCGGATCCCGGAGAAGGAGGTCGCCCTCTACGGGATGATCGCCGGCATCTTCCGCGAACTTCCCGAGTGCCCCTATGCCGGCACCGCGCTCCGGAGCGAGGTGCGGAGGATGGTGGACCGGCTTGAATACCTCCGGCCCGGGACCCTCGGGAGGATCGTCCGGGGGCAGGAGGAGGTGGGGGCCCTCTGCGAAGCTGCACGGGAACAGGGGGGCCTCCTCTCGAGAGGCAGGGAAAAAAGCCGGCTACCCTGAGAGCCCGGCCTATTCGTGCACGACCCGCTGCGGGTTCGCGTAGATGTTCATCCCGCCTCCCCGGACGAACCCTATCACCGTGAGGCCGTTTTTCTCCGCGAGGCTCACGGCGAGGGTCGTGGTCGCCCCCCGGGAGGCGATGAGGGGGATCCCCCCGACGAGGCATTTCCTCACCATCTCCGAGGAGATGCGGCCGGAGGAGACGACCCAGGCCTGCCCGAGGTCGATCCCCCGGAGGAGGGCCTGGCCGCAGAGCCGGTCGAGGGCATTGTGCCTCCCGATATCGAAGGCCTTCGCCATGAGCTCCCCGGCCCCGCAGAGCCCGACGGCATGCACCCCTCCCGTGACCTGGTGGATCTCCGACTGGAGGAGCTCCTTCATGAAACGGGAGATCTCCCCGGCCGGGACGGTGAGGGTCGAGGTCACCTTCGGGAGCTTCGACGGGTCGAGGAAGGAGGCCGATCCCCCGCAGCCGGAGAGAATGGTCCGCTTCGGGCCCACCACCCTGAGGAGGTCCTTCGTGATGATCTTGACGCCGTTCTTCTCCATCTGGATGGAGTCTATCTCCCCCGTCCCCCTGATGATCCCCTCCGTGTAGAGGAACCCGAGGGCGAACTCCCCGAGGTCCCCGGGCGAGGTCATGGCCGTTGCCACCTGCCGCCCGTTCACGGTCACGGTCACCGGCACCTCCTCGGCGACGGGATCGGTGCTCTCACGGGCCCCCTCCGGACCGAGCCTGGTGCAGGGGAGCTCCCGGTACATCTTATGCCCCTCCCGCGATCATCCGGACAGTATCGATGAGATTCTCCACGTCGTCCGCGTTATTGTAGCAGTGGAGGGAGGCCCGTACCGTCCCCCCGGGCGTGCCGAGGGATGCCATGAGGGGCATGCAGCAGTGGTGGCCCGACCGGACCATGATGTCCGCCTCCTCGTCGAGCTGGTGGGCGACGTCGTGGGGGTGCATGCCCTGCACGTTGAAGGAGACGACCCCGATCCGCCCCGCCGTGGTCCCGGGGCCATAGACCGTGACCCCGTCGATCCCGGCGAGCCCGTCAATCATCTGACCCGTAAGGACCTGCTCGTGCCTCCGCACCTCCCCCATCCCGAGGTCCTCGAGGTACGTGATGGCCCGGCCGAGGCCGATGGCCCCGGCGATATTCGGGGTCCCCCCCTCGTACCGGGCAGGCCCCTGCGCGAGGGTGTACCCCGTGGAGGTGACCTCCTCAACGGCCCCGCCCCCGAGGAGGAGGGGCTCGATCTCCGTCCGCCTCATCCAGAGGGCGCCGGTCCCCGTCGGGCCGAGCATCTTGTGGCCCGAGAAGCAGAGGAAGTCGCAGCCGAGATCCTCCACCTTCACGGGGAGGTGAGGGACCGACTGGGCGCCGTCCACGAGGAGGAGGGCTCCCTGCCGGTGGCATATCCCTGCGATCTCCCGGACCGGGACCACGTTCCCGAGGACATTCGAGGCATGGGTGACGGCGACGAGCCGTGTTTCCTCTGTGATCTCCCGCTCGAAATCCGCCATGTCGAAGGACCCCTCCGGGCCGGGGGCGATGATCCGGAGGTCGATCCCGTGCCGGTCCCTGGCCCGCATCCAGGGGAGGAGGTTGCTGTGGTGCTCGAGGAGGGTGGTGACCACCCGGTCTCCCTTTTTCCAGGAAAGGCCCCGGGCGACCATGTTGACGGCCTCGGTGGTATTCCGGGTGAAGACGAGCTCCCCGCCCTCCGCCCCGATGAAGCGCTTCGCCTTTTCGTGGGCATCCCAGAACTTCTGGGTGGCGATCTGGGCGAGCCGGTGCACCCCCCTCCCCGTGTTGGCCCGGTAGACATGCTCGTACTCGAGCATGGCTGAAAGCACCGGCTCGGGCGAGAGGCTCGTCGCGGCGCTGTCCAGGTAGATGACCTCCGAGAGGACCGGGAAGTCCGCCCGGATCTCCGCCGGGATCATAGCACCTCGTCCATGGAACCGCTCCGGTAGCCCGCGAGGTCGACGGTCACGTAGGTGAACCCCATCTCGGTCAGGGACTCGAGTACCCGCTCCCTCTCCCTCCAGAGTCTCTCCATCTCCCCGGGCATAACCTCGATCCTTGCCAGCTCGCCATGGAGCCGGACCCGCACCTGGCCGAAACCGAGGGCATGGAGCAGCTCCTCGGCGTCCCCGACCATACGGAGCTTCGCGATGCCCAGCTCGTCGCCGTAGGGGATCCGGGACGCGAGGCAGGCGGCAGAAGGCCTGTTCCAGAAGCCGTGCCCCCGTCTCAGGGCGATGGCCCGGATGTCCTCCTTGGTAAGCCCCGCCTCGACGAAGGGGTGGAGGATCCCCTCTTCCGTGGCCGCCCGGAGGCCGGGCCGGTGCTCGCCGAGGTCCGAGGCGCTCGTCCCGTCGGCAACTGCGGCGAGGCCGAGCTCCCGGGCACGCCCCTTGAGGATCCGGGCCGTGAGCATCCTGCAGTGATAGCACCGGTCAGGCGGGTTCCTCCGGATGGTCTCCTCCTCGAGGGCTGGGAGGGGGAGGACCTCGAGGGGGATTCCGAGGCCTGCCGCGGTCTCCCGGGCCTCCCGTATCTCGGCAGGGGGAATGAGCGGGCTTTCGAGGAGCACGGCATGACACCGGTCCCCGAGGACCTCCCGGGCAACGGCGGCAAGGAGCGAGGAGTCCACCCCCCCGGAAAAGGCGATGAGCATCGGACCCCGGGCCGCGATCTGGTCTTTGAGCTGCCGCTCCTTTTCGTCCAGGCCGGTACCGGCACCCCCTGCAGTATTCCCGGTCATGTGTCCTGCAGGAGCTTCACGGGGAAGATGGATAACCCTTGCCGATCCCCTCTCCGGTCCCGGGCCACGGCTCCCTCACGGGCACACGGGGGCACCCTGATCGTCCCTCACCACATGGCAGATGGCGCAGATCCGGGCCGTGATATCCGCTACCCCGCCGGCCTTGATCTCCCGGGCGAGCTCCTCGATGAGCCACTGGGCAGGCCCCTCGAAGACGATCCGATAACCCCGCTTCCCGGAAAGGTACTGGGAGACCGCGGAGGGGGCGATGTCCAGGAGGCGGGCCACCTCCTGCTGGGAAATCCCGTTCTTCACGAGTTCCGCCGCGAGAGCAGCCCGGATGGCCGGGAGCACGTCCCAGACGATCTGCTGGCAGGGGGTCTTCATCATAGCAATACGTTACATGTGTCGGGAAATCATAATAGCTGATATCCAACAATTGTGAACAGGAAGGGGCCGGGGGACGGTCCCCGCGCCAGTCCAGAAGGGGCCCCTTTCCCTCTAGACGATCCCGGCTCCCTGTGGGGACCCGGTATCCCACCAGCGGGCTTATCATATGCAGCGGGGGATAACTCAGGTCAGGGGAGCGTACCTGCGAGGTCTCCCCGCCAGCCCGCCCTGCCAGCACCGGCCCCCGGAGAGTGTCCATGTTATCCGACAGAGAACGCGAGCGGTACAAACGGCAGATTCTCCTCTTCGGAGAGGAGGGGCAGGAGAGGCTGAAGGAGGCGGAGGTCTTCATCGCGGGGGCGGGCGGCCTCGGTTCCCCCGTTGCCATCTATCTTGCCGTCGCGGGGATCGGTACCCTGGCCGTGGCCGACTCCGACGTCGTGGACCGGACGAACCTGAACCGGCAGGTCCTCCACCGGGACAGGGATATTGGGGAGAAGAAGGTCGCATCGGCACGGGAGACGCTGGAGGAGCTCAACCCGGACATCACCGTCCGGGCCATCGATGCGCGTATCGGCGAGGGGAACGCATCGAAGCTGGTGGGGCAGGCGGACGGAATCGTTGACTGCCTGGACAACTACCCGGCCAGATACCTCCTCAACCGGGTCGCCCTCGGGAAGGGGATCCCCCTCTTCCATGGCGCCATCCGGGGCATGTATGGGCAGGCGACAACCATTATCCCCGGGAAAACCCCATGCCTATCGTGCATCTTCCCGAAGGCGCCCCCAGAGGAGGTCTTCCCGGTGGTGGGAGTAACCCCCGGGCTCATAGGCATGGTGCAGGCGACCGAGGTGCTCAAGTTCCTCCTCGGGACCGGGGAACTCCTCGCGGGCCGGCTCCTCCTCTGGGACGGGCTCGAGGGGCAGGCGACGGAGATCTGCGTGGAGAGGAACCCGGCGTGCATGACCTGCGGTGACGGGGTGGAGAGAAGCAGGGGGAGCAAGGGGAAGAGGAGGAGGGGATGAAGGCCAGGGTGCGGTTCTTTGCACGGTTCCGGGAGCTTCTCGGGGCCGAGGTCATCGCCGAGCCGGCCCCCGGCACCTCCTTCCTCGCCCTGATCCGGGTAATCGCCCGGGGGAACGGGGAGGGCTATGGCGCCATCTTCGACGGGCAGGGGGCCTTCCGGGAGCACGTGATCCTCATGCGGAACGGGAAACGCGTCGACGCGGCCGATGCGGAGAAGATCCTCATTACCGACGGGGACGAGATTGCGGTCTTCCCGCCTGTGTCGGGCGGGTAGCGGGGCAGGTGGCCAGGTCCATGATCTCCATCCAGTCTGAGGACGTCGATATCGGGGGGCTCATCGCGGGGGCGAAGCAGCCCGGCACCGGGGCCATCGTGGTCTTCGACGGGATCGTCCGGGACGACGACATCAGGGAGATGGAGCTCGAGGCCTACCGGGACGTCGCGGAAAAGGAGCTCGCGGAGATAGCCGCGGAGGCCATGGCGAAGTTCGGCCTCCTCCACGTGGACATCGTCCACCGGATCGGGAGGCTCCGGGTGGGGGACAACATCCTCGTCATCATCACCGGGGCCGGCCACCGGGAAGAGGCCTACGAGGGCTCCCGGTTCATCATCGAGCGGATCAAGGCCGGGGTACCCATCTGGAAGAAGGAGATCCGGCGGGACGGGAGCAGCTGGATCGAGGGGGACCCCCGGTGAGGATCGCCCTCTGTCCCTGCAAAAAGGCCTACCGGGAGGAGACCCACCGGGTCATCTCCCCCGAGGAGACCCTTGCCCGGGTCTCGGAGAAGATTCCGGTCGCCGGGATCACCCGGGTCGCGGACATCACGAACCTGGACCGGGTGGGGATCCCGGTCTTCTCCTCCATCCGGCCTACGGCGCAGGAGGGGGCCGTCTCGGTGTACAACGGGAAGGGGGCGACCCCCACCGAGGCCCGGGTCTCGGCGGTGATGGAGGGGATCGAGCGGTACTCGGCAGAGGTCCATGACCATGAGATAGTCACCGGGACCTACCCCGGGCTCACCGCGAAGGGCAGGGCCGTCGATCCCCGGTTCCTGAACCTCCCCCGGGGGGCCGACCCCGACGGCCGGCTCCCGTGGGTCGAGGCCTGGGACATCGTCGCGGACGAGGGGATCCTCGTCCCTGCCCATGCCGTCTTCCACCCCCTCCCGAGGGGCTGCCCGCCCCTCTTCCGGACGAACACGAACGGCCTCGCCTCGGGGAACACCCGGGAGGAGGCGGTCTTCCACGGCCTCGCCGAGATCGTGGAGCGGGACGCCTGGTCCCTCGTCGAGGTGACGAAGAAGCCCGGCCCCCGGATTCTGGATCCCCCGCCGGGCCTCCCCGCGGAGCTCCTCCGGAAGTTCGCGGAAGCGAAGGTGGAGGTCACCGTCCGGGACATCACGAGCGACCTCGGGATCCCGACCTGCGCCGCCGTCGCGGACGACGCCCTCCTCCGGGACCCCCGGCTCCTCACCATCGGCATGGGCACCCACACCTCGGCCCGGATCGCCTACCTCCGGGCCCTCACCGAGGTGGCCCAGAGCCGGCTCACCCAGATCCACGGGGCGCGGGAGGACACCACGACGGCAGACCTCCGCACGAGGATGGGCTACGACCGGGTGCGCCGGATGAACCGGTACTGGTTCGAGGCCGACTCGGAGGAGCCCTTCTCGGCCCTCCGGTCGGCGGACTATGATGACTTCCTCGACGACATCGGGGCCGTGGTCTCGGCCCTCGGGAAGGCGGGCATGGAGAGGGTACTCGTCGCCGACCTCACCCGCCCGGAGATCGGGGTGCCCGTGGTCCGGGTCATCGTCCCCGGCCTCGAGGTCTATGCCATGGACAACGAGCGGATAGGAGCGCGGTGCAGGGATGCGGAGCGCCGTCGTCTTTCTCGGTCCCAGCCTTGACAGGCGGGAGGCACTCGGCATCCTCGCGGCCGATTACCGGCCCCCGGCGGCCCGGGGGGACCTCTCCGCGGCGGCCCGGGGCGGAGCCAAAGTCATCGGCCTCATCGACGGGGTCTTCTTCCAGGAGTCCTCGGTGGGGCACCGGGAGATCCTCGCCGCTCTTTCGGCCGGCGTGCGGGTGGTGGGGGCCTCGAGCATGGGGGCGCTCCGGGCCGCCGAGCTCCACTCCCTCGGGATGGAGGGGATCGGGGACGTGTACCGGATGTACCGGGACGGGGTCCTCGTCTCCGATGACGAGGTGGCCCTCGCCTTCGACCCGGAGTCCTTCACCGCACTCTCCGAGCCGCTCGTGAACATCAGGGCGACCCTCGCCCGTGCGCTGCTTGAGCACATCATCGACGAGGCGATGGGCGAGGCCCTGCTCTCCGCGGCGAGGGCCCTCTACTACCCGGACCGGACCTACCCAAGGATCGCGAGGGAGACGAAGGGGTCGGTGGACCCGGATGCCCTCGCACGCTTCTCCCGCTGGGTGGAGTCCGGCGCCGTGGACCTGAAGAAGGCGGACGCCGTCCTGGCCCTCAGGCGGATCAGGGAGATCCTCGGGGAGCCGGCGCCTGGCACCTGATCCCCCCAAGGGACGCAGTTCGCTTTTCCGGATCCGGAGAGGGATTTATCGGCCGGCAGGGGGAGATCCTCACCATGTGCGGCCGGTTCACCATCGTGCCCACCGTGGACTTCCACGAGCGGTTCCAGCTCCCCGGGGGCCCGGCCCTTGCCCCCCGGTACAACGCTGCACCCGGCCAGGAGGTCCCGGTCATCATCCGCGAAGACGGGAACCGGCTCGTCGCCATGACCTGGGGATTCATCGCCCCCTTCCTGAAGGATCCGCAAGCGGGCCGGCCGGTGATCAATGCCCGGGCCGAGACCCTCCTCGAGAAGCCCTCCTTCCGGCGTTCAGTCCAGGAGGGCCGGTGCCTGGTCCCGGCGAGCGGGTTCTACGAGTGGAGGAGGGAGGGTCGGAGAAAGGTCCCCTTCTACTTCCGCGTCCCGGGGTCCCCCCTCTTCTCCTTCGCCGGCCTCTATGGTACTTTGAGGGACCCCACCGGAAGGGAACACCGGACCTTCACCATCATCACGACGGAGCCAAACCGGCTCGTCGCCCCCCTCCATGGCCGGATGCCGGCGATCTTTCCCCGGGAGAAGGAAGAGATATGGCTCCGGCCGGGCCCGGTCGGGGCGGCCGACCTGGCATCCCTTCTCGTCCCGTACCCCGCCGATGAGATGGAGGCGTTTCCAGTTTCAGGACGGGTGAATGATCCCGCGAACGACGGACCCGACCTCGTCCGGCCCCTGCAGGGGCTCACGGGCCGGGGAGAAGGCCCCTCCCAACGAGGTACATGACGAGGTTCGCGATCCCGAGGAGGTAGAAGAGGATCCCCGGGATGATGATGTAGGCCGCCCGGATGACGATGGCCCGGGCCGTGTACCAGACGGTGATAGAGTCCTGGAGCCGGGAGGAGACCGAGTCGAGGGCCGTTTTCAGGTTCCCCCGCCCCCCGGAGGAGAACTGGCCGGCCTTGATCCCGTGCACCCCGTTCACCGCCTTCTCCATGTAGTCCTCGATCATGAAGAGGACGGCCCGGAAGATGGCGAAGATGATGGCTGAGAGGCCGAAGAGGACGAGGGAGAGGTCGATGGCGGCGAGGCCGGCGGTGGTCTCCGCCGATAGGGCCCCCCGGTTCCAGAGGACCCCCGCGAGGGTGAGGACTGCGAGGAGGATCATGAAGTCCGCGACCCCACCCAGGGTGTTCCGGGACCAGTGGAAGGTGTCGTACCCGTCGAGGATGGTGACGACGTCCTGCACCCCCCGCTTTACCCCCTTCTGACCGGGAAGCCCCTTTGCCATGGTTCTATCAGGATATAAGCCCCGGTTCGTAAAGAAGGTTGTGCGGCGGAGCCATCCCCGGGCCCCTGCCCCCGGGCAGACCAGCAGGCTCATATCACCCCTCCACGTACTCCTCTCTACCCGGACAGGATCAGGGTGACTGCATGGAGTTCGTCCACGTGAAGGGGAAGAAGAAGCAGGGAGAGGTCCTCCTTTATGCCCTCTCCACCTGCGGGTGGTGCGCGAAGACCAAGGAGCTCCTCACGATCCTCGGAATCGATTTCTCGTATGTGTACGTCGATCTCCTGCCGCGGGACGAGATGGAGAAGGTCTTTGACGAGGTGAAACGGTTCAACCCGGCCTGCTCCTTCCCCACCGTGGTCATCGACAGCCAGAAGACCATCGTCGGCTTTCGGGAGGAGCAGCTCAGGGAGGCCTTTGCATGACGAAAAAGAAGGAGTCCCCACCGGGGCCTCGCCCCGGTGGTTCTCCCTCGGGCTCTCGCCCTTCGGGTTCCCCGCCGCCAAAGGAGTCCATGCCAAGGCAGTCCATGGCCCTGATCATGCTCGTCATGGGGGTCCTCGCCCTGGTCCTCGTCTACCTCCTCACCGGCCCCCTCTCACCGGCCCCCTCCACCACCGGGCCCTCGGTTCCCTCGTACGTGGAGTATGTCCCCGGGGCGGACCATGGAGTCGTCCTCCTCGTGGGGAGGAGCACCTGCCCCCATTGCCAGGAGGACAAGAAGCTCCTCGGAGAGATGAACGTCGGCTACTACTGGGTGGACCTCAACACCCTGGACCAGGCCAACACCACGCAGGTCCTGAACGCCATCAGCTTCTGCGGCGACCTGAGTGCGGTCCCCATCCTCATCATCAATAACCGGCCGCCCTGCATCATCGGGTACAACGCGACCCGTATCCGGGGGGCCCTGGGATGAACGGCGTCCCCGAGGTCACGGACCGGGAGATCGCTGCCCTCCACGAGCGGCTCGGCCGCGAGGCCGAGGAGGGGGGCTACCACCTGAACCCGGACGCGGCCTTCGTCCGGGGGCTCGTCCGGGGGCTGTTCGTGAACACGAAGCGGTACGGGTACCAGTCATGCCCGTGCCGGCTCGCCTCGGGCGAAAAGAGGGAGGACCTGGACATCATCTGCCCCTGCGACTACCGGGATCCAGATCTTGCCGAGTACGGGGCCTGCTACTGCGCCCTCTACGTCTCCGACGAGGTACTCGCGGGGAGGCGGAAGGTGGGCTCCATCCCCGAGCGCCGCCCGGCGCCCGGGGCCCGGGGCACCGTCATCCCCGCGGCCGGCGGGGGGGCCGCCGCCCCCTTCTCCCTGAAATACCCGGTCTACCGGTGCCGGGTCTGCGGCTACCTCTGCGCCCGGATTGAACCGCCCGACATCTGCCCGGTCTGCAAGGCAAAGAAGGACCGGTTCGAGCGGTTCCTCTGATCTGCTCCTTATTTTTCCTCCAAAGGAAGGTTTTAGTCCACCTCCCCCGAAGCTTCCCTGAGATCTCCCTCCATGAAGAGAAAGCGCTCCCCGGCGTCCTTCCTCCCCATGTCCCTGGAGGAGCCAGCCGGGCAGGGGATCGATGCCTTCGACGTCATCCTCGTTTCAGGCGACGCCTACGTGGACCACCCCTCCTTCGGGACGGCCGTCATCGGCCGGGTCCTCGAGTCCGAAGGCCTCCGGGTGGGGGTCATCGCGCAGCCGGACTGGCACACCGACGGGGACTTCCGGAGGCTCGGCGTCCCACGGCTCTTCTTCGGGGTCACGGCAGGGAACGTCGACTCCATGGTGAACAACTACACCGCGGCGAGGAGGAGACGGCGGACGGACGCGTACTCCCCCGGGGGAGTCCCCCGCCGGCCCGACCGGGCAACCATCGTCTACGCCGACCGGCTCCATTCCCTCTTCCCTGCGACCCCCCTCGTCCTCGGGGGCATCGAGGCGAGCCTCCGGCGGTTCGCCCACTATGACTACTGGTCCGACCGGGTGAGGAAGTCGATCCTCGCGGATGCACCGGCCGATCTCCTCGTGTTCGGGATGGGCGAGCGGCAGGTGGTGGAGATCGCCCGGCGGCTCTCCGCGGGGGAAGGGATCCGGGATCTCACCGGTATCCGGGGGACTTCCTGGAAGATCCCCCCGAGGGCCTTCCGGGAGCTGGACCGCCGGGACTTGGTCACCATCCCCTCCTACGCAGAGGTGGCAAAGGACACGAAGGCCTATGCCCGGGCCTTTGCCCTCCATGCGGCGGAGCAGGACCCCTTCCATGGCCTGACCGTCGCCCAGGACCATGGGAAGACCGTCATCATCCAGGGCCCACCGGCCCTCCCCCTCACCACGGGGGAACTCGACCGGGTCTACGAGCTCCCGTACACCAGGCGGGCCCACCCCTCGTACCGGGAGGAGATCCCTGCCCTTGAACCCGTGCGGTTCTCCCTCGTGAGCCACCGGGGCTGTTTCGGTGGATGCTCCTTCTGCGCCATCGGGCACCACCAGGGCCGGATCATCCAGAGCAGGTCGCCGGAATCCCTGGTCCGGGAGGCAAAACGTCTCGTGGAAATGGAGGGCTTCGCGGGGGTTATCCGGGACCTCGGCGGCCCTACGGCGAACATGTACGGGTTCCGCTGCCCGAACTGGGCCTCGGCCGGCGCCTGCCGGGACCGGCGCTGCAGCCCGGACTGCCGGAGCCTCGTCTCCGGGGAGAAGGCCCACCTCGAGCTCCTCCGGCGGGTGCGGGAGGTCCCCGGGGTGAAGAGGGTCTTCATCGCGAGCGGGGTCCGGCATGACCTCATCGACCTCCGGGACCTCGAGTACCTCACCGAGCTCTGCGGGCACCACGTCGGCGGGCACCTGAAGGTGGCCCCCGAGCACATCTCCCCCCGGGTCCTCTCCCTCATGGGGAAGCCCGGCCGCCGGGCCTTCGAGGCCTTCCGCCGGAGGTTCGCGGAGGTGAGCCGGGCCCTCGGGAAGGAGCAGTACCTCCTCCCGTACTTCATGTCCGGGCACCCCGGCTGCACCATCCCGGACATGATCGAACTTGCCGAGTACATCCGGGACGAGGCCCTCTACACCGAGCAGGGCCAGGACTTCACCCCCACCCCCATGACCGCCGCCACCTGCATGTACTACACGGGGATCGACCCGTCAACCGGGGAGGAGGTCCACGTCCCCCGGGGCCGGGAGAAGGAGATCCAGCGGGCCCTCCTCCAGTACCGGGACACGGCGAAGGCCGACCTCGTGAGGGAGGGGCTCCGCCGGGCGGGGAGGGAGGACCTCGCGGGGAAGGCCTGGAACTGCCTCGTCTCCCCGAAAGGGGCCGCCCGCACCCGGGAAAAGAGAAGATATTTACCATGACCATCCCAAGCTCAATCCAGCGGGCCGGGGCCGTCCGGCCGGGCGTGGTTGCCATGATACGGGGAAGGATCACGGAACGGGAGGGGAACTTCGGGAAGGTGCTCCGGACCTTTGTCTACGAGAGTGACGGCATCACGGAGCACGAGGGGGAGAACCTCGGGAGGGTGAGGCGTGCCCTCGTCTTCGAAAAGGACGGGAAGACCCTCACCGAGAAGATCGGCGGGAAGGAGGGGAAGGTGAAGCGGACCTTTGAGTTCGAGCAGGACCATGTCATCGAGTACGAGACGAGCCCGTACGGCAAACGCAAGTCCACCTACCTCTTCGACCCGGCCGAGCACCGGATCCTCGAGCGGGAGGGCGGGAAGTACGGGACCCTCCGCCGGGGCCTCGTCTTCGAGCCCGAGGGGGTCATCGAGGGCGAGGGCGGGGGCCACGGGCCGGTGAGACGGATGTTCGCCTTCGACCGGGACAGGCCCGCCATCTACGAGCGGGTGGGGGGGCACTTCGGCGAGATCAGGCGGACCTTCGTCTTCGAGCAGATGGACCCCTCGGTCCTTAGGAACTTCGACGCTTTCCTCCAGTTCGCCTTCCTTGTCGGGTGAACAGAGCAAGCGCTGCTGATCTCCCGGCCGTCTCCTCTTCCATGCCGCCGGCCCGGAGGAACCGCCCCCTCAGGGGCCTCCCCCGGGCTGGAACCAGAGGAGGTTGTTGCCGCCATTGTCAACCAGAACGAGCTCGTTCCCCTCGATGCTGTACCCCGCCGCCAGGGCAAGGAGCGAGAGGAACGACTGCTCCTGGCCCATGATGCCAGCGGGCATGGTGCAGGATTTCTTCGTCGCGGCCACGGAACCGATGGTGAGCGATGCCCCCGAGGCGGTGTACCTCGCGAAATAAAGGTTACAGCCGGCGGATCCGGAGAGGGAGCCGTCGCTCCCGAACATCGCATCGATCTGCGTCCCGGCGAGAACTGGGGTAACGCCACCCGTCCCGGAGGCCATCGAATTGAGCACCCACCGGCCCGCCATCAGCTGGGCCGACGAGGGGCCGGCACGGGTGAAGGCCAGGAGATCCCCTCCCTCCCCGTCGAAGAACCGGAGGGAATCGCCGTCGATCCGTACGAACCGGGCCCTGCCCAGGAGCCCGAGATACGCGGCCTCCCGGTTATTCACCCCCGTGTCGGCACAGTACATGAGCGTGCTCGTAACCCCGGTGATGTTGATCCGGATACCATTCCTCTCGTACGAACCCCCGTACCGGTTGCACCCGGCCGATCCGCCGAGGGTTCCCGTGTTCCTGAACTCGAGGGTCACCGGCGGATCCGCGGGTACCGGGGTGAGGTTCCCCCCGGCATCGAGCATGGATAAGAGCACCCAGGACGTGCCGGTGGGATCGGTCCCGCCCTCCCCGGGGCTCGCGGG
The DNA here is from genome assembly GCA_035542115.1 of Methanomicrobiales archaeon. Classification (GTDB taxonomy): domain Archaea; phylum Halobacteriota; class Methanomicrobia; order Methanomicrobiales; family JACTUA01; genus JACTUA01. The sequence continues at coordinate 555 of DATKMC010000061.1, read as the reverse complement.
GGCAGGGCCGGAGGCGATGCATCCTGCCACGAGGATGGCGGCGGCCGCGAAGAGTACCGCGGGGATCTTCAGCAGGCCCATGCCCCTCTTACAGCAGGATCGGTTCGAATCCTTCCTTCCCGACCTTCCCGAGGTCCCTGACGATGGCCGCGTCGATGGCGCAGACGGGGCAGACATAGGTGTCGGGCAGATCCTCGAAGGCCGTCCCCGGGGGAATCCCGTGCTGGGGCTCCCCACGTGCCTTGTCATAGATATAGCCGCAGGCCTTGCAGACGTACCTCGTGGGGACCCATTCCTCGAACCCCCATTTCCCGACCTTCCCCTTCCCTGCCTGGCCGCAGACCGGGCAGACGTAGTCATCGGGCAGATCCTCGAAGGCCGTCCCCGGCTCTATCCCGTTGTGGGGCTCGCCAATCTTCTCGGAGTAGATGTAGTTGCAGAGTTTGCAGCGCCAGCGCCTTGGTGCTGCCTTTGCCTTCGCCCTCGGTGTAGCCCTGGCCCTGGGGGCTGCCTTACCCTTTGCTTTCAAGCTTTTCTTCACTGCCATAACAGAAC
>DATKMC010000060.1:0-2775 GCA_035542115.1 Methanomicrobiales archaeon | reverse complement strand
AAAGAAGATCGCTGAAACCTTCATCGATCTCCCCCTGGTACTTCCTCCTGCGGTGGCCGGCCTCGGGCTCCTCCTCCTCTACGGCCGGACCGGGCTGATCGGCCAGTACCTGAACCTCTTCGGGATCACCATCGCCTTCTCGACCCTCGCGGTGGTCATGGCCCAGATCTTCGTCGCCTCCCCCTTCTATATCCGGCAGGCCAGCACCCTGTTCGAGCAGCTGGACCCGGCCTACGAGCAGACGGCCCGGACCCTCGGTGCCTCCCCCCTGCGCATCTTCCTCGGGATTACCATTCCCCTGACGGCGAACGGGCTGGTGTCCGGGGGGGTGATGACCTTTGCCCGGGCCCTGGGAGAGTTCGGCGCGACCATCATGTTCGCGGGCAACCTCCCGGGCGTCACCCAGACCATGCCCCTTGCCGTCTACGGAGGCCTGGAGGGCAACTTCAACATCGGGATCACCATCGCCATCCTCCTCGTGATCCTCTCCTTCGGCATCATGGGGGCCATCCGGTTCATCGCCCTCCGGGAGGCGCCCCGTGCTTGAAGCCCGGGTGAAAAAGGAGCTCCGGGACTTCCCCCTCGATGTCGAGATCACGGTGGCCCCCGGGGAGATCCTGGTCCTGATGGGCGAGAATGGCGCGGGGAAGTCCATGACCCTCAACCTCATCTCGGGGATCCTCTCTCCCGACTCCGGGTTCGTCAGGCTGGACGGGAGGGTCCTCCACGACCCGGCGCGCGGGATCCTGGTCCCCGTCGAGGAAAGGAGGATCGGGTACGTCTTCCAGAACCCGGCGGTCTTCCCCCACATGACCGTCCGGGAGAACATCGCCTTCGGCCTCCGGGCGCGGAATATGCCGAAGCCGGACATCGCGGGCCTGGTGGATCGCTGGCTCGGCAGGACGAACCTCTCCGACCTTGCCGGAGTGAAGGCCGGGTCGCTCTCGGGCGGGCAGCGTCAGCGGGTTGCCCTTGCACGAGCCCTCGCTTTCACCCCCGTTCTCCTCATGCTCGACGAACCCTTCGGTGCCCTGGATATCTGGGGCATCCACGAGTTGAAGACCTTCCTCAGGCCCTATGTCGCCGATAACCGGATTCCCTGTATCCTCGTCATGCACCGGGTCAGGGACGTGAAGGACGTTGCGGATCGGGTCTGCATCCTCGACCATGGGGCCAAGGTATGGGAAGGAAGGCCGGAAAATATCCCCGAGGGAAGCTGGAGATCCCTTGGTATCACCACCATCATTCGGGGAACGGCAGTGAAAGTTGGCGATATCTCCCGGATTACGACCGACACGGGCCAGGTGTTCTATGCCGCCTCAGACATCTCCGGAGAGGTGGTCGCCACCGTACCTGCTGAAGATGTGATCGTCTCGCAGGAACCCTTCGCCTCCAGTGCCCGTAACTGTCTTCCCGGAATCATTTCAGAGGTGAATCCCTCCGGGAGCACGGCCCGGGTTATCCTTGATGTGGGGTTCCCGCTCACGGCACTTCTCACCCCCGCAAGCTGCCATGATCTGCATCTTGAAAAGGGAAAGAAGGTCTACGCGACATTCAAGGCATCGGCGGTGCATATGACTCCGGTCAGGCAGCAATAATTCCTGAGGATAACGTACCATTCCAACCCCTGCACTGCTGCTATTCTGCGCTGGACGATCCACCGCATTCGGACCTTGAAGCGTCTGATCAAAGGATTCATGGGGGGCCTCACGGAGATCTTCTGCCGGGGAGAGAATCCCGCGGGACTGCCCCGCAGCCACCGGATCGGGCCCTCTCCCCTCGATCTCCGGTGACTTCATGGATGAAGGTGAACCCTCGGGGGCGGTGACAGGTCCGGCTGCATCCGGGTACCGGGATGCCTTCCGGCCCAGGCACCTCCTTTCCGAGCTCGCCGGGGCCTTCGGGGACTTCGGGACCATCGTCCCCCTCGTCCTCGCCGCGGCCGTGGTCTGCAACCTCCCCCTCGCCCCCATCCTCATTTTCTTCGGCATCTGGTTCGTCCTCACCGGCCTCATCTACCGGCTCCCCATCCCGGTCGAGCCGATGAAGGCCATCGCCGCGGTGGCCATCGCGGGGACCCTCGGGGCCGGCGAAATCGCGGCCGCGGGGCTTGTCCTCGGGGTCATCTTCCTCCTGATCAGCTCCGAGAGGTTAATGAACGGAATCTCCCGGTTCATTCCAGAGAGTGTGCTCCGGGGGATCCAGCTCGCCCTCGCCCTCCTCCTTCTCCGAACTGCGGCCGGTTTCCTCACCAGCGATGCAGCGCTCTTCCTCCTCGCGGCCGCGGTCATCCTCGCGGGCTTCGTGCTCTCCACGAGGGCGGGGATCCCGGACCTCTCCGCCCTCTCCGTCATCGCCCTCGGGCTTGCGGCGGGGGTGTACCTGCACGGGCTTCCCGGGCTTCAGCCAGCCGGGCTTCCCCCCCTTGTCATCCCCACCTGGGCCGACCTGTCCTCCTCCCTCGCCGACATGGTGGTGCCCCAGGCCATCCTCACGGTGACGAATGCCATCCTTGCCACCTCCCTCCTCACCCGCGACCTGTTCCGCTCCGAGGTCCCGCCGGCCCGGCTCTCCCGGACCATCGGGGTCATGAACCTTGTTTCCGTGCCGTTCGGGGGGTTCCCCATGTGCCACGGGGCAGGGGGGCTCGCCGGCCAGTACCGGTTCGGCGCGAGGACGGGGCTTGCCAGCATCTTCGCGGGGATCATCTTCCTCTCCATCGGGCTCTTCTGGGCGAGCCGTGAGGTGCTCACCCTGATCCCCGCGGGCATCTTC
>DATKMC010000059.1:0-12098 GCA_035542115.1 Methanomicrobiales archaeon | reverse complement strand
GAATTCCTCCCAGATGGTCGCGAGATCCTCCTGGATGTAAAAATTCTTCTCAGAGCCATAGGCAAGGATGTCGTTCCCATAGACCCGGGAGTAGAACCAGTCATCCGAGATGATCCTCGTCCGGGGACTGGTCAGCAGTCCATAGGTCTGGGTGGTCTTGCCGGAACCCGATGTCCCGACGATGCAGATCCCTCTCCCCCCGACATCCACGCAGGCGCCGTGCATCGACCAGATGCCGTGTTCATCCTCGAGGATATCGCCGGCAAGGCTCAGCGCGATGGATTTTATCCATCCGTAATAGTTCATGTTGACGAGGAATGCCGTCTTCACCTGCGGGTCGAAGAAAACGGTATCCGGCGGGTAGGTGGCGTCCCTGACGACATACAGCCTGCCGTGCGAACGGATGTTCTGCGACATCGAGTAAAAGTTGTCCTCCCAGGTGTCCTTGAGGGCGTGATCGCCAGAGAGGAGCTTGATGCAGCAGCCGTAGATCTCGGATTTTACCTCATAGCGGATATCCGGGGCATAATGCTCTTTCAGGCCCTCGCTCTCTTCGGTCGAGATGAGGGAGATGGTATAGGTCATGGGTATTGCATGTATTCAGGGGGATAACTCTTCATATTTTGCATTTCGAATTTTTCCCGACCGGTGACGGGGGATATCAGGGCATCGCCTCCGCTTCGCTCACAACAGGCCTTCGGAAAAAGGGAGGAAGATTGCGTTTTCAGGCCTTTGCCTTCTTCTCAATCGCCTTCTCATCGCTCTTTATCTCGAGGCCGGTGGCGATGGAGAGGGTACCGTAGAGGATGGAGAAGAACCCGAGGTAAACCATGACGATGACCTGGGCGCCCATGACCGGGTAGAAGATGAAGATCCCGCCGAGGATGACCGAGAGGGCCCCCGTCAGGCCGAGGAGCCACTGGTGCTCGGTGAACTCGGGGTGGAAGATCGACATGGCGATCTCCATGAGGCCGATCCAGATCATGGAGAGCGCAATGAGCCATGTCAGGGCCACGGCCGCGGCCTGTCGGTACACGAGAACGACAACCCCGAGGATCAGGCCGATCACCGCCGTCACGATGGGGATGACCGGCTGCGGAAGGCCTTTCGGGACCTTGGAGGAGACGTAGAGGGTCAGGATCGAGGCGACGAGGACGACGATCCCGAAGAGGATCACCCCAACCTCCACGGCAATGTTTGGCCATAAGAGGACCAGAAAGCCGATGATCAGAGCAAGAATTCCCGCGAGGACAAACGAGCTCCATTTCACCGGGGATGTCTCAATAACAACTGCCGCTTCAACCATGGTGTATCACCGGTTTCTTCCTGCATCATTCTAGTTAATAAATATTTCATTTTTAAACCGATAATCCGCCTTTTTTCGATCCTTCCCTGTTCCCCAAGGCTTTTTTGCACGGCCACCCACGACATACACCACATTTCAAATTAATCGGACAGGATTTGGAAGGCTTCCCGATAAAATACGCCCAGGGATTTGAACAAAAATATGAGAGCCGCTGGAGGGATTCGAACCCTCGACCTGCGGTTTACGAAACCGCCGCTATGCCACTAAGCCACAGCGGCACCTGACAAATCAGGTGGGCGCGAATGGGTATTAAGGTTGATGCCCCACGGCGTATTCTCATCTCTTGGGCCGTCCCGCAACCTTCATATCCCACCGGTGCTCTACCCATCATCCATGAAACGACTTACCGCAAGCGAGCGTCTCCCCGGCGGGATCACCGTGTACTATGGCGCGGGCGACGAGGAGATGGAGACCAGCTTCTCCTTCATGGAGCTCATCGACCGCCGGATCAACTCCCTGGACCTCCTCGAAAATCCGAAGAAGTACCAGTACGACGAGGATTCCGGGGCTCTGGTCCTGAAACCCTGAATCCATCCCTTCACTCCTTTCTTTTCCTGCGGCTCACCGCTAGCTCCTTATACCCCTGCGACCCTCAACCGGGTGTGCAGAAAATTCTGAGGACCGAGCGCTGCGGAGACGGGGTGAACGTGGTCTGGAAGAAGGCCGGCAGCGAGATGACCACGTACTTCTCCTTCACCCAGCTCATCGACATGCAGGTGAACGCCCTCGACCTCCTCCAACACCCCGGGAGCTGGGGAATGGACGAGAAGGCCGGGAAGGTCGTCCTCGTGGTCTAGAGTCCCTGACCGGGACCCGTTCCCATCACCAGGACAAAATAGCTGGAGGACAATCCGACGGGTATGCAGAAGGTACTGAGGACCGAACGCCTCGGGGACGGGGTGAGCGTGGCCTGGGAACAGGATGGAGAGGAGATAACCTCGTACTTCTCCTTCACCCGGCTCATCGACATGCGGGTGAATGCCCTTGATGTCCTGAACACCCCGGGGAACTATGGTATTGATGAGAAGACCGGGGAGATCCGCTTCATGGCCTTCTGCCAGCCGTCAAGGCATCAGGAGTAGCCCCGCATCGTGACGTTCTCCACGGGCTGCTTCTCCTTCGGGGCATCGATCTTCCCGAACTTCCCCTCATAGTCGGCCATGCTGTTCCCGAGGACCTCGAGTAGGTTCTTCGCGTGTCTGGGGCTGATGGAGACGATGGATTTGGCCCGGGCCTGGTTTGTCCCCGGTATCTCGTGGAGGAAGATGAAGGTGAACTCGTCCTCCTTGTACGCTATCTGGATGCGGTTGCTGTACACAGGGTCCAGGTCCTGCGGGATCTGGACGGAGATCTCCCTCGAAGTCATATGGAAAATTTTTACTCCTCCCGCAATAAGGGTTTGTCCGGGCCGGAGATGACGGGACGGCCGGGGGAACCGATGATCGCAGCGAGACCGGGAGGGTGGTGAGGAAGTGCCGGTGAGCCTCGTGTCCGTCTCCGAGATCGTCCGGTGCCACTTCTGCCCGGTCCGGTTCTCCCTCGACCGGAGGCTCGATGTGCCGGAGTCCCCCAGGTATACCATCGCGAAGCAGGTGTCCTCGCACCTGGGCGGGGACCTCGACGAGGAGGAGATCTGGGAGGAGGTGGTGGCCATCCTCCCGGAGATCGACCCCGCCCTCAGGCCGTACCTCGCCGCCACCGTCGAGCGGTGCCGGGCCGGCAGCTGGCGGATCCCCTCCGAGACGGAGGTGCCCGTCCGGTCGGACCGGTTCGGGATCCGGGGGCTCCTCGACAAGGTCTTCCCCGAAGAGCCCTCCTTTGCCATCACCCGGCCGACGGAGGCGCCGGCCCTCGGCGTCTCCGGCGCCGACCGGATCCGGGTCGCGGCTTATGCCCTCTGCGTGCGGGAGACCCTCGGCATCCCCTCGGCCCAGGGTGCCGTGGAGTACATCCCCTCGGGCGAGGTCCGGGTCTGCACCCCCCAGCCCCGGGACCGCAGGTCGGTGATCCGGGCGGCGGAGGCGGTGCGGCGGATCCGGGGCGGCCAGATTCCGAAGAAACCGGTCGCCGCACCCTGCACCTGGTGCCCGCACCGGGACCAGTGCCACGCCGGAGGGAAACGCCTCACCGACCTGTTCCGGGTCTAAAGCAGGGCGGGCCGTTGCCAGTTACCCCTGTTCCTCGAGAAGCGTCCTCGAGACGATATACTCCCCCCGGGCAGTCCTCGTGGTGCCTACCACGAGCCAGAGCTCGTCCCCGTGCTCCTCGAGCACCCCGCAGGCCTCCACGGTTTCGCCCCCGAGGGCCTGCCCGGAGTAGGTGTGGGTGAAGGAGAGAATCCGACTCACCTCGCCGTGGTCCACCAGGTAGCTCGCAGGGGTATCGTACGAATGGGTCGCGTCGGTGACCCGTGCCTCGAGGGTCCTTTTCCCGATCCGCTTCCCGCGTAGGGTCGCGGCCCCGTCGAGGTCGTCATAGGACCGGGTGTAGAGGAGGTCGAAGTAGGTACCCCCGATCTCCCCCCGGTTCCACTTCCGCTGCTCGTGGAGGAGGAAGGCGGGAAAGGGAATCTCCGGCTCCCGCTTGGCATAGATCGTCCTCCACATCTCCGGCGAGAGGCCGTCGACCCGCCCGCACCCGACGGCCTCCCTGAGGATCTCCCTCGCCCGGAAGAAGGCGCGGCCGTACACGACGAGGTCGATGTCAGAGGAAGGACACTCGAGCCCCAGGAGCCGGGAGCCCGTGCACCCGAGAGATCCCGCCGGGAGGGAGAAGATATCGACGAGTTCCGCCACCCGCGGGTCCCTGGCGGCACAGAAGGCGAGCCGCTCCTCCGGCTTGTAGACCCGGGTTATGGCCCCCCGCGGGATCCGGAGGACATCCTCGAGATAGGATGGCTCCTCATCCCCGACGAGCCTGAAGGACTCCTCGAAGTCGATCTTCCGGCACCGGGTCCCCTCCGGGTTCACCCGGTCGCCCGAGGAGTCGGGCACGTACCTGAGGACACACCCCACCCGGTCGGCGTTGTCATAGGCTGCGACCGAGTAGAGCCAGCCCCGCCGGTCCTCCACGAAGTCCCGGGGCCGGAGGGGCTTCCCACCCCCGGCCCGCCCGGATCCCTTTTTACGGCCCCTGGGCCCGGATGCACTCGTTATGGGCTCCCCCGCCGGGACCCCCCCAGGTGCCCTGCCCGCCCGGATCCCTTCATGCACCCGGCCCGCCCTCCTCCCGGAGGTACGCGGCCACCTCGTTCGCGAGGGCACCCTCGCGGAGGACCCGCAGGTCCACGAGGTCGACAACGGTGCTCGGGGTGCCCGGAAGGACCCCGCCGTCCACGAGGAGGTCGTACGGGACCCGGACCTCGTTAGGGCTCGCCGGGTCCTTCTCCCCTGCCATGTTCGCGCTCGTCGCCGTGATGGGGGAATCGAAGCCGCTGATGATCCCGAGGGCCAGGTCATAGGCCGGGATCCGGATGCCAATCCTCCCCGTCCCCCCCGTGAGGAGCGGGGGGACGCAGGACCGGGCCTCGAGGATAACGGTCACCGGTCCGGGGAGGAACCGGCCCGCGAAGCCGAGGGCGAATTCGTCGGCGCAGGCGACGGCGCAGAGCATGTCCGTGTCCGAGACGGCGATGGAGATGGGCTTTCCCACGGGCCGGCCCTTGGCCTCGTACACCCTGAGGATGGCCTCGTCGGAGAAGGCGTCCCCGCCGAGGCCGTAGACGGTGTCCGTGGGGTAGACGATGATCCCGTCCCGTCGGAGGACCTGCACGGCCCTCTCCACGATGTCCATCAGAACTCCTCGCCACGCACCCGGCCGATGTCGAACTTTGCGTACCGGGAGACGTGCATCACGGCAAAGACGCCCGCCTGGATGGGGTCGGTGACCACGAGGTCAGCATGCCTCGGGACCGAGCCCGCCATCTTGAGGGCGATGACCGGGATCCCTGCCTCCCGGACCCGGTCCACCGCCTCGGAGATCTTCCCGCCCATGAGGGACCCCGCGAGGACGAGGATCTGGGCCCTCGGGAGCCGGACCACGGCGTCCACGGCCTGGGCGAGGTCCTCCTCCCCCACGAGGGGGATGGTGTCCACCGAGATCCGCTCGCCCCTAATGTTGTGCCGGTCGGCCTCGTTCACCGCCCCGAGGGCCACCTGGGCCACCTGGGCGCCCCCGCCGATGATGATGACCCGGGACCCGAAGATCCTGGAGAAGGGGGCATAGGTGACGACGTCGCGGACAGCCGGGAGGTTGAGGAGGTCGGCGATGAGCAGCTCCTGGTTGTCCCCGCCCTCGAGTTCGAAGTAGAGGGAGGCGCAGCCGTTGCGGGGCCCCGAGGGGATGAGGGACTGCTGGACGATGAGGATGTTCGCCTCGTGGGCGGCAACCACCGTTGCGATGTCCCTGAGCACCCCGGGCCGGTGCTCGCAGATGATGCTTATCCCGTAGGTATCAGGGGTCTCCATAGGATCCTTGATGCGATAGCCGGGATTCGAACCCGGGCTAAAGGCTTGGGAAGCCTCTGTCCTGCCGCTAGACTACTATCGCAAGGAATGCAGGATAAAGTATCATGGCTCTCCCATATAGAAACTTTCTCTCACGCCGGGCAGCTCTTCGGGAGGGTGAACCGGATGGCCGCCCCCTTCTTCGGGTCCCCCTCGACCCGGTCCCCGGCCCGGATGCTACCCCCGTACCCCTCGACGATCATCCGGCAGATGTAGAGGCCAAGGCCCTTGCCGCTCTTCGTCGTCTTCCCCCGCTGGAACCGGCTGAAGAGGACGGGTTTCAGCTCGTCGGCGATGCCGGGCCCGCTGTCCTCCACGGCGACGGTCACCTGGTCTCCGCCGTCCATGACCCGGATCCAGATCTCCACCCCCTTACCCCCGAACTTGGCGCTGTTCCCCACGAGGTTCCGGAAGACCTCGGAGAGGAGGCTGTTCGCGCAGACCCTTGCCGTCGTCCCGTCATAGTGGAGGGTGACATCGGGGTGGTGGTCGAGCTCCGACCGGATGACCGGGTCGAGGTCCAGGAGCCGGTTCGCCTGCGAGGCCTCCTGGATCCTCCGGATGGTGGAAACGTTGCGGATGATCCCAACGCTCGCCTGGACGGCGGCCTCCATCTTCCCGAGGATTTCCCTCGCCCGGCCGGTCACCATCTCCTCAAGGATCTGGGCATAGCCGATGGAGACGGTGTTCACGTTGTTGATATCATGGGACATGATGTCCAGGTAGAGGTTGGCCTTCGTGTTCGCCTCCCCGAGCTCCTCCTGGAGGAGGGCCTTCTTCACCGCGCTCCCGACGGCCCGGGCGACTGACCCGAGCATGGCCATCTCGTCCTTTTCCAGGGGGCTCGCTTTCCTGCACCCCGCGGTGATGACCCCGAGAGCCTGGGCTCCCGCAGAGAGGGGGATGACAACAAAAGACCAAACATTCGGGAAGGGGATATCCCCGAAGAAGCACCCTTCACAGGTAATCTCCGGCACCCCTCCTGCAAGTATCCGGCGGAAGGGCTCGCCCTGCAGGTCTATGGATCCAAGACCCCTAAGGGTAGTCTCCTGGAGGCCCTCCTGGTAGCGCAGGATGCCCCTCTTCCCGTCACGGTCGATGAGAAAGACCATCACGGTCTCTGAGGCGAGGATCCCCCGGATCTTCTTCCCCGAGGTCGAGAGGATCTCGTCCAGGGTCGCCGATGTCGATGCAGCCGCGATGATCTCGTTCATCGCCGAGAGGATCTGGTTCCTCCGCTCCAGGTTCCCTGACAGGTACGATATGATGGCTGCGACCCATGCAAAGATGAGGACCCGGATGAGAGCCTTCACGAAGGGATCGACCTCAAAGCCGCTGAGGAGGTAGACGAGCCCGGCATACGTCCCGCCGAGGAGCAGGGCGAAGGGGAGTGCCTTCCTCGGGTTCTGGTAGGAGTTCAGGATGATGGGGAGGTAGTAGAGGTGCGGAAAGACATCGGTTATCCCCCTCATTACGGAAAAGACGGTGACAAGGATGGCAACGAGGGTGGTGGTCGGTATCGAGACGGCCCAGAGGATCTTTATGACCCGCTCGTCCGAGATCTTCCCGATCATGGAATCAACGGTTCCTGCCAGTATCTTGGGAGGGGAACTCCTTATAAGCTCCCCCCAAAAAAAGGGTTCGAGGGCCAGCGATACCCTTATGAGCGGGCCCGGAAAAGTGAATACTGCACCTGGAACGAGGTGCCGGCGATTGTAAGTCCGACGTGCCCCAGGGCATGGCCCGGTGACGGGCTCCGGGATTACCAAGGGCTGCCAGCGGCTCTTTTCCGGACGTCCAGTCCAGGACTTCCAGTCTCCTGCAAAGGAGGAAATACCGAAATGGCGAGAATGCATGCCCGCCGGAGGGGGAAGGCAGGGTCGGTACGCCCCTACCGCAAGGAAGCTCCGGCCTGGTCCAACACCGACGCAAAGGAGATCGAGAAGGTCATTAAGGAGCAACGGAAGCAGGGGAGATCCGCGGCCGAGATCGGCCTCCTCCTCAGGGACAAGTTCGGGGTTCCCGACGTGAAACTCGCGACGGGGAAGCGCCTCGGCCAGATGCTCCGCGAGATGGGGATGGAGTCCAGGATCCCCGAGGACCTCAGGAACCTCATCGAGAAGGCTCTCGGCCTCAGGAAGCACCTGGCCACGAACAAGAACGACCTGTACAACAAGCGGCAGCTCCAGCTCATCGAGTCCAAGGTGCGCCGGCTCGTGAAGTACTATATCCGGGCAGGTGCCCTCCCGCAGGACTGGGTCTACAAGCCGGAGACCGCCGAGATCCTCCTCTCCCGCTGATGCGCATGCCTCTCGAAGCAGATGCAGAACAGCTCGGACACCACCTCCTCGCCCAGGAGTTCGTGGAGATCCATGCCCACCATGACGCGGACGGGATCGCGGCGGCGGCCATCGTTGCGACGGCCCTCCACCGGGCGGGCAGGGCCTTCCGGCTCCGGTGCAGCCCCCGGATCGGGCCCGGGGAGCTCGGGGGCGAGGGAGGCGTCCTCCTCTGCGACTTCGGGGGATCCCGGGAGGACCTCCCGCCCCAGGTCATGGTCATCGACCACCACCCGCCCCGGTTCGGCGGGGAGTTCCACGTGAACCCAGCCCGGGCGGAGCCCTCGGCAGGGGCGGAGGTGGCGGCCGCGGCCACCGCGTACCTCGTGGCCCAGCACATGGGGGAGAACCGGGACCTCGCCGGCCTCGCCCTCGTCGGGATGATCGGGGACCGGCAGGCCTGCACCGGCGCGAACCGCGGAATCCTGAACGACGGGATCGCGAACGGGTACATCACGCCGGGCAGGGGCCTCGTGCTCCCGGGGAGGGACCTCCCCGAGTCCCTCGCCCTCTCCACCCGGCCCTATCTCCCCGGGATCAGCGGCGACGAGCCGGCGGCCCGGAAGATCGTGGAGGAGTGCACCGACGGGGAGAAGACCGCTCTCGACGCCCTCCTCTCCCTCGTGGTCCTCAGAGCCGGGTACGCCGGGTCCGCCCGGGGGCTCGAGTCCCTCTACGGGGATACCTACACCCTCGAGAAGGAGGCCATCCCCGGCCTCCACTCCCTCGCCGCCGTGGTGGACGCCTGCGGCCGGGCGGGGCTGGGCGGCCTCGGGGCCTCTCTCCTCCTCTCCCGCCGGCCCAACGGTGACGCCGCCTGGGAGGCCTTCCGGTCCTACCGTGCCAGGGTCATCGAGGGCATACGGACGGCACAGCCCCTGGAAACGGACGGGTGGTACGGGATAGGGGACCCAGCGGTGAACGGCCCCGTGGCCGACGCCCTCGTCCTCACCCGGGAGGGCGACCGGCCGGTCTTCGTCTTTGCCCCCGAGGGGGAGTCCTGGCATGTCTCGGCCCGGTGCCCGGAGGGCGTCCGGATGGACCTCGAGGCAGTCCTCCGGGAGCTCGCCCGGAGATGCGACGGGGACGGCGGCGGCCACCGGTGCCGGGCAGGGGCGACCATCGGCGCAAAACACCTGGACCGGTTCAAGAAGGGCCTTGCCGGGGCGGTGGCGGCATGACCCCCATTGCAGGAACCATCACCACCACCCACCGGGACCCCGCCCGGGTCGCGTGTGCCCTCGCGCCTGACAACCTCGCCTCCATGAGGACCCGCGCAGGGGACGGCGTCGTGGTGACGGAGATCGAAGGCGCGAACCTCCGGTCCATCATCGCATCGGTGGATGACTACCTCATGAACCTCGCCATCGCGGAGGACGTATGCAGGTGTGCTTCTCCCTGAAGGCCGGCATCACGTTTTCCGGCCCCATCGGGCCGGAGGCGAAGAACGCCCTGGAGCTTGCCGTGAAGGAGGCGAACGGGCAGCTCTTCGTGAAGGGCGTCCCGAAAGGCGTCCCGGCCGGGGAGGTCGGGAGGATCAGCTGGTGGGAGACCGAGGGGAATCTCCTCTCCCTCGCCATCGAGAGCGGCGGGTACACGAGGGCCCACGACGCGCTCTTCCGTTTCAGGAAGCATGTTGCCCAGGCTCTCGGGAAGCATCACCTGGGCCTCCGGGAGATCTCGGTGGGGGAGTTCTCGGTCACCCTCCCCGCCGGTGTCCCGGAAACCGCCATCCCGCGCATCCCCTTCATCCAGAAAGTCGAGCGTAAACCTGACGGGGTGATCCTCGACCTCGCGGTCACGACCCAGGACCTGGAGAACCGGGTCCCCGACCGGATCGTGAAGCTCATCGAGGAGAAGGCAGAGGCCATCTCCTATGGCGGGAAGACCGAGCACTGGGAGCTCATGTACGAGAGCCCGAAGCATGAGCGGCCCTACACGGGCAACCCCACCGAGGAGATGGAGAAGCGGCACTGGATCCGGCACGGGTCCTCCCGGGGGCAGTGGATCTACGGCCCCCAGCCGATCCAGCTCTTCCGGGCCTTCACCTCCATCGTCGAGGAGGAGATCATCAGGCCCCTCGGCTTTGCGGAGATGATCTTCCCCAAGCTGGACACCTGGGACGTCCTTTCACGGTCGGGGCACGCGAAGGGGGTCTATCCCGAGATCTACTATGTCTGCACCCCGAAAACCCGAGACCCTGGCTTCTGGGAGGACGTGGCAGACTACTTCAAGGTGACGGGCGAGGTCCCGGTCGGCATGCTCCGGGACCGGATCGACGGGCCCATCGGGGCCCTCTGCTATGCCCAGTGCCCCTCCTTCTGGCCCTTCGTCCAGGGCCGGACGGTGGCGAACGCCTCACTCCCGGTGAAGGTCTTTGACCGGAGCGGCACCTCCCACCGGTACGAGAGCGGGGGCATCCATGGCATCGAGCGGGTGGACGAGTTCCACCGGATCGAGATCGTCTGGTTCGGCACCGTGGACCAGACGGTGAAGATGGCCGAGGAGCTCCACCGGGCCTACACCCGGGTCTTCAACGAGCTCCTCGAGCTCGAGTGGCGGTGCGCAAAGGTCACCCCATGGTTCATGGCCCAGGAGGGGATGGTCGGCGCCTGCGGCTGCGAAACCGTCGGGACCACCGACTACGAGGCCATCCTCCCGTACAGCGGGACCTGGCTCGAGTTCCAGAACGTCTCGGTGAACGGGGACAAGTACCCGAAGGGGTTCAACGTGAAGATCCAGAGCGGGGAGGAGTGCTGGTCCGGCTGCTCGGGCATCGGCCTCGAACGGTGGACCGCAGCCTTCCTCGCCCAGAAGGGCTTTGATCCGGCGGGCTGGCCCGCCGCGGTAGCGAATCGTGTGGGATCATTGAACGAGGTATTCAGATTCCTGTGAAGGAGAAGTGAAAAGTATGGCAAAGAAGAGTCAGATGGGAAGAAAAGTCGAGGGCTGGAAGGCAAAGGCATGGTACAGGATCCATGTGCCCGAGGTCTTCGGCAAAAGCTACATCGGGGACACCATCTCGAGCGATCCCTCCACCGTGATGGGCCGGATCCTCCAGACGAGCCTCGGCGAGATCATCCAGGATTACACGAAGCAGCACATCAAGATCCGGGTGAAGGTCACGAGCGTCGCGGGCGATGCCGCCTACACGGAGTTCGTGGGCCACGAGCTGACCAGGGACTACATGCGCTCCATGGTGAAGCGGCGCACCTCGCGCATCGACACAATCCTCCCGGTCACGACGAAGGATGGGAAGACCCTCCGGATCACCATGACCTGCCTCACCCTCACGAGGGCGAACCTCTCGCAGGTCCATGCCATCCGGTCCGCGATGACCCGGTTCCTCCAGGCGTACGCGGCCCAGCGGGAGTTCCCGGCCTTCGTGAAGGAGATGGTCTCCGGCGAGGTGACGAAGGAGCTCTTCAAGCTCGTGAAGCCCATTTACCCCGTGCGCAGGGTGGAGCTCATCAAGTCCCGGCTCGAGCCCGAGCGGAAGGTGGAGGAGGCCGGCCCGGGGCAGGCCGCGCCCGAGCCCCCCGAGGAGAAGCCGGCGGCAGCGCCCGCGGCTCCAGCTGCGGCCCCTGCGCCGGCACCCGAGGCAAAGCCGGAAGAGAAGGCCGCGGCACCCGCCCCGGCCCCGTCGGCCTGATACCCTTTTTCACAGGAATCCGGGGGATTTCCCCCCAATTCTCGCACGAATCTTTTTTTCCGGCAAACTGGGACCACCGATTCCTGAGTTCGCCTTCATGGCGTCAAGCCTTCCCCCATCCTGCCCAATTGTCATTCTCTTGCGAGGTGTTCAGGGCGGGTGGCGGGGGTGGGGGTGCATGCGGGCGGAGGGGAAACACTCTCTCGTAACAAACTGATAATTGAGATTATTCTATG